>NZ_JADPKH010000085.1:0-90442 GCF_023073835.1 Bradyrhizobium sp. 153 | reverse complement strand
CCTCCGCGTGATGGGCCGTCAGGATATGCAAGACGGCCTGATCGGCTCGCTCGAGCTCGATATCTCGAAGGCGATCGCGACCGGCTGGCAGCCGCAGGTATCTCTTCCGATCAGGAGCTCTGACATCGCAAGAAGTCAGGCAGCACAAACACGAAGGCCGTGATAGATTGTACCCTCCATTGCGGGCAACGAAAGAAGCGCCAGGATAATAGCAGTGCAACCGAGTCGATCACCTGCTGCACTTAAAGTCATTTCCTTGCCTGGTGGAAAATGCCGCTTTGCCCGACCAGAATTGTTCCTGGCGGGCGGCGTGACAAGACAGCTTGATCGCGCTGTGGGCGCAGCGGGAGTGCCGCCTGCCTCCCCCGAAACTCCAGCAGGCGCGTGCCGAGGAAGAGCCCGATCGGGAGGCCGACGACATCGCGCAAGAGACCTTCTATAGGAAAGTTGGGATATCGCAAAGCCGAGCTGTCGTCTCGCTGCTACGAGCTGCTCGATCCGATCTCGAGCAATGCCACGCTCGGATCTCAAGAGCGAATCCGAAACGTCTGTTCGATCCCGAGGTCATCCGGCAAGGAAATCGGGAGAGCAATTACGATTCGACCAATTCTGATCCTCATTTCCTGCTCGTCGTATCCGATGTCAAAATTCGCGGTGCGAACCATTATGCTCCCTACCCACTGGCTTTCCGCGGCGAGCGCGATGCTTTCACGATTCATGCTGGAAGAACCTGGCCGGTCGGCTACCTGGTTCGAACCTGTCGGCCCGGATTGCGAATTCCGCGATCGTCTCGCTCAGACGCAGCCGGTAAAGCGCGGACGCAGCCGCTAGACGGAATGAGCAGACAATGTCAACACGCCATATTGAGACCCATCTACGCACTTCAAACAGTCATCCGACGTAGCGCGAGAATTTGAAAGGATAATCGAAAGAAGCGTCCAACCGAACCGCAGTCCCGCTGCCGAAAGCGAAATCGGCGCAAACGACCCAACCGACCGTTTGGCAAAGCCTGCGAGTCAATATTGTTCCTGTCAATGAGGCAAACCTGCTCCTCGCAACGCGAAAAAAGCACTCCCAGAAGTAACGCCCAAGCGCGTGCGCCACTCCGTGCACAGATGGATGGCGTCGACGCAGTCGAGCGGACCGGCGCAGTCTTAGAAGCCAAGTTAATGCTGTCTTGGGCCTTCTCACAGGAAGCCGCGGCCGAGAAGCACATTGTTCAGCTGCAGCACAAATACGTGGGTCATCGCCGCCCGCAACGCGGTGCTCTCGATCACACCGGCCGCGGCAAATGGGACGAAATTAGAATCCACGCCGACCCCCTCTATCAACATCCTTACCGCCGAGAAGAAATTCTGGCGGTGCTTCAAGAGCGGCGAGCGGCCCGCTCTATTCAACATCGAAACACTCCGCCCTCGGCTGGAGGCCATCAAAGTCGTTGATATGTCCACTCCCCCACCAATGGGCGGAACTTGCAGCCACCTACCTCCTAACCCGAGAGGCACATGGCCAGCATGAAACTGCCAAGGCTGATCTGGAAAAGCTGGTGCCGGAGGACGCCAAAGAGGCGATCGGCCATAGCATCAAAGCGAAGCACTCAAAGTGCGGCGCAGTCAGCTTCGAACCCAGGCGACTGAGGAGTTCCATGCTTCGAGCCAGTGAGCGCATCGGACCATCGCTGCCGCCCTCGCCCGAGCCGAATTGACGAACCCCGAGAAGACCTGACCGCCATGATCCGATCGCCGTTCCCGCGAGAGACGATCGAACCTTCCGCTACGCGCCCTGACCTCCGGCCTGGATATCGCAAGACGTTAAGCCAGCAAGAAATCGATTGGCAGATCACAGGTTATATCCATCTCAACACCCTGCTCGCCGATGCCTCGGGGCAGATCTCATGGACCCGCCGGTCTGCGCCTCCAAGGAGGTCGAGCGCCGCGTCGGATGGGGTCGGCGCTGACCTATGCCCGCCCGGTATGTCCTATTTGCCCTCATCGGGATCGCCGCGGAGGACGATTTGGATGTCCTAGCGTCGTAACGCAGTCGCCAGCGGCCCGCGAGCCGCGGACCCCGCCAGCGCCGAAAAGGAAAGCGCCTAGAGGGTCATGAACCACCCCCGGTGTGCGCTGCGAACGCTCCGCCGAGCTCCTGGACCTGCTCTTGGGCTGCCGGCCTATTGCGCGCTAAGCTCGAAGGAACCTTTCCCAGTCGCCCCAGCGGTACATGCGGAAAAGGGGCAGCCGAAGAAGAACAATTCGGCATCCAGACATCTATCAACTCGTGTATGATGCAGACGAAGAGACAATGTTGCTATGCGGCACGGCCGAATCGCCGGCACCAGTAGACGCTTCCAATAACGGCCCTAAAAGAGCGCTCGAAGCTTCAGAGAGGATGGATTTCCAAACAAAACCAGTGATGAGATCGTCACCCCAACCACCAAATTCGACTTTCGGCCGCGCTGTGAGATTTTGGGTCAAGACTCTGTTTATCATCTCCGGTATCTTCTTCGGATTGCTGGCGCTCAGCGTCATCACATTCGAGGATAGCGGCTCTGCCTATCTAGGTCCCCGACAGTAAGGGCGCATGAAAGAAAACCGGTCGCGCTGGTGACGGGAGCGAGCGGCTTTCTCGGTCGTCATATCGGGCCCGCGCTGATGCGCGAGGGATGGTCGGTCGGCCGCGTCGTCCGCAGGTCTAAATGTGTCGGCGACGAGGTCGTGATCGAATCGATCGGTCCCGAAACGGACTGGCAGGCCGTGCTGGAAGGCGTCGACGCCGTCATCCATCTCGCCGCGCGCGTGCATCACAAGCACGAGGAGCATGCTCTCGTTCACGGCCGCAGCAGCGAGGGCCGTGCGCCGTTCAGCGAAGACGACGTCCTGACGCCGCGCGGCCTCTACGGCATGTCCACGGCCGCGGCCGAGGCAGGCATGAGGACGCTGGGCGGCGACAGCGACATGAAGATCTCGGTGATAAGGCCGCCGATGGTCTATGGCGCGGAGACCAAGGGCAATTTCGCCGTGCTGACGCGGGCGGTGAACCTCGGGCTGCCAATGCCCTTGCCGCGATCCGTAACCATCGCGCTTCCTTGCCGTCCAGAACCTGTCGTCGTTTATCCTTCGGCTCAGTCACCCCGATGCCGGCATCAATTTCGAGATCTTCCTCCTAGCCGACCGGGAGCAGCCCTCGACACCCGAATTCATCGCGGGTCTGGCCGAAGCCTCGGGCAAGAGGCTGCGGATGTTCGGCGTGCCGCCGAGCCTGCTCAGCGCACTGTTCAGCGTGACGGGCCGGCAGGATACGCATGACAGCCTGATCCGTTCGCTCGAGCTGAACATCTCGAAGGCGATCGCGACCGGCCGGCAGCCGCAGGTCTCTCTCGAGGAGGGGCTGCGGCTGGCGGTGGAATCTCAGGACGACTGAGTGCGAGAAAGCGCCGCAGCACGAAAGCGACGGCGGCCGCGCCTGCGAACAAGGACACAATCGTAATCGTCATCGAGCCGGCGCGAACGGTGACGATGGCCAACGCCGCCAGCAAGAGGTTGAGCAGGAAGACCTCCCCCGACGATGCGCGAGACGGTAAAACCGTTGTCAGTTGCACGTTGATAGAAGTGCGTACGGTGTGCCGACCAGAACGGCTCGCGCCTGATGATGCGGCGAAACGCGTGACGGTGGAATCCGCAAGGTAATAGGCCGGCAGCAGCAGCGCCGCGGCGGGTTGTCCGTGCCAGGCGAGCTCTAGCAGGCACCAGCCGAGCAACAGACCCATCGGCAGGCTGCCGACATTGCCGAGGAAGACTTTTGCGGCTGGACGGTTGAACGGCGCAAAGCCGAGGATGGCCCCGCACAGCGCAGTGGCGAGCAGTCCGGCGGACGTCGAGAGGTCGCCAAACCATCCGGGCAGCCCGAGCGCTGAGGTGACTGGCACTACCTCCACCACCGTCATCAGGTCGAGGCGGTCCATGAAGTTGACGAGGTTCACGAACCAGAGAACCAGACGCCGCCAATGAGAAGGATGATGCGTTCAACAGCAAGCGGCAGAGCAGGGACGATCCGCAGCGTCTCCGGTGCCGTGAAGACGACGGCCCCACGGCTGCCGCCTGCAACACGAGCCGGACCGGGCCTGATGTCATCGACAAGCCCGACCACAGCGATCAGGACGGCGGAGCCGATTAGAGACAGGGGAACCGCGCCGTAAGTCCAGGCTGCAGCCACCAGCAGGGTGGCAGGGTGGCGGCAATGATCGACCTGCACCTTGCGGCGTCGGAATGCGATGTGACGAGCGTGCGTTCGGCCGCGCCAGCGCGTAACGTTGCAGCAGCGGCATGCGCTACCAGGTAGGCAGGCGGAGATCAGTGCGGCCAGCACAGCCGGCGTAAGCGCGAACAGCACCAGGCGAGCGTCGTCACTCTGGCACCCCGATCGGAGTGGCCCCCTTGCCATGCCTTTTCCGCGCTGAGGATCCAGACCAGGCCGCCGAACGCGCCGACGATGAAGAACAAGGCGCCATACAGCAGCGAGACGTTGACGCCCTCGTTGGCGGCAAGTCCCGCGAAGCCGAACGCCAGCCCCATCGTGGCTTCACGCACGCCCAAGCCGGCGATCGAGATCGGAATCATCGTGATCAGCATCACGGGCGGCACGAGCAGAAAGACGTCGCTGAAGCGAACCCTTGCCGCAATCGATTGCACCACACACCAGGCGAGGACGACGGCGAGCACGTGAACGAGGATCGACAGGATCGCGATGATCGGTCCGCGGCTACGGCTGAAGATCACGCGGTTGGCGATCACCGCGCAGGCGTGAAGATGATGCGTGGCCCACCAGGTCTTCAGCCAGCGCCATTTCAGCGCGCCGAAGATCAGGAAGCCGACGCCGCCCCGCTTGAAACGCCCGAGAAGTCGAACCAAACATAACTGGAGCCGTAGAACGAACTCGCAGCGTGAGAGATGATGGTCAAAAAGCTCGATTAGAGAGCTATGTCCGAACGGGTACTTGAAGTATTCGATGGGCTCTACGTGCATCTGGTTTACGTCTTCAGGCGTGAAGATCCGATCTACTTCAACCATCGCAATGCCGGGCCAGCTTCAGGCAGAAGTCGATTGCCCGGCGCGGCAGCTCGCCGACGGATGTTTTCACTGCGTGAAGCGCTCCTCCTTGGCTGTATCGATCAACTCATCGTCACTACGACGGGCCCCCGAAGTGACTGTGTTTGATGAATCTAATTCTAATCGCACACACCTCGAATACGCCTGCCGCCTTCGACTTCAGTGCTGATGCGCAGGCTCGGTCCTGTTCGCTCTCCGGTTGGGTACCCTCCGGCTGATGAACGAGACAAGTGCCTAAGGAGCGGTCGATATCCTGGGTCCACCTGCGCACGGGTCATTGCCTGCTCAGACGGCCGCCACGTTGCGGAGGTAGGAAGCGTACTCGCCCTTCCCCATCTCGGACGCAAGTCGCTCAAGTTGCCCCCGATCGATATAGCCCTGGTTGAAGGCTACCTCCTCGGGGCATGCTATGCGGAAGCCTTGCCTCTTCTCGACCGTTGCAACAAATTCCGCTGCATCGAGCAGGCTCTCGGGCGTACCTGCATCGAGCCAGGCGAACCCCCGCCCCAGCCGCTCAACATGAAGGTCTCCTTGCTCTAGGTAGAGCTTGTTCAAATCGGTGATTTCCAGCTCGCCGCGCGCCGAAGGCCTGATGGTCGAAGTCAAGTTTGCCACCTGCTCGTCGTAAAAATAGAGTCCCGTGACTGCGAAGTTCGATTTTGGCTTCTGCGGCTTCTCCTCGATCGAGCGGGCCTTGCCCCCTTCGTCGAATTCGACCACGCCATAGCGGTTTGGATCGGACACTTGATAAGCGAAGATGGTCGCGCCGCTCGTGCGGCCCGCGGCGCTGGCCAACAATTGATGGAGCCCCTGGCCGAAGAAGATATTGTCGCCCAGAATCAGGGACGAACGTTGGCTTGCGACGAAATCAGCGCCGATGATGAAGGCCTGGGCCAGACCGCCAGGCGTCGGTTGCTGCGCATAGGACAGCGACAGGCCCCATCGGTTGCCGTCTCCGAGCAGGGCCTGGAACTGAGGCAGGTCGTGCGGTGTCGAAATGATCAGGATCTCACGGATACCCGCGAGCATGAGGGTGGTGAGCGGATAGTAGATCATGGGCTTGTCATAGACCGGCAACAACTGCTTCGAGGTCACCAGGGTCATTGGATACAGCCGCGTGCCGCTGCCACCGGCGAGAATGATTCCTCTCATGATGGGCCTCCCTGTTCCTGCAAGATGCGATCAAGGCAGTCGTTGAGCGATGTCTGCAGCGATGGCAGTCGGATTTCGAAGACCGATTGCAGCCGTTCGGTTGACAGCCGTGAATTCGCCGGACGAACGGCGCGGGCCGCATATTCAGACGAGGAGACCGGAATGATCTCGGCCGATCCGGCCGTTTCGGCCGTATACCTTTTCGCGATCAGGCACCCAAAGTCGTACCAGGTGACGGCCTCGGGACCGACGATATGCGTTATTCCGGCATACTCGGATTGCCAGCCTGTCCGGATCACCCGGCGGCTCAGCGCGATTGTGGCGTCGGCGAGGTCCGGCGCGTAGGTCGGATAACCCGTCTGGTCATTGACGATCTTGAGGCGCTGCCCCTCGACGAGCTTGCGCCAGATCGTCAGCACGAAATTGCTTCCAAACGGCGCATATACCCAGGACGTCCGCAGGACGATGTGCCGAACGTTCACCGACATCACGGCTCGCTCTCCCTCCAGCTTCGAACGTCCGTACACGTTCTGCGGATTGGGAGCGTCCTGCTCCTCGTAAGGACCGGACTTTTTTCCATCGAACACGTAATCGGTCGAGAAGTGGATGATAGGAACGTTCCCGCTCGCAGCAGCCGCGGCGACTTCCCTTGCGCCGTCCCGGTTGATCGCAAAAGCGACGTCCGGCTCGTCTTCGGCCCTGTCAACCGCAGTATAGGCGGCTGCGTTGACGATAATGTCAGGGCGAAACTTTGCAATGACCGCCGCTACTGCTCCGGGCTGCAGCAGATCCACCTCGGGACGGCCGACGGACTGGAGAACGAGGTCAGTCTCCCTGGCAGCGGCTTCGCGTAACGATCTGGCGATCTGGCCTGTGCGACCGACGACGAGAAGCCTCATGAGCGGTCTTTTCCGATCAGACCCAGCCGCGTGCCACCGTAGACCCGGTCCCGCAACGGGCGCCACCAATCGGCGCGTTCCATGTACCAGCGCACCGTCTTCTCTATGCCCGTCTCGAATGTCTCGTTGGCGCGCCAGCCGAGCTCGCCTTCCAGCTTCGTCGCATCGATCGCATAGCGCAGATCGTGCCCAGGGCGATCCTTGACAAACGAAATCAGGTCATGGTGCGAGGTGTCGGCCGGACGCAGCCTATCTAGCAAGGAGCAGATCTGTCGCACCACGTCCAGATTGGTCCTTTCGTTGCGTCCGCCCACATTGTAGGTCTCGCCCGAACGGCCCTTGGCGAGAATTGTCCCGAGCGCGCGCGCGTGATCCGCGACGTAGAGCCAATCGCGAACGTTCAAGCCGTTTCCGTAAACCGGCAGCGCCTTTCCCTCCAGCGCATTGAGGATCATTAGGGGAATGAGCTTCTCGGGAAACTGGTAAGGACCGTAATTATTAGAGCAGTTCGAAACAATCACCGGCAGACCGTAGGTGCGGTGCCATGCCTTCGCCAGATGGTCGGAGCCGGCCTTGCTGGCGGAATAGGGAGAGCTGGGGTCGTAGGATGTCGTCTCTGTGAAGGTGCCCTCCGCGCCCAAGGATCCATAGACCTCGTCGGTCGACACGTGAACGAAGCGGAACGACTGGGCGATGCTCGGACTGCGCTCGACATAGCGACGCGACACGTCCAGCAGGGTAAAGGTTCCGAGGACGTTCGTTCGAACGAAGACCTCTGAATGCCCGATCGAACGATCGACATGGGTTTCGGCGGCGAGGTGAACGACTGCGCCCGGCTCATATTTCCGGAAAACCGATTCTACGGCATCTCGGTCGCAGATATCGCCCTTTTCGAAGGCATATCGCGGGCTGTCTGCAACCGGAGCGAGCGAGGCCAGATTGCCTGCATAGCTCAGGGTATCCAGCACGACCACGTCGAGCCCGAGACCGGAGATGAAATGACGGCATACTTCCGATCCGATGAACCCAGCCCCGCCAGTCACAAGAACCCGCATGATCACCTACAACTTCAGTTGGAGCGCCGTGCCAGTTCGCCCAGACGCGGAAGATTACGATCTTTGTCCGACAGGGTTGCTTCGGTCGAAGAGATGCCCCAATCAATCTGGAGCGCGGGGTCGTCCCAAGCGATCCCCCGTTCATGACCTGGCGAATAATAATCGGTCGTCTTATAGATGACCTCGCAATTGTCGTCTAGCGTGATATAGCCGTGCGCGAACCCCGGCGGCACCCAGAGTTGCTGCCAATTGGCCTCCGACAGCTCGATGGCGACATGCTTCGCATAGGTCGGGGAGGTCTCGCGAAGGTCCACGGCGACGTCGCGGATCGCCCCTCTCGAGCATCTCACGAGCTTCCCCTGCGCCCGAGGTTCCGTTTGATAGTGCAGACCGCGTACGATTCCCCTGCTTTTCGTAACCACGTGATTGTCCTGCACGAAAGCCGCACCGACGCCATGGGCTGCCAAGAGGTCCGCCCGAAACGTTTCCGAGAACGAGCCACGTTCGTCGACATGCCGCAGCGGCGTTAACAGCAGCACGTCCGGAATACTCAAACGTTCGATCTTCATGGATATGGTCCCGCGAGGCTGAGGGAGTTCCGTGGCTGCCGGGACAGCCGTCAAATCCGGCCAAAGATCGCCGCAACAGTGAGTGCGAGATTCTCGATGGCCGTCTGCCGATAGACCCCCGACCGCCAGAGTAGCCACAATCGCATGGGCAGCCAAGCGGTTCGAGCCCTGGCGAACAGGTCCAGGATCGCAACGTTCTCCGGACGCAGCTGGTCACGAAGCTGATTGAGCAGTTTCAGATTGATCTCGTTCCATTGGGCCATCTGCCCGGACGCCAGGCTGAGCGCTCTTGTCAGGCGCGCCTGGATACCGACGTTTTTTCCGAACACGTTCTGCCCGTGCTGCCGGTAAGCCAGGCTGGGTCGCGGATCGAAGTGTACGCGCCCCCCAACCCCGGTAATGACCTGATACGTCCACCAATCGTGCGCAACCATTGACGCCTCCGGCGGCGTCTTCTGCAGCGCCAATCGGGCTGCCCGGTTGAAGATCATGGTGTTGCCACCGCCCAAGTTCTGAACCAACGCGTTGGCGAACCCCGGCGCGCGAGCGAACTCTCGGGAAAACCCCATCGGTTCTCCCTGCCGGGTGACGAGCTGGGTGCGCGTGCAGAAAAGCGCTGGCTCGTCCTGCGGAATTTGCTCGAACCAGGCGACGGCGTCCGCAAGCTTGTGATCGAACCAGACGTCGTCCTGGTCGCTGTAGCCGAACAATTCGCCCGAAGCCTCCGGGCTCCTGACCAGCGAGGCAAAGTTCTGCCAGAAGCCCAGTTGCGGACCGCGAAGCAAAACCACCCGCTGGGATACGGATTTTTCGAATTCGTGGACCAATGCCAGCGTCCCATCGGTCGAGCCGTCGTCCGATAAGACGAGCTCCCAGTTTGGATAAGTCTGGGCACGATAGGATTCGAGCTGCTGGCTGATGAACTCGGCCCCATTTCGAGATGCGAGCATGATCGTGACTTTGGGACGCTTGGACAATTGAACTTCCGCTCCCGTGCAGGCCGCCTCGGACTCACTTAGGGATTGGCCGAGCGCCCGAAATGAGACGTGCTACGTACCAAATGGTGGCGACGCTTTCCACGCCCTTGTTCGCGTCCGGCGCCGCAACGGGCAGACGCGACGCCGCAACTCGGGCTGCCCCCTAGTCGGAAAGAAGCTGTGATTGCTTCCTCGCGACGTAGTCGCGTAGCACGGCGCACACCAGTCCAGCCGCTAGCCCCATGACGATGCCAAAGACGATGATGAGACCAAGGCTCGCTCTCCCGATCCTGGACGACGAAATCTTTCCCATCATTTCAGTCGGAAACGTCTGATATTTGTCGCGTCGCAGCAGCAGGAATCTCTGGTGATCGATCTCCCTTATTTCCTTAGCATTCCTTTCCACGGCCGATGCAACCGATTCCAAAGTCGATCTGTCATCTGCGCCCGAATTGCTCCCGGACGAATACGCCTTCTGCAGGTTCGATTGCACTTCGCGCAGGCCCGCAAGCTCATTTGCATATTGCTGTGCCAGGAGCTCGGCTTCCGAGCGCGCCGCCCGCGTCAGCTCTCCATGCACGGATTTCAGTCGATCAAAGATCGCAGTTACGATACGCGTTGCCTCGTCCGCGACAGGGGCCCGCGCCGTGATGCGGATCATGCCCGTCGACGGGACGGGATCAATTCTTACCCCCGGGACCAACGCGCTCTCCGAACCGAGGCCGGCTTCCTCGAAGGCCTCCTGCAGGAACGACTTCACGCGCATCCACTCCTGCACCTCCTGAAGCGACTCGACGAGCCGCGTGGACCCCGCGAACGCATCATAGACCTGACCGATGCGGATCGTGGCCTGGGCCTCCCACTGCGGCCTGATCTGGCTCAGAGTCACAATTGCGATCACGGCCACAATCACGAAGGTCGCGACGGCCCACCTCCATTGACGCAGGAACAACTGCAGGTGGTCGTTTGGTTCGACGCCCTCCGAGCGAGCGACAGCTTTCGCGGGCACCGATGCGTCTTCGTGAACCGTCATCAATCAGCTTCCTTCAATCCTTCACGCACACCACCAGGGAGAAAATGCCCGGCAACCGGGATCATCAAACAGAGCACCACGAACCCGAAATTCGTCCAGGTGAAGGCCTGCGGAGCGAACGGCGACATGACGGACACGTAGGCAATACGAAGAAAAATCAGGAAGCGCCAGACGGAGATACTTCCTCGCAGCAGCACGACGCTCCACAGCAGCATGCAATAAAGCAGGAACACGCTGAGGAGCGCGCCGCTCCATCCGGCAGCCATCAGGAATGGGAAGAACTCCGTGCCGACATTGATCGTCGGCGCATCCAAGGGGATGTCGGTCCCGAGCGTCTCTACCGAGCCACTGAAAGGAATGAGCTGGCTGAGCAGAAAGTTCGCATTGTGATAGTTCTTTGCCAGGATGGAAGAGAAGTTGTAGACGCCGGCGCTCACATACAGCAGCAGCCACTTCACGCCTTCCGGAGAGCTCTCGAACAAGCCGCTCAGGGGCAGGCTGAGCTGGCTCAATGATCCCGATCGAACCGATCCCAACAATGAAAAAGCAGCTAGCCCTCCGAACAGGAGAGGCACGATGATTTTCCAGGAAAGCAGCGCCGACTTCTTCTGCAGCAGAACGAACGTCAGCACCAGCGAGAAGATGGCCGCGAACAGACGGTTGCGATCGATCACGAGCATGGGGAAGATTAGGCCGATCGCCACAAGCGCGATACGCACGGCCCTGCCCCTGAAACAGAGCAATGCGAGCGGCGGCAAAATCCAGCTCAAATTCGAGATGTGCCGGACGTGATTGCGGCCGTTCTCGAAGGTCGCATACGAGGAGGGATCGACGATAAGAGGGATCGGGAAAGCGGTCAAGTCGACGACGCAGAACCCGGCCACCAGCCAGCAAAGGGCGGCAGCGATCACCCCCTGAGGCGTTCCCGCAAAATCCATAGGCCGAAACGACTGCAGCGGCGGCAGACGAATGTCCAGGATGAAGTCCAGCACGACCATGCCGACGGCAGCCGTCGCGAAGAACAGCACGCCTCCAAGCATGGCGAGCGAAAATTCAAAGCTGACGACCATCACGGACACCGCCAGCAGGATCGGCAACGCCAGATAGAACGATGGATATCGTAGCGCCTCGCTCACCGTTCGGTTCCCTGCCGCGCCGTGCTAAACTGCCGTGGAGTGAAGAGCGATCTCGTAGACGTCGTGCACCGCCGTACTGCCACCGAACTCTTCCTTCTGAGTGACCAAGCCCTCGTTCAGCACACGACCGTTGTCTTCATTTGAAATACCAAAATCAAAGAAACGACTGGAGCTGCGATAGCGTTCTATGAGAACATTAAATAAACCGTCCAGCGCGCCGACATCACGTCCCTCGGGACTTGCCGCAATATATTGCGCGTGCGCCACCCTCGCGGTTTCAAACATGACTACGCCCGCCAATATCGCGTCGCCGGACTGGGCAGTGAAGAGCCGAATCGCGTTTGGGAAGCGCTCCGCAAGATAGGCGATCTCTTCAGCGGTATGGGTCGGCGCTACAGCATGCTTGACCGAAAGCGCCTCCGAAAGGACGGTCCAGTATGCCTGCCAATCCCTGCTCTCTGCGAACGTAATTTTCGCTTTAGCGGCTTTCTTGACGCCCCTCTGACGCCGCTTTGATTGAGGCCCCGGCGCGCCGTAGTCAATCGTGGTTGTCACATCGCGACGCACCAGTTTCGCGTCGTGCCGAAACAGCGCGTACAAATCCTCCTGCGCAGGCGAGCGGTGATAGATAAGCGGCAGAGGCTTGTAGACAAGCCGCTTGATTCCGCGATCACGGAGATCGGCCAACAGCAGCTGCCACATCGAAAGAACGCGAACTGACGTAGCGCGCTGATCGAGCACAAGACCGCCGAACGTCAAGCCTTGGTGCGAATAGAGCGTGTCGCCCGAAAAATTTGCTGGCAACAATGCGATCGGCGTCTGTTCGTAGAGAAAGAGACAGGACGCATCATGGAATCGATCCGAATGATACTCCATAAAGTTCCGGTCGAAAAAGAAGTGACCGTTCTTTGCCTGAGCGTTAAGCGCGTTCCATGACTCCCGATATTGTGGGTCATAGTTGACTAACTGGATCATTCGCCCTTGACCCTACAGAAACGGGTCGCAGAGACCTTGCGCGGTTCGGCAGGATTGCCCTGGTATATCAAATTGGGCTCCGTCGAAGACGCAATACTTGCAGCCATGGCGATGTAGTTATCGCGAGCTATGTCGACATTGTTTCCGATTGCAGCGTTAACGCCGAAATAGGAATAGGCGCCGAGCTTGCAGAAGCCGGATACGACGACGTGCGAGGTGACGAATACGTGGTCCTCGATGGTCGAGCGATGACCGATGTGATTGCCGCTCCACAAGATAACGTTGTTACCAACGGTAACGAAGGCTTGGAGCGTGTTGTCTTCAAGCACGAAACAATTGTCGCCGATCTTTACGTTGTGCCAGACGAAGGCGCGCGAACTGACATAGCTCGCAAGCGTATAACCTCTCGTTTTCATCAAATCATAATGCCGCGCACGCACTCGGTTCAGCTGAGCATCGCCGATGGCGACAAACGCCCTCACGTGGTCGGGCGGAAATCGCTCGTTGACGGCTTCAATGTCGACCAGTGGCAGCCCTTCAAACGTATCACCGCGGATGTAATCTTTACCGATCGCGAAGCCAACCGGTTGGTATGGGGAGTCATGCAGGAAATATTCGTACGCCATGGAGGCTATTTCACCGTTTCCGATGATGAGCAACGGCTTACGTTCGGTTTTTGCGTTCATGGCTTTCTCACAAGAAGGTCGTCGCGGCGATTGGCCATTGGGAGATCGGCAGGCTGAGGAACCAAATACGCGTCGCAGCCTGCGCCTTGCGCGCGCGCAATAAGGCCGGACAGCACGGAGTCGTCGATCAGCCCAAGCGGAACGCCGGCCGGCAGCGGCGGGAGATCATTTCTCCCGGTGAATTCGCGATGGAAACGGATTCCGGCGACGCTTGTGAAAAACCGCTTTCGTTTGGATGCATTCGGGATGTCCCCTAGCATTATCTCACCGCGATCAGCGAGAAGTGAGATCATGACATCAATCACGTGAAACGGATTCGTTTCCGAGAAGAGGTACTGCAGGACGCTGTAGCTTAGAATTGCATCCACCGGACCATCTGCTTCGCGTCGAATATCCTCGACATTTCGAGGGAAGAAGCCAGTAACTTTACGAACGTGGGGACGGTCAGGTAGCTGGTTCAGCATCTCGGCGGAATCGACGAGGATTAGGCGATGCCCATTTCGCTCGCAGAGATCAATAAGCATCCGGGGCAGGTTCGCACAACCAGGTCCGATATCGACTATAACTTTATTGCGGCTCTCGAGATTTGGCAGTTTCTGGCAAATATCCTGGAAAATCGCCTGCTCAAAATTCTCACGATACTGCACAGGAAATCCAATCCGCTCGTGAACTGATAAATGCGGATTAGAGGCAAGTTTCCGGAAGCCCTCATAATCGAGCGCGACGGCCGCCAAATCGATGTTGCGCGAACTTGCAAGATCATCGTCCTTCAAGACGCATCCCCGTCCATAAACTCTAGCCAATAAGAAGCCGCTTGCGCGGCCCACAACCCAGTGGATTTCACTACTAGCGTTCTGACCATCCAGCAAGCGTCGCGCCAATCGGGGCCCGTTCGTTCCGCGACTGGAAAGGCTCCAAAGCCGCCGCCTTGCTCAATACCCCTGCGGGCGGACGCGCGGATGACGCTTACCAAAAGATAGTAGATGGCGGAAGCCGAGCCTGCAACTTTTCGGCCTGTCCGATGCCACGTTTCAATATAATGGGGGTAGAGCGGAACAATCGAAAAATCTAGCCTCGGCGGTTTGGCGGCTTGTAGAGGAGGACGCGGATCGCTAGAAGCGAACAGCACGGGCTTCCGTTGGAAGCAATTGCAACAACTCCCATCCTGTCTCTCACCGAGATACCCGCATGAAGTGGCAAAAGCTCGGCGTTATCTTCAACGTCGATCAACGGTCGGAATGGATGCATTCGCATGCATATGTTCCTACGGCCTACCAGTCCGACAGCAGCCGCATACGAGTGTTCCTCGCTTTTCGCGACAAGAATCAAGTGGGAAGGATGGGCTGGATCGATGTTAAGGCCAGCGACCCGACCTGTGTTCTTGCGGTTTCCGAAAATCCTTGTCTAGACGTCGGGCGCAGTGGTGCCTTCGACGACAACGGTGTGACCCCGCTTTCAGTGATATCGGATGGCGCGCAGCTCCGCATGTACTATGCCGGCTGGCAATTGACCCCCCGTGCGCGGTACATGCTCTTTACTGGACTCGCGCTTAGCGCTGATGGCGGCAATAGCTTTGTTCGCTATCAGGAAACTCCTGTGCTCGACCGTGGGCCCCAAGAGTTTCTGGTAAGATCAGGCGCTTACGTGATGCACGACTCTGAAAGTGGTCTGTGGAAGGTGTGGTACGCGGCCAGTTCCAACCTGATTGATCACGCCGGGAAAGAAACACCGATGTATCCGATGGCGTATGCCGAGTCGGTCGATGGGATACATTGGCCCCAGACCGGGAGGATCGTATTAAAGCTTGAAGGATCAGAATTTGGTTTTGGACGGCCATTTATTCGCAAGACCAGAGGCGTTTACGAACTGTGGTATTCGGTCAGATCGCATACCCAGACCTATCGAATTGGCTACGCGACGTCGGAAGACGGGCTTCAGTGGGTTAGACGCGATGCCGAAGGTGAGCTAGCTCCTTCGAAAGCAGGTTGGGATTCGGACATGACCGGCTTCCCGTCCATCATTGAGAACGAGCATGGAACTTTCATGTTCTACAACGGCAATGGCTTCGGTCTCACTGGGGTTGGAGTCGCGCGCCAAGTGAGCTGAACGATCCAGAGCAACTTGAAGAATGGATGAACCAGCGACTGCCGTGCTCGTTTGCGCATGGTGATAAGCAGAACGGCGGATGCGTTCTGAAAAGCTAGTTTGCCCCTAAACGACTCAAGGCATTGGAACTTGCGGCCCTGAGCCCCCCAAAGACTAGAACGTTCCAGGCAGCATCGATGTAGCGACCTTCTAGGTAAGCAATCTTTGCCGCAATTAATCGTCCTTGGGCCCTGAGCAATATCCGATATTGCTCGTTGAACTTGATAACATTGCGATTCACCGCATCAGCCATATTGCGAAGATTGGCGATGCGCTTTGCCCGGTCGCTCGTCTTGCTGGTATTCGTCCCGTGAAGCCGGTAGGCTCCCACTTTTACGTCTATGAAACCTATTGCCCCAAGAGCGGCTAGGCGAAGAAAGAAGTCCCAATCGTCGATCAGGAAGTCTTCATTCCACCCTTCAGCGACGTCGAGCCCTTGCGCTCGAAGTAGCGGAACGGGACCTCCAATAGCCCATCGGGAAATGATCTCACGCCGAATACCCTCATCAGTCCCGTAGCGACTCTTGTCTACGTTGAACAGACCGACCATCGCGCTGTCGTGCACGACTCGCTCATCCTCATCGACAACAATAGAGTCACCGACAACTGCCAGCTTCTTTGGGTTGGTCTCGAGATAACTGACCAGCGGGGACGTGCCCTCGGGCAGGTAGTAGTCATCGCTAGCTCCAAGCCGAAGATACGTGCCGGTGGCAAGAGCCCTCAGCTCATTCAATGTCGCAGCAACGCCTTTATTTTCTCGATCGACATAGCGGATATCCAACGATGATTTGTGTCTCGCGATCCAGTCGGCGATGAGCTGCGCCGTTCGATCCGTCGAGCCATCGTTAATGACCACCAACTGCTTCGAGGGATACTTGTCGAACAGTACACTATCGAGGCATTTCTCGATGAATCGCTCATGGTTGTAGGCCGGAATCAGGAACGACACCAACGGAAGCCCCGCCGGCGGCTTCGACCCCGCTTGCTCCAGACTGGCACTCATCACACTTGCACACCTTTCCCGTGCGTAGCAGGAATTGAAACAGACGTGAACAGGCGCGGAAACGAACCGACGGCAGGCCCGTGCCGTCCCAGTAACGCCTGAATTGAACCTAGAACTCGCAACATGCGACTATGACTTTTACGACCTGCTCGGGCCGCAGCGTCGGCCCGAGAGGCAAGCTGAGAACCTCGCGGTGAAGCCTCTCCGAGACGGGAAGCGACAGATCATGGAGGTCTGGATAGGCCTTCTGCAGGTGCGGAGCGACTGGGTAGTGAATGAGCGTCTGGATGTCTCGAGACGCGAGATGACGCTGCAACGCCTCGCGCTGCTCGCATTGCACGACGAAGACGTGCCAGACGTGGGTGGCTGGAGCTCCCGCGATGAAGGGAAGCCGGATTTTTGGATTCTTGATGCCATCCAGATAGGCGGTGGCAATTCGCCGGCGTGACGCGATCTCGTCATCGATATATTTCAGCTTGACGCGCAGCATGGCTGCCTGAATCTCGTCCAGCCGTGAGTTTATGCCCTCGCATTCGTGGTAGTATTTGACTTTCGAACCATAGTTGCGAAGCGCGCGGAGCCGCTCGGCCAAGCCGTCATCATTCGTCAGGACCGCGCCGGCGTCACCCAGAGCGCCCAGGTTCTTGGTCGGGAAGAAGCTGAAAGCCGCCGCGTCACCGAACGCGCCGGCCTTTACACCACCGCGCATCGCACCATGGGCCTGTGCGGCATCTTCAATGAGCAGGATATCGCGCGCCTGCGCGATCGCAGCCAGCTCCGGCATGGCGGCCAATTGTCCGTAGAGATGCACGGCCATGATGGCGCGGGTCTTCGGACCTATCGCTCGCGAAACGCGCTCCGGATCGATGTTGAAGGTGCGCGGATCCGGCTCGACGAGAACAGGCTTCAGGCGGTTCTGCGTGATCGCCAGGATGGTCGCGATGAAGGTATTGGCGGGCACGATGATCTCGTCGCCCTCGGACATCCTGCCAAGCGCGATGTAGGCGCGCAATGTCAGGATCAGCGCATCGAGGCCGTTCCCGACGCCGATGCAGAAGCGAGACCCACAATAGTCCGAGAATTCGCGCTCGAACGAGTTGAGCTCCTCGCCGAGGATATACCACCCTGACTCGATCACTCGCGACGCAGCGGCCTTGAGCTCGTCCATGTATGGCGCGTTAGCCTCTTGCAGGCTGAGAAACGGAACGCTCATTTCAGACGCTTCTCAGGTACTTCATCATTTTCTCTCCTGTTTGGCGAGCGTGCAGAACTCCTGATAGTCACGAACATAATCGCCTGGATCATAGAGCTGGTCTGCAAGCACCATCAGAACGCAATCGGAGCTGAATTCGGACATCTCGCGCCAGACCATGCTTTCCAGCAGCAGGCCGCGATAGGGAGTGTCGAGCGTAACCTCGGTCACTTCAAACCCATCGTCCAAATGGACCTTTACGCTTCCCGAGACCGCAATCATGATCTGCTTCAACTGCCGGTGCGCATGATAGCCGCGGCGGACCTGGGGCCTGGTCTCGAAAAGGTAGTACACACGGCGAATCGTGAAGGGGATGTTGCGCCCCTGTTCGAGAGCGACCAACATTCCACGCTCATCTCCGTGCCGGTCGAACTCGATGAACGTGACCTTCATACCCCCGACTTCTCCTGAAATAACATACAGATTCGACCTTTACAGAGTTTCCCCCCTTGGTCAACGTAGCGGCCGAATGCTGGAACACGTTGTCATGCGGCTTGCCGGGTCACGGCCACCTTGAAGCTACGCCTGCGTCGAAACCGAACGAGGACGTCAGCCCGAATGGCTCGACCGGACCCCATGATCAATTTTGCTGAACCTTGACGCACAGAACTCAGAATTCTCGACGAATTCGGCCGAAGCGACGCAAATTTTAAGCTGAGATTGCGGTATCTCGTCTGTCGGAATTCGTCCAGCCAACCTCGCCGCCATACTTGCCGCCGCAAGAGATACTTCCTATTAGCTTTCGTCGATCCGGCCACCACGCCCAGAAAGAGCCGACCTGCATCCTGTTTGGTGCAGCTTACTGCTCCTCTCGCAACGAGAGGGCAGTCGCAAGCTCTCCGCAGCCTTCAGGTCAGCGGCACGCGCCGGGGTCGAGCGCGGCTCGCGTAGTTTGCTGAGGAAACTTCGCAGGACGGTTGCGCGGCATATCGAGGGCTCAAGAACCGCTTGGGCCTCATGCCGCGCTAGTTCCCATCACTCCGGAATGACGGACGCGAGGCTGGCGCGTATCTTCCTGCTTGCAAGCGGGCTCGCAATCGCACCAACGACGACCAGCCAGAGCGCGCATTGTGCAAAGAAGCCCGCAAGCCCCCCTCCTCCAGCCTGGGATTCAATGACCAAGCCAACGCCCCATCCCACGGACACGATAGTGAACATGGTCGCGACAAGGAACGCAACGTGCCGCAGCGGGTGTTGCAAGGTCTGCCTGATGATCACGATCGCGAGCAAACCGAACTGAATAGCCAAATCGCTGGCGACGATCGCCAAAGCGGCTCCGAGCGGTCCTAACCTCGGAATCAACACCAATGACAGGGCCAGGAAAACGACGAGCTGCAGCGGCTTGGTACGGGCCAGCAATGCGCCACGATCGCTGTGATAGGCGTACACAAGCGCGAACAGCGAGGGTGCAATCGCGGCGGAGCCGAGCAACAGCGTGATGGCGAGGGGTCCGTCATAGGGAATTGTGCCGTGCGTCCACAGTTTGAAGAAATCCTGCCAGAACGGCAGCAGCCCTCCGACCATGACACTGGCCATCGCCGTCACAAGGCCCGAGCCGCGCGCATAGAGCCGGCGCAATCGCTCCTTGTCCCCGATCGCATAATCGTGGCCCAGCTCTGCGGCGAGCGGCATGCTCATTTGCTGGCAGATTCCTCGCAGCAAGCTTGCAATCACCCGCGTCAGGCCCCATTGCGCCACCGCGATACGATCGACAACGAGAGAGCTCACGAGCAGGACGGGAAGATTGACGAGCGCCAGCTCGGTGAAGCTGCCGGTGGAGAAAGGTAGTGCGAGGCCGATTTGGCCGACGCCCCAACGGAACGACCGCCTCCTCCGCTGTATGCTGTCACGCCGCAGAAAGGGAAACAGGCGTGGTGCATCGAGTGCCATGAGGAAGGCCGCGAAAATGATCTGCGTGGAGACAAACGCGACCGCCACCGCGAGCAAGTTGCCGAACACAATGGCGGCAGCTACCTGGGCGAACTGGCCGAACAAGAGCGCTACATTCTGCAACCAGACTGCCCGGCTGTAACGACCGCGCACGCGATAAAGCCCCGAAGCCAGGTTGGCAGGCAAGGTCAGGAGCATGCCAAGCGTCATCACAAGCAGCGCGGAATCGAAGTCAGCCGACGCGCTAAATCCAAGCATCTCCGAAGGTCGCCAGAGCTGCATCGCTCCGACCAGCAAGACACCCAACACCAAGACGACCGCGAGGTAGACCCGCAACATGCCGGCATAGAAGCTCGCGCTCCGTCCATCGCAATCAGCACAGTTCTTGAAGGCGAGAAAGCGATTCACTGCGCGTAGGTGCAGCCCGGCATCGGCCACGATCATGAGGCTTCCGGCCGCATAGATCGTGAGCCAGGCCGCGAGGATATCGGCCGTCCAGACATGCAGGAATGCCGGAATGAGGAGAAGCTGCTGAGTGAGACCAAGCAAGACCTGCACCAGATTCGCCGACCAGCCATGGACGAGCCGCTGCAGGCGAGTTGGCCCTTCCGACCCCCCCTTGTCCGCCGTGGTTTTCCACCGAGACAGCGCGTCGTTCAAGGCCTGACCCCGCACGCCTGCGCGGAAGCAGCTGGTTCGCAGACGCAATATTGGTGCTGTCGCGAGATCATGAACGGTTCATCGGATGCTCAACGTGATTCCGACGCACCGCAGACTGGCAGACAATCGGCTCACTCGGCTATCGGCATCCGGGTTTGTATCCGATGCGATAATGTTCTTCAACTTGGAAGACGCCGGCCGAATACTTGCCTCGTGTAGGCGCTCTCAGCCGACGAGATGCCAGCCGCCGGCGGCATTGACGGCTCCGATTTGCCCGCTCGCCGCGATCTGGGTGCCGTTCATTTCCCAGGCGGTCAGGACATGCGTCGTGCTATCCTGGAAAAGGATGTCCGACTTGTGGTCGCCGTTGATGTCCTCGAGGCGGACATAGCTGCTGCCTGAAGCCACAACTCCCACCTGCGGATTGGCCATAACCTGGGTGCCGTTCAACTCCCAAACAGCTACGCCGTGGGTGTTGTCATTGAGCAGCATCAGGTCGGATTTGCCGTCCGCGTTGAAGTCGCCAATATCGGCAAAGCGCCAGCCGGCGGAGGCGCTGATAGTACCGATCTGAGGGTTCGCCGTCACCTGGCTGCCGTTCATGAGCCAAACGGCGACGCTATGCGTAACGTCGTTGAGCAATAGAAGGTCCGACTTGCCGTCCCCACTGAAGTCACCGACGCCAGCAAGACGCCAGCCCGCAAATGCGCTGATGGAGCCAATCGTAGTCTGGCTGGTGACTTGGGTGCCGTCCATCAGCCACACCTGGAGAGCGTGCGTCGTATCATTGAGCATCAAGAGATCGGTCTTGCCGTCTCCGTTGAAGTCACCGGTCGATGCAAAATGAAATCCGGCCGCGATGGTGCCAACCTGCGGGTTGGCAAGGACACCGGTCCCGTTGAGCTCCCAGACCGCAACCCCGTTGTTCGCGCTGTTGAGAAGCAGCAGATCGGATTTCCCATCGCCGTTGAAATCGCCGACATCCGCATAGCCCCACCCCGCAAAGGCGCTTATCGTGCCGACCATCCCGGTCGCACTGATCTCCGTGCCGTTCATGAGCCAGACCTGAGCATCATGCGTGCTGTCGTTGAGCATGAGCAGGTCGGTCTTGCCGTCACCGTTGAAATCGCCGTGCTTGGCGAAATGAAAGCCGGCCGCCATGGTGCCGACCTGCGGGTTGGCCAACACCTGGGTGCCGTTGAGCTCCCACACCGCTACGCCCGAGATGCCTTCATTCAAAAGGAGCAGGTCAGTATTGCCGTCGCCATTGAAATCCGGCGACTCGGTTGCGAGTTGACCAACGACAGCGGTGGACACGTTTTCGCCTGTCAGTGCGGAACTGGCCACGAATCCATCGGCAAACTGGAAGTTCTCCACGCCCTGCACTGTGTCTCTGCCTTCCGGCGAACCGGAACGCTGATCGGTGAGCGTAAAGGTCTGCGTCGCCGAATCATACGATATGGCGTAGTCGAATTCGTGCCCCGAATACACGGCCGTGTCCGTGCCGGCGCCACCGAGGATAGTGTCGTTGCCGCCGCTGCCGGTGATGGTGTCGTTGCCAGAGCCGCCGTTCAGCGTGTTGGCGATCGCGTTGCCGACGATGCTGTCGTTGCCGGATCCGCCGATCGCGTTGTCGATGTAGGAGCGTGCGTCGCCGCTGTAGAGATAGGCGTTGTAGACGTTGCCCGAGGCGTAGTGGCCGTCGCCGAGATAGGCCAGCTGCGTGGTGGAGAACACCGACGATGCACCGGGGTTGAGGTTAATGCTCAGGTTCGTCGTGTAGTTCGACAGATCATAGGTATCGACGCCGCCGCCGTCCCAGATGGTTTCGTAGATCCGGTTGGCCGAGCCGCCAACGCCGCCGCCCGGCGCGGGCTGCCCGACGCCGTTGATGAATTCCTGTCCCGTGGTCGGATTCCAGGTATAGACGGTGCTGCCGCTCTGGGTGGTGAAGTTCGCCCCGTACATCGTCTGCAGCGCGAGGATATCGTTGGCCATGTAGGTCTGCGGATATCCGTACGCTTCGTTGGTGTAGCCGGATGTGGTCGAAGCGCCGACATAACTGCGATAGCTCATGACGGTGTATTCGCTGTCGTCGTGCGCAGTCGGCACCGCGACGTTGGCCGGGCCACCGGTTTCCTGGCTGTGCTTAAGGCCGACGGCATGGCCGAGCTCGTGCAGCGCGGTAGCGAAGTAATAATTACCGAGCTTGGCCAGCGAGTAATTGTATTGAGTCCCGAACCAGATGTCGCCGCCGGAGGCATAGTTGCCGGGATAGTAGGCGTAGGAGGTCGGGTTGGCCGACGGCGACTGCGCGATCATGATGTCGGCGCCGTTCGTGCCTGCGTACTGGATGTTGGCGTTAGTATAGCCGTTGATCAATCCGATGGCGTAATTGATCGCCACCTGCATCTGGGTCGGCGCCGAGGCGAAGCCCGACGTGGTCGGCTCACTGCTGCCGCCGGAGTACGGGCTGGCGTAGTCGCTGGGCGAATCCGGAAAACTGTAGGTGATCGTGCCCGACCATTTGTAGCCCGACAGCAGACCATCGATATCGGCGTTGTTGGTCTTGGTGACCGAAACTGCGGTTGCCAAAGCGAATCTCCGAAGCAGCAAGCCCCATCCAATTCGAGGCGTTAACAGATTATCCTAGCTAGAGAGTTAAGCGTTTGGTTTAAATGCGGCGAGACCGCCCGGACCTCTGCCATAATGCGCTGTTAGCCATTAAATCCCGTACTCATACCGGACACGCGCAAGAACCTCGGTTCCCTGGCGCCCGTAATTTGCAGGGGTTTCATGAAACGACGTTCCCTCGCGGCCGGCCTGTTTGGCGCCCTTGCGGCGTACGCTGGATTCGATCACACGCCCTTCGGAGGACTGCCCGTCATGGTGGAGAAAGCTAACGCGGATGACAGCGGCAAGGCGGGCCGCTCGCCCACCATGCCAATGGCTCGCGATCCTGCTGTTGCGGTGGCCGAGGAATACGAAGCCGCCCGCCGGAAGGGAACGCGTGAAGCTTTTGAGCTCTTCATTGCACGCCACGGCGATGACCCGTTGGCCGAGAAGGCGCGCGCCGAACTGAAGCGCCTGTCGCGCTGATCCCTTCACGCAGCGCAGCAAACCGCGCCAGCCATGGCATTTCGACAGGCGGCATCCGCGCCGGCCCAGACTTGTCGCAAGGTCTTTCGGCACTATGGTAGACGCCGCAATCTGTCCCGGAGCCCTTTCACGATGCCCTTTCCGCATGCCTCGGAAGCCCTGTCGCGCTTCACCGTGCTCGATCTGACCCGGGTCCGCTCCGGGCCGACCTGCGTGCGGCAGCTCGCGGATTGGGGCGCCAATGTCATCAAGATCGACGCGCTGACTGAGGATGCCGGTGGCGAGCAGCCGGGCGGACCCAGGCGGGGTTCCGACTTCCAGAATTTGCACCGTAACAAACGGGCGATGACGCTGAACCTGAAAGACGAGCGCGGGCTCGCCGTGTTCAAGCGCCTTGCCGCCAGAGCCGACGTCCTGGTCGAGAATTTCCGCCCCGACGTGAAGAAGAAGCTCGGCATCGACTATGAGAGCCTCGCCGCGATCAACCCGCGCATCGTCTATGGCAGCATTTCCGGGTTCGGCCAGGACGGCCCCTATCACAAGCGGCCGGGCTTCGATCAGATCGCGCAGGGCATGGGCGGGCTGATGTCGATCACCGGCGCGCCGGGCGGAGGACCGATGCGGGTCGGCATTCCTGTGGCCGACCTCACGGCGGGCCTGTTCTGTGCCATGGGCATTCTCACCGCGCTGCTCGAGCGCGAGGTCTCCGGCAAGGGCCAGTGGGTGCAGACCTCGCTGCTCCAGGCCCAGATCTTCATGCTCGACTTCCAGGCCGCGCGCTGGCTGATGGAGAAGGAGGTGGCCAAGCAGGCCGGCAACAATCATCCGACCAGCATCCCGACCGGCGTGTTCAGGACCTCGGACGGCTACATCAACATCGCGACCACGGGCGGGCGGATCTGGGAGCGCTGCGCCCAGGCGATCGGCGCGCCGGAGCTCGTCAGCAATCCCGACTACGCGACGGCCCCTGCGCGCTCCAGGAACCGCGACGCGCTCAACGCCGAGATCGAGAAGCGCACCGTGACGAAGTCGACCGAGACCTGGGTCCGCGAGCTCAATGAAGCCGGCGTGCCCTGCGGGCCGATCTATGCCATCGACCAAATGTTCGAGGACGCGCAGGTCAAACATCTCGGCATCGCGCAGAACGTGCCGAACGACGAGGACCGCCACATCTGTCTGGTCGGCCAGCCCGTGATGCTGTCGCGCACGCCGAGCAAGATGGTGGCGCGGCCGCCGGAATTCGGCGAGCAGACAGACGAGGTGCTGAAGGAGTTCGGCTTCGGCGCCGACGAGATTGCCAAGCTCAGGGACGCCAAGGTGGTGTGAGCTAGGTCAGAAACGACAAAGCCCGGCGCGAGCCGGGCTTTGCATCTTGTTGACGCTCTGTCGATTTAAGTACTTCGCTACCCAAGAGATTATGCTTCGCGCGATGTCGCCGTGGTCCGATGCGTCCAACCAACGCGGGCGAGCAGGCCGTCAATTACGGGCCAGAACAGCAGCACGATTGCCAGCGTCGTGATCGAGCCGACAAGCCCGTTCGACCAGAACACCTTCAGGGTCCCTCCGGAGCCGATCATGGACAGGCGGAATGCATCCTCGGCGCGGTTGCCGAGCACGAGCGCCAGCGTGAACGGCGCCAGGGGAATGCCGATCTTCTTGAAGACGTAGCCGACGATGCCGAAGCCGAGCATCAGCCAGATGTCGAACATCGCGTTCTGGATCGCATAGGCGCCGATCGCGCAGGACACCACGATCATCGGCGCCACCGCGGCAAACGGCACGCGCAGGATCGAGGCGAAGATCGGCACCGTCGTCAGCACCAGCATGAGGCCGACGACGTTGCCGAGATACATCGAGGCGATCAGGCCCCAGACGAAGTCCTTGTGCTCGACGAACAGCAGCGGCCCCGGATTAAGCCCCCACACCATCAGGCCGCCGAGCAGGATCGCGGCGGTGCCGGAACCGGGAATGCCGAGCGCCAGCATCGGCAGCAGCGCCGAGGTGCCGGACGCATGCGCCGCCGTTTCAGGCGCGAACACGCCCTCGATGCGACCCTTGCCGAAACCCTCGGGATTCTTGGCGAAGCGCTTGGCGAGGTTGTAGCCCATGAAGGACGCCGCAATCGCGCCGCCGGGGGTAATGCCGAGCCAGCAGCCGATGAAGGACGAGCGCAGCAGCGTCACCCAATATTTGGGCAAGTCCTTCCAGACGCTGAGCACGACGCGGAGCGAGATGCTCGCCGCATGCCCGCGCAGCGCCAGCCGTTCCTCCATCGTCAGCAGGATCTCGCTGATGCCGAACAGGCCGATGACCGCGACCAGGAAGTTGATGCCGCGCAAAAGCTCGGCCGAGCCGAAGGTCATGCGCAGATTGCCCGAGACCGTATCCATGCCGACGCCGGCGAGCAGGAGACCCAGCGACATCGAGATGACGGTCTTGTGCTTGGCTTCGCGCCCGAGGCCGACGAAGGAGCAGAAGGTCAATAGATACACCGCAAAGAACTCGGGCGGGCCGAACTTCAGCGCAAAGGACGAGATCATCGGCGCGAGGAAGGTGATCAAGAGCACCGCGACCAGTGAGCCGATGAAGGAGGACGTGAACGCCGCGGTCAGCGCCTCCGCCGCCCTGCCCTGCTGCGCCATCGGATAGCCGTCGAAGGTGGTCGCGACCGACCAGGCCTCGCCGGGGATGTTGAACAGGATCGAGGTGATCGCGCCGCCGAACAGCGCGCCCCAATAGATGCAGGACAGCATCACGATCGCCGAGGTCGGATCCATCGTGAAGGTGAGCGGCAACAGGATCGCAACGCCGTTGGGGCCGCCGAGCCCCGGCAGCACGCCGACGAAGATGCCGAGCACCAGCCCGACCAGCATCAGCATGAGTGTCTTCCACGTCAGCAGGACCGCGAAGCCGTGAATCAGGAGACCAAACGCTTCCATCGCGATCCGCCCTAGCGCCCGAGGGCCGCTTCGAGCGGCCCTTTCGGCATGATGACGTCGAAGGCGATGTCGAAGGTGACGAACATGATCGCCGTGAACACGAAGGCTGTGAGCAGCGACTTCCACAGCGCGATCTTGCCGACGAAGCGCATGAAGCCGGAGATCAGGAGGAAGCTCGCGACATAGAGGCCGAGGAATTGGGTCAATAGGCAGAACAGCAGCGTCGGCACGAACACCGCCATCACGCGGCGGGCTTGCGCCCGCGTAACGAAGGTCTCGCGCGCGCGGCGCGCGAGGAGCGCCACAATCAGGCCGTAGAGGCTGCCGCCGCCGAGGATGACGCAGAGATAGAACGGGAAATAGCCGGGCTCGGGCCCGGTCGCATCCCAGGACGCACCGGTACGCCAATTGTCGTGGCCGAGCGTGACGGCAAGGGCCAGCAGCAGGAGGCAGACGACGATCTCGATCGTGCCCGAGGAAACGACGGAGGGGGAGTCGTCCTCAGGCGCGGTCGGATCGTCGACGACGATTTCAAGATCGGTTTGGGACATTACCTGTCAGGGACGGAGTGCGTTCAATTCCCCCTCTCCCCGGCTTGCGGGCAGAGGGGCGGGGTGAGGGAGTCTGCACGGAGAAAGTGAGAGTTGGACTCGCGGAGAGTACCCCTCACCCGGATCGCATCTTCCATGCATTCCGACCTCTCCCCGCAAGCGGGGCGAGGTGACAAGCAGCTACTTCGCGACGAATCCGGCTTCCGTCATCAGCGCCTTGTTGATGGCATCGTCCTCCTCGAGGAACTGCACCATGTCCTTGCCGGTGAGGAAGATCGGCTTCAGGGCCTGCTTCTCCATATAATCCTTGTACTCGGCGGTCTGTGTCACCTTGTGGAAGAGATCGACATAGAACGCCTGCTGCTCCGGCGTGACCTTGCCGGGTAGGAACATCGCGCGCAGCATCAGGTACTGGACGTCGACGCCCTCCTCCTTGCAGGTCGGGATGTCGGCCCAGGACTGCGTCTCGGTCACCTTGGTGGTGTAGGCGATGCGCTCCTTGTCGAACACGCAGAGCGGACGCACCTGGCCCGCGCGCCAGACTTCGAGATTTTCGGAGGGGTTGTTGACGTTGGCTTCGGTGTGGTTGCCGACCAACTGGGTCGCCGCCTCGCCGCCGGACTTGTAAGGCAGATAGGAGAATTTCGCGCCGGTCTTCTGCTCGAGGAAGACGGTCAGCACGTGATCCTCACGCTTGGAGCCGGTGCCGCCCATCTTGAACGGCGAGCTAGCCGCTTTCGCGGCTGCCACGAACTCCTTCACCGTCTTGGGACCTACGCTGTTATCCCACAGCACGAATTGGTCGAGCGCGATCACCGAGACCGGGGTCAGCTCGCGCCAGTTGAAGGGGATCTTCGCCGACAGCGGCAGCATGTAGATCAGCGAGTAGGCGATCAGCACCTTGTTCGGATCGCCCTCGCTGGACTTCATGTACATCAGCGCTTCCGCGCCCGATGCGCCGCCCTTGAGCGAGACGACTATCGGCTGCTTCATCAGATTGTTCTTCTGGATTGCGGCCTGCATCATCCGCGCCATCTGGTCGGAGGCGCCACCCGCGCCCGCCGCCACCACGATCTCGACGGGCTTTGCCGGTTCCCAGCCGGCAAAGGCCGGCGTGCTCAACAACAGCGCCGTCGCCGCGCCGATGGTCTTCACTGGAATTCGCACGAGTTTCATCCCCTGATGTTTTTTGAGTTTGTAGTGCGGAAAATTCTATTCCCGCATTGTGCGGACTAATGCTGACGAGTTCAAGCAGGCGGGCAATTCAGCGCATATGACTTTCGACTGACGAAGCCGAAAGCTTATGATACCTTACCTGCCCTTCCAATCCGGCCTGCGTGTTGAGGAAGGCGTCCATGCCCTCGCGGAAATCCTCGCTCATATAGGCCTTCAGGATCAGTTCACTTTTGAGGGATCATAACCGGAATGCAAGCTTACTAGCATTTCGGCCCGTAGCCGATACCACTCTGCCGGCCTCACCGGAGGAGCCCGCCCCCGATATCCCTGCTGGAACCGATCATGCCGTTTGAAAGCTACAACAACAGTCGCATCCTCGTGACCGGAGGCGCCGGCTTCATCGGATCGCATCTCTGCGAGCGACTGCTCGAAGCGGGGGCCGAGGTGGTGTCTGCGGACAATTATTTCACCGGCAGCCGGCGCAACATCGCCCATCTGATCGCCAATCCGCTGTTCGAGCCGGTCAGGCACGACGTCACCTTCCCGCTCTACATCGAGGTCGACGCGATTTTCAACCTGGCCTGTCCGGCCTCGCCGATCCACTACCAGCGCGACCCCGTACAGACCACCAAGACCTCGGTGCACGGCGCCATCAACATGCTCGGCCTCGCCAAGCGGCTGAAGGCGCGCATCTTCCAGGCCTCCACCAGCGAGGTCTATGGCGATCCGCTGATCCATCCCCAGACCGAGGACTATTGGGGCAACGTCAACCCGATCGGCATCCGGTCGTGCTACGATGAGGGCAAGCGTTGCGCCGAGACGCTGTTCTTTGACTATTGGCGCCAGCACGGCCTCCCGATCAAGGTCGCACGCATCTTCAATACCTACGGTCCGCGCATGCAGCCCAACGACGGACGCGTGGTGTCGTCCTTCATCGTCCAGGCCCTCAAGGGCGAGCCGATCACGGTATTCGGCGACGGCGGGCAGACCCGCTCCTTCTGCTATGTCGACGACCTGGTCGAGGCCATTACGCGGCTGATGGTGACACCGGAAGACGTCACCGGCCCGATCAACCTCGGTAACAACTCTGAGTTCACGATCCGCGAACTGGCTGAGAAGGTCATCAAGCTCACGGGTTCGCGTTCCAAGCTGTTGTTCAAGCCGCTGCCGCAAGACGACCCGCGGCAGCGCCAGCCCGACCTCGCCAAGGCGAAGGCGACGCTGAACTGGGAGCCGAAGGTCGCGCTCGAGGATGGTCTGAAGGAGACGATCGGCTACTTCAAGCGCGCGCTTGAACTGACCTGATTCAGCGCGCAGCTTTCATCGTCCTCAACGGGCTTTCGCAATCAGCGCCCTGCGATCGCAGCCGCGCCGAACTTCTTCACCGTCTTACCACCTGCGCTGTTGTCTCACAGCACGAACTGATCGAGCGCGATCACCGAGACCGGGGGTCAGCTCTTCGGCGCACATGACTTTCGACTGACCAAGCCGAAAGCTCGTGAGACTTTACCTGCCCTTCCAGTTCGGCGTGCGCTTGTTGAGGAAGGCGTCCATGCCCTCGCGGAAATCCTCGCTCATATAGGCCTTCAGGATCAGGTCCTCGCCCTCTTCGCGCGACAGCGTGCGGCGAATACGGCGCACCGCTTCCTTGGTCGCTTCCAGCGTCAGCGGCGCGTGGCTGGCGACGAGCTTTGCGGTCTCGTCGGCGCGGCGCCGCAACGTCTCGACGTCGGGCACGACCTCGTTGAGCAGGCCGAGCGCGAGGGCTTCCGCCGCCTCGACGAGGCGCGCCTTGAAGATCAAATCCTTGGTGCGGGCGGGACCAACCAGCGCGACGACGCGGCTGATGTTCGACATCGACAGGCAATTGCCGAGCGTGCGCGCGATCGGAAAGCCGATCCGCGTCGTCTCGGTGCCGATGCGGAGATCGCAGCAGGCCGCAATGCCGGCGCCGCCGCCGGTGCAAGCTCCCGCGATCGCAGCGATCACGGGCACGCGGCACTGCTCGAGAATGCCGAGCACGCGGTCAATACGGGCCTCGTAGTCGAGCGCGTCCTGCGCGGACTTGAAGGCGCGGAACTGCGAGATGTCGGTGCCGGAGGCAAACGCCTTGTCGCCCGCGCCGGTCAGGATCAAGGCCTTGATCGAACGATCGGCGTTGATCTCCTGGCAGATCTCCGCCATGCGGTCATACATGGCGAAGGTCATGGCATTGCGCGCCTGCGGGCGGTTGAAGGTGATCCGCGCGATGCCGTCCTGGACGGAGTAGAGCAGGTCTTCGTTGGCAGTTGGTGCGTTCATCGCGCTCACTTCTTCTTCAAGTTGGATGGATCAGGCCACCTGGGCCTTTGCCATCGGCACCATTTCGCGTCCCTTCAGGACGTCCATGGCCGCCAGGACGCCGCCGCTCCGGTGCGGGATCTTTGCAAGATCGAGGCCCATCTCGACGCCGGCGAGCGTGCCCATCAGCATCAGATCGTTGAAATGGCCGATATGGCCGATGCGGAACACCTTCCCCTTGATCTTGTTCAGGCCGGTGCCGAGCGACATGTCGAAGTTCTCCAGCACCACCTTGCGGAAGGCGTCGGCGTCGTGTCCTTCCGGCACGCGAACGCCGGTCAGCGCCGGCGAATGCGCGGCAGGGTCGGCGCACTGCGTCTCAAGGCCCCAAACCTTGACCGCGGCCCGTGTCGCCGCGCTGTGTCGCTTGTGGCGGCTCCAGACGTTCTCCAGCCCCTCCTCTTCCAGCATCTTGACCGCCTCGCGCAGGCCGTAGAGCAGGTTGGTTGCGGGCGTATAGGGGAAGGTGCCGAGCTTGTTGAAGCTGATGACCTCCTGCCAGTCCCAGTAGGAGCGCATGCCGGGGTTGGCTTTCGCCACCGCGAGCGCTTTCTCCGAGACGGCGTTGAAGCCGAGCCCCGGCGGCAGCATCAGACCCTTCTGCGAGCCGGCGACGGAGACGTCGATGCCCCAGGCATCGTGCTCGTATTCCATCGAGCCGAGGCCGGAGATAGTGTCGACCATCAGCAGCGCCGGATGCTTTGTGCGGTCCAGAATCTTGCGCACGTCGAGCGGCGGCGTCACGCAGCCGGTCGAGGTCTCGTTGTGCACGACACAGACCGCCTTGATCGCGTGCTGCTTGTCGGCGGCAAGACGCTTCTCGATCTCGGCGAGATCGGCGCCATGACGCCAGTCGCTCGGAATGAAGTCGACGTCGAGCTTGAACTTGTCGGCGATGCCGCGCCACAGCACGGCGAACTGGCCGGTCTCGCACATCAAAACCTTGTCGCCGGGCGCGAACACGTTGACCATCGCCGCTTCCCAGGCGCCGGTGCCGGACGAGGGGAAGATGATCACGGGTTGCTGGGTGCGAAACACCCGCTGCATCGAGGCGAGGACCGCAAAACCGAGCTCGGCGAACTCCGGACCGCGATGGTCCAGGGTCGGCATGTCCATCGCGCGCAGCACCCGGTCGGGCACATTGGTCGGTCCTGGAATCTGTAAGAAATGCCTTCCAGTATGCACGGTCATCGGCGTCCTTCCGGGTCTAGCCTTGGTTTGGTGGGCGCCGAATAGCACCATTTGACCGGCTTGTCCCCTCCTCCAAGAGGGTCCGTCCGTGCATAACGGGCCGACCTGCCCTCGGATACCATCCCCTTTCACCGCGACCACCTTACGTGCCGACGACCTTCAGATGCGGCGATGCATTGCCCTGCGGGCGCTGCTCCAAGAGCTTCATCGCGACATCGACGCCGCCGGAGCGATGCGGCACGCCCGCAACCGACAAGCCCATCTCGACGCCGGTGAGCGCGCCGAGCAGCGTCAGGGCGTTGCATTCGCCGAGATGGCCGATGCGGAAAACCTTTCCGGCGACCTTCGACAGGCCGGAGCCCAGCGACATGTTGTAATTGTCGAGCACCACTTTCCGGAACTGGTCGGCATCATGGCCCGGCGGCATCAGCACCGCGGTCAGCACCGGCGAGAATTCTGAGGGCTCCTGGCAGAGGATCTCAAGGCCCCAATGATTGACGGCAGCACGGGTCGCGGCGGCCAACCGCTGATGCCTCGCAAAGACGTTGTCGAGGCCCTCTTCCAGCAGCATCGCGATCGCCTCGCGCAGGCCGTAGAGCAGATTGGTCGCGGGCGTGTAGGGGAAGAAGCCTTTTGCATTGGGCTTGAGCATCTCCTCCCAGTCGAAATAGGAGCGCGGCATCCTGTTGGTCTTCGATGCGGCACGGGCCTTGTCCGAGATCGCGTTGAAGCCGAGACCGGGCGGCAGCATAAACCCCTTCTGCGAGCAGCTGACGCTGACATCGACCTTCCACTCGTCGTGGCGGTAGTCGACCGAGCCGAGCGAAGAGATGGTGTCGACCATCAAGAGCGCCGGATGCGAGGCGCGATCGATCGCGGCGCGGATCTCGGCGATGCGGCTGGTCGCACCGGTCGATGTCTCGTTGTGCACGACCATGACGGCCTTGATCGCATGCGCGGTGTCATCCGTGAGCCTGGCCTCGATCACGGCCGGATCGGCGCCGCGGCGCCAGTCCCCCGGAACGAAATCAACCTCGATGCCGAAGCGTCCGGCCATCTGCCGCCACAGTGTGGCAAAATGGCCGGTCTCGACCATCAGCACCTTGTCGCCCGGCGACAGCGTGTTGACGATCGCGGCCTCCCAGGCGCCGGTCCCCGACGAGGGGAAGATCACGACGGGAGCTTTGGTCTGGAAAATCTTCTGGCTGCCTTCCAGCACGGCCCGGCCGAGCTCGGCGAATTCAGCGCTGCGGTGGTCGATGACCGGCATATCCATGGCGCGCAGCACGCGCTCGGGGACCGGGCTCGGGCCTGGAATCTGGAGGAAATGGCGTCCCTGATGCATGGAAACCTCCCGGTCGGTATGACTATCACCGGCCCCATCGGCCTATTTTGCATTCATTTTTTGTCCTTTCAATCGAATTTTGGTATTCTATTGTGTCCGTCGACGCGACCAAACAGGCAAATTACTGTGCTACAAATGAAATCCACGATTCCCGACACCGGGGTTCCGATTGCCCCGCCCAGCCTAAATGGCGGCGATCGCCAGGAGGCCTCGCTTCATGGCGAGATCCTGTTGCGGCTGCGCGATTACGTGGTCGAGGGCAACATTCCGGAAGGCGGGCGCGTTCCCGAGCGGCAGCTTTGCGAGATGCTCGGAATCTCCCGCACGCCCCTGCGCGAAGCCTTGAAAGTGCTCGCCGCCGAGGGGCTGATCGAACTTTTGCCCAACCGCGGCGCGCGGGTGCGCCAGCTCAGCCAGCGCGACCTCGAGGAGCTGTTCGACGTGATGGCAGGACTGGAGAGCCTCGCCGGGCGCCTCGCCTGCGAAGCCATTACCGACGCGGAGATCACCGCGATCGAGCAGCTGCATTACGAGATGTACGGAAGCTATCTGCATCGTGACATGCACGGCTATTTCCGGGCCAACCAGCGCATCCATGAGAGCATCGTCGCGGCCGCGCGCAACGAGACGCTGAAGGCGGCTTACGCCAACTTCGCCGGCCGGATCCGGCGCGTCCGCTACTCCGCCAATTTCGCCCGCAAGCGGCAGCGCTGGGCGGAGGCCATGCGCGAGCACGAGGCCATTCTCGATGCGCTGCGCCGCCGGGCCGCGAGCGAGCTCAGCGACATCCTGTTCCAGCACCTGCGCAACAAGCGGGCGGCCGCGATCGAGCACCTGACCGAGCCCCGAGAGGACGCGCCGGTCTCGTCCTGAAGACGGCCGGGTTGCTCATTTTGAATTCACAATATAATCGAACACGAAACATAGTGAATAACTCAGCAAGGCTGGGCCACCTCGCTGGATCGGTCCGGGATCAGGGATGACAAACGCTTCCTCGCTCGAACGGCGCCTGCGCGCGGAAATGACCGGCGACGTCCTCTTCGACGGTTTCAGCCGCGGCCGCTACGCGACCGATGCTTCGTTCTACCAGATCATGCCCGCCGGCGTGGTCGTGCCCAAGACCATGGACGAGGCCTTGCTGTCGCTGGCCATTGCCCGGGAAGAGGGACACAAGGTCACCCCGCGCGGCGGCGGCACCTCGCAATGCGGCCAAACCGTCAATGATGGGCTCGTGGTCGACCTCTCCAAGCATCTGAACCGGATCCTGTCGCTCGACGTCGAGGGTCGCACCTGCGTGGTCGAACCCGGCATCGTGCTGGACGATCTCAACCGCCAGCTTAGAAAGCATGGCCTGTGGTTTCCGGTGGACGTCTCCACAGCCTCGCGCGCCACCATCGGCGGCATGGCCGGCAACAATTCGTGCGGCGGCCGAAGCTTGCGCTACGGCACCATGCGCGACAACACGCTGTCGATGGAGGCCGCCCTTGCCGACGGCACGCTGAGCCGTTTCGGCGAGGTCTCGCGCGATCTCTCCGATGTCGAGGCCGGCGACAGCACACGGGCCCTGTTCCGCGACATGCTTGATCTCGGCGCCCGCGAGGCCGAGGAGATCGCCGCACGCTTTCCCAAGGTGCAGCGCCGCGTCGGCGGCTACAATCTCGATGCGCTGGTGCCGCGCAATGCACCCAACAACATGGCGCATCTGTTGGTTGGCTCCGAGGGCACGCTGGCCTTCACCACCAAGGTCGAGCTGAAGCTGTGGCCGGTGATCCGCAACAAGGCGCTTGGCGTCTGCCATTTCGGCAGTTTCTACGAGGCGATGAATGCGGCCCAGCATCTCGTCAAGCTCAAGCCGATCGCGGTCGAACTGGTCGACCGCACCATGATCGCGCTCGGCCGCGACATCGCGATGTTCGCACCCGTCATCTCCGCAGCCATCAAGGGCGATCCGGATGCCGTGCTGGTGGTCGAGTTCGCCGAGGAAGACCAGTTGGATAACCTCATCCGCCTCAAGCAGCTCGGTGAGCTCATGGCCGATCTCGGCTTCGGCTGGAACAACGACAAGCGCAAATGGGGCGGAGTGGTCGAGATCACGGAGCCGGCACTCCAGAGCGGCATCGCCGATTTCCGCGCCGCCGGCCTCAACGTCATGATGTCGATGAAGCAGGAGGGCAAGCCGGTCTCCTTCGTCGAGGACTGCGCCGTGCCGCTGCCACACCTCGCCGACTACACCGCACGGCTGAACGAGGTGTTTGCCAAGCATGGCACCAGCGGCACCATGTATGCGCATGCATCCGAAGGCTGCCTGCATGTGCGGCCCGTGCTGAATCTCAAGTTGGAGAAGGACGTCAAGGCGATGCGCGCCATCGCCGAAGAGGCGTTTGCGCTGGTGCGCGAATACAAGGGCTCGCATTCCGGCGAGCATGGCGACGGCCTGGTGCGCTCCGAATTCCACGAGACCATGTTCGGTGAACGCCTCGTCGCCGACTTCAAGGACGTGAAGCAGCGCTTCGATCCCGACGGCGTTCTCAATCCCGGCAAGATCGTCGATGCGCCCAGGATGGACGACCGCTCGCTGTTCCGCTACCCGCCCGATTACCGGGTGGGCGAGCTGAAGACCAGGCTCGACTGGTCCGCCTATCCCGGGGCCGGCGGCGGTTTCCAGGGCGCGGTCGAGATGTGCAACAACAACGGCGCCTGCCGCAAGCTCGAGGGCGGCGTGATGTGTCCGTCCTACCGCGCGACACGCAACGAGAAGGACGTCACGCGCGGCCGCGCCAATACGTTGCGGCTGGCGATCTCCGGCCAGCTCGGCCCCAATGCGCTCTCCTCCGACGAGATGATGGAAACGCTAAAACTCTGCGTCTCCTGCAAGGCCTGCCGCCACGAATGTCCGACCGGCGTTGACATGGCCAAGATGAAGATCGAAGTGCTGGCCGCGCGCGCAGAGTCCCATGGCCTCACGTTGCGCGACCGCTTGGTCGGCTACCTCCCGCGGTATGCCGACCTTGCATCGCGTTTCTTGCCGCTGGCGAATTTGCGCAACAGCAGCCCGCTCTTGCGAAAGCTGTTCGAGCGCTTTGCCGGCATCAGCGCGCGCCGTGCCCTGCCCGCCTTCCGCAAGGATGTGTTCGTGCCGCCGGCTGACAGCGTGGGATCGGAGAGCGGCCGCGAAGTGGTTCTGTTCGCCGATACGTTCAACCGCATCTATGAGCGCGAAAATCTCGACGCAGCGCTGCGCGTACTCGCGGCCGGCGGCTATCGCGTGCATCTGCCGAAGCCGTCGAGCGGCAGTCGCGCGCCGTGCTGCGGCCGCACGTTCCTGTCAGCCGGCCTCGTCGACGAGGCCAAGGCCGAGCTCGATCGTCTCGTGGCCACCTTCGCGCCCTTCGCCGCGCGCGGCGTGCCGATCATAGGTCTAGAGCCGAGCTGCCTCTTGACGCTCCGCGATGAGCTCGCCTCGCTACGCAAGGACAACGACGCCAAGGCGGTCGGTGCCCACGCGCTGACCTTCGAGGAATTTCTGGTGCGCGAGGCCGAGGCCGGGCGGCTGCAACTGCCGCTCGGTAACCTGGCCGACAAAGCCATTGTGCACGGCCATTGCCACCAAAAATCCTTCGGCGCCTTCAAGCCGGTCGAGCAGGTGCTGCGCCTCGTCCCCGGCCTTGAGGTCGAGACCATCGAATCGAGCTGCTGCGGCATGGCCGGCGCGTTCGGCTACGGTGCCGACACTTACGATGCCTCGATCGAGATGGCCGAGCTGTCACTGCTGCCGGCCGTGCGGCGCGCGGACCAGACTACGCTGGTCGTCGCCGACGGCACCTCCTGCCGCCACCAGATCCACGACGGCACCCAGCGCGAGGCCCTTCACGTCGCGCGGGTGCTGGCCATGAGCTTCGATCGCGCCGGACCCAATTCCAGTTCTCCAGCTACAAAGGAAACCAGCCATGGCTGACCTCACCCTCGACACCGCCCGCAAAATTCTCGACGCCGCCTTCGCGAAGGCCGGCGAGCTCAAGCTGAAGCCGCTGGTCGTCACCATCCTGGACGCGCGCGGCGTGCTCAAGCTCGCCGCCGCGCAGGACGGCACCAGCCTGATGCGCGGCGAGATCGCGCACGGCAAGGCCTATGGCGCGCTGGCGATGGGCATGGGCTCACGCGCGCTGTTCCAGCGCGCGCAGGAGCAGGCCTTTTTCATCGACGCGGTGAACACGATCGCCAAGGGCGCATTGGTGCCGGTCCCCGGCGGCGTGCTGATTATGGACGGCACGACGCTTCTCGGCGCCGTCGGTGTCTCCGGCGACACCTCCGACAATGACGAGGCCTGCGCGGTCGCGGGCATCCAGGCGGCGGGGTTAAAGGCGAATGCAGGCTAGGACTCATCGGCCGAATGACAAAAGAAGACAGCTAATCCGGATGCTGGTCGCTGATCCCTACCGATGCGATCCTAGAGACCGGCTGTGACGTTCTCGACGAGACGGTGGGGCTTGAGCATGGCTGTTCGCCGTCGCGCCTACAAGGCAGCTTCGACTGATCATGCTCAATGCCTGCCGCGACGACCTTTCGCCAAGACCATGAAACGGGCTATCGCCTCGCGCGATCGGACTGGAACGCGTTCTCGCAGCTGGCTCTATCAACTTCCAACAAGTCCGCTGGCACGAAGTTCGACGCTAAAGTTTAAGCTCGCGACCGTCGATGCGTTGGACGCGAAGGCCTGATCAGGCCGCGCTTGCCCGCTTGCCTCGTGGTCATGGTTTCAGGGCAGACGCAGATGCCAAGGTGAAGATCGCATGTCGCTGGACATTGAATAAAATGGGCGGAGCGAGCGGATTTAAACCTCCGCCCCCTGCGTCCCGAACGCAGTGGATATCTTCTAAGTTATTGATCTTTCTTGGTATGGGGCTGGATCGGTCGCATTCTGTTCACGGTCATTTCACACAATTCGTCGCGAATTCGTTGCGGCGTCCTAGACGAGAACGGGGCTTGCGGGAGATCTGAGATAGTTGGATGCGGGCTAGCTCCTGGCAGCCGGCAACGCGGCCCCTTTCCAAATCCTAGCTTCCAAATGAACAGCCGAGTGGAGCGCTAAGTCCAGGGAACTCCGCACCAACGTCTGGCTTGAGCGAACGCCAGAATGGCGGAATCAAAATCCGTTCGATTATCTAATGAGTTCAAGTCGCATTTGGAAGAAACGGGCCAATTCGCCTCTAGTAATATCAATTGCTTAGCAGGCATTTCCAAATAAGGACGCGCCTCTCCTAGCGAGGAGCTTAGCCGACTACATGCTGCTGGCGTGAAAGCGTCCACCGTCAGCACATCGACCTTTAGGTCGTGTGGACAGTTACCTTAACCAGAGCAGAGTTGCCGCGATAGCCGATTGGAGCCAAACATTCAGGCGAGGAGGAAGAACGAACCCGGCAGGCGGCATGAACTCGAGATGGCTGCCGGAAGAGTGTGGCAGTGTATTCGGGAGCCCGTTTTGGATGGTGTGCTGAAGCTGACGACGTTCCAAACGCATGCCTGCGGTTCGCCGTAGTGGCCGAGCGATGGGTCGACTTCTTGGAGACCAAGATGTCGAGTACCTCCCAACACCCCGAATGGGTGCAGTCAGTGAGCCGCCGCCCAATTCCTCCAACCCTGATCGCCTGGCTGTTCGTGTGATGGTGCAACTGCCGTGATCACGGCTGTACTGCCGATTCAATGCGCTAGTCTCCAATCACCATCTCGATCAACTTGGCAATTTTTTCGCGCGTGAGATCTCCCGAATTGGAGATATACGGTTCCACGTCGGGCGCGTAAACGTAGGGAACGCCCTTGGCAGTCCGGCTATCTCCGATTCGAGTCACGACGATGTTTCCGTAGGCGGTCGTGATGCTGGTCGGCGCGCCGTTGCCGATGGTGAAGGACACCCCGACTGGCCTGTGGTCATTCATCTCGATCTGAGACGCAAAGGAGAACTGAGCATCGCCCAGGTGACGCTTCAACTCCGAAAGAAACGGAATAACTTCCCGCTCCAGGGCGAGTTTGCAATACTCAACATCGGCTTCCCTCTTGTCGGCGTTGTCGGCAGCAATGCCGCTTTGTCGTTGCTTTTCGGCCAGTGCGGCAGCGATCTTGCCTCGAAATTTGTGAGCTAGTTCCTCGGCATTCATTTGCTATTCCAATCTCGGCTAAGCGTTGCCAACCCATTGAGCGCGGTGACTGTGGCTTAGAAGCGTCTCCGCTGCACCGCTTCTTGGAGCACCGATCGAGTGCGTAGATCGAAACGGGTGAATTTACCGGGAGCGAGGCGGATGGGCTTGAGGTCGGGATCCGCAATGCTCTAGACTAGAAGAAAACTTCTAGCGCGTTTTGAACAAGGCGTCGTTTTCGGTGCGCCACTTTTGGTCGGATAACCACTTGTAGTCCTGATCTGGCATGAGGGGCACGGTTTTCATGACCTCTTTGGTGACCGGGAGATAGAAGCTCGCACGGTCTTGCGAAACCATGATAGACCGGATTGGAACGACGATACTGTCCTTTCCGGCCGTGAAAAATCCTCCCGAGGCCACCACCGCGTAATTACGTCCGTCTTTCGTCCCGAACACGATGTTCCTGACTTCGCCGACGATTTTGTCGTCCGAACTGCGGACTTCCGCGCCGATCATCTCATCAGTCCTCAGGCCGGGGGCAAGTTCATCGATCCTTAAGAGTGGTTTCGCGTCTTTTTTGCTGCGATTGCCGAGGACAGCCCCGCGCTTCATCTTCGGCTCGCTGGCGGCGATTTGCTTGTCTGCCTCTTCTTCGTCGTTGTCGCCCAGCGATCCCATCGGAGGGCCTGCGATCAGTTCGCGGATATTGGCGAGGAGTCGCTCACAATCCTCATGACGCCCATAAGACCGAAGCGTCATCGCGGCATCTCGGAGACTGCGAAGATCCCGCACGTACTGGCTGTTGGCAGGACCGCGAAAACGCGGGTTTTGTTGGACCGCTTCTTCTAATTTCGCGTCGGCAATTTCGCATTCTGCCTGAGCTGCCGAGATACCAATTAGTCCGATGGCAGCGGCTATAGCGATGGTCTTAGAGGTGATCATAAGTATCTTCCAAAAAAGAGGCCTAGGAGTCCGCAAAATTTTCGTCCACCTGAAGCTCTACAAACGGCAGGCCGCTTGGAGGTCTGCATCGACGAGATGTCCGCCAAGATGGAGGCCGTGCGCTCAGGCCCGATGGCCACGCGAGTGCGACGGCGGATAGGCCGCCTGCGCGTCTGACTGAAGTTGCTCGATCGCACGGTGCCAGTATTCGTCTGCTCTCCCTTCCTGTCGCCCCTCCAGCTCCCAGAGATGATGTGCTCGCTCCCGTATGCGGTGTTCCAAGTTGTCGGCCTGGTGCCGTTCGTTGATTTTTGGTTCGTCGGACATGCAGCTTAACCTTTGGTTTTGCTGGGCTCGATGACGGCGCAACGAGCCCTACTGGGGCGGCGAGATGCGCCGCGTATTAAGAATGAACAGACCGGTGAAGAAGACGAGATCTCACACGGGGGGGCTAACTGAACTGAGCGGCACATCCAACGCATAGGTAAATCCGGATGGCTCGTAAGCGAGCTGCACTCGGCCATTCAGCTGCTGGCCGAGAGACTCCATCATGCGGGTCCCGAAGCTTCGGCGTGTCGGAGGCTGGACTATCGGCCCACCTCGTTCGGTCCATACAAGTTTTAACCGTCCGTTCTGCACGTCTACGGTCCACGCCACTTCGACATGCCCCTCCGGCACCGACAGCGCACCAAACTTGATGGTATTCGTGCACAATTCGTTGAAGGTCATTGCCAGCGCGATGACGGCGCCGGCAGCTATTTTGATGTCCGGCCCATTGAAGTGGAATCGTCTGGCACCATGGCCGTCATATGGCTCGGTGGCGCTGCTGAAAGTATGGGTTAGACTGGCACTTGACCAGCTTACCTGCATCAGCAGATCGTGGGCACGCCCCAGCGCGGTCAACCGGCTCTCCATTGCCTTTTGTCCCTGCTCGACGCTGGTCGCCGTCCGAAAGCTCTGGGACGCAATTGCGCTTACGGTTGCCAGTGAATTCTTGATGCGATGATGGAGTTCGCCAATAATCAGCTTCTGCAACTTATCGGCCGCCTCGCGCTCCTTTGCCTCGACCCCGGCTTGCTCCAGCAATGCCTTGGCGTCCACCGCGGCTTGGTCGAGCAACAGACGAAGGCTCTCGTTTTCGGCGGACATCGCCGACGCGGCATCTGGCACCGCGCTTGTCGTTGGAACAATCTTCAATGCGCCAAACCCCACCATTCCCTGAAGTTCCGCGATCAACTGTTCCACGTGGAGAGGCTTGCCAAAAAACCTGCTGTCTTCCGGCGTATCCGTACCCGATGGTTTCACCTCACCCGAGACGAGAATGATCTTGATGGTCGGCCATCGCTCATGCACTGCATGCGCCAGCTTCAAGCCGTCTATGCTTCCGGGCATCTGAATGTCAGTGAGCAGCAAAGATATGTCGGAGCGAGTTTCCAGGATGGAAATAGCCTCATCGGCATTGACAGCCTCAACGGGGTGAAAACCGGCATCCTCGACGATGTCCACCGCGCGCATACGCAAAATCATCTCGTCTTCGACAACCAGAACGTTGGGGACTTGGGTCGGGTCTATGGTCATCGGTTTCTCCAAAATGGAAAGCAGATCCGGCCGCGGTGTCGCCGCACCCGCATCCGCGCCGCGTGAGCTTTGATTGGTCGGGAGTAGCTCGACAAGTTTCAGCGGCCGCTGGATACGAGGCGGACCTGCAGCACTGGCGGACCGGCCTTGGCTGCGCAAGCAAGGCGAGGTAAAGTTTGGCCAGACCTGAGTTGAGCACATTGTTGCCCGGAGCCTGTCCCCTTTGGCCAACGCGGCAGTTTCACGCGCTTCCACCCTAAGGGCGGACCCCGGCAACGCCAGGACGATGGTGGCCAGTATTGCAGAGAGGACTACAGCCCTCACAAATTTTAGCATTAATGCTCCTGTCGCTCCCTCACTCAAGGGAACATGCAGACAACAACCATCATTAGAATTTGTTCCTCTAATGCAACTTATAAGTTATTAAACGTCATCTGTTATGCAGCACGTTTTCGTTTCACAGCAGCAAGAGTAGCTGAGAGCTTGTTCAACGCGTACGCCAGCGAAATTACGGCTGCGCAAGTCGCCTCTCAGGTTGCAAAGGCTCATTGAGACGCTCTGACCGTCGCATCGAGGCACGCGGAGACGCGTTTCAGGATGCCGCTGCGTAAGCGCAAACTGCAAGGGCCGTCTTCCGGCGACGCGGTCCTCAATCTTCTCCGGGAGCGACACCGGACTAGCCTTCAAGGACGTGCCCCAAAGCTTTGAGCGGACGCACGCGATCGCTAACGATCTTGAGGATGGCCAGCATCGGAACGGCCAGGATCGCTCCGGGCACCCCCCACATCCAGAACCAGAACACCAGCGAGAGGATGACTAGCACCGGGTTCAGGGTGAAGCGCCGGGCAAGCAGCATGGGAGTCAGGGTTTCGCCTTCGGCGAGGTGGATGCCGAAGTAGAGGGCCGGAGGCAGCAGCGCCCACCACAAGCTATCGAAGCTCAACATGCCGGCCAGGAGGAAGATGACGGTCCCGAACAGCGGTCCTAGAATTGGAACGTAGTTGAGCAGGAAGGCCGCGGCTCCCCACAGCAAGGGGTCTCCAAGTCCGCAGAAATACATCGCAACGGCCGTTGCAATTCCCACTGCAGCATTCATGGCGGTGATTGTAAGAAGATAGGCAGATATGTCCGCTTCGATCTGCTGAGAGATGTCCACCGCCTGCCTCTTGTCGCCGAAGTTCGGCAAGACCTCGACGATGCGTCGCAGAAAAATGTCTCCGGCAACCAGAAGAAAATAGAGCACCAGAACGGTCGTAAACAGGCCATCGATAACAGCCCGCGTTCCAGCGAATAGCGCGCCGGTAAGGCCGAGATCGTTACGGACCGCAACGGTGGCGCCCTTCTTCTCGGGAGCGTCAGCGACGTGCTCGGCCTGCTGGATGACTTTCTGCAGCGCTTCGATCGGGCGCTTCAGAACGACCAGGTGAGTTTCGAGGCGAGGCAAGCCCTCTGGCAATTTCTCCGCCCAAGTCGCGGCAGGTAGCGACAAGGCTGCCACAAAACCCACGAGGGCTCCCATGACCATCAAGATCGCCAAGAGCGCTCCGATGGCACGGGGAAGACCGATACGCTCGAGCAGACGGACGGCGGGTTGCAGAATGAGCTGCAACACGAAGGCGAGCACCACGGGCAGTATGATTGAGCTTGCCACATGGACGGCTGTCAGCACGGCTAGTGTTAACAGACTACCGAGAAAGAACGTCTGCGGACTGGACGGCAGCGGCATGCCGGTATCGTCGGCCGCCTGCGGTGGCGAGGCAGCAGGTTGCGGCACGCCGACATTCGGCCCTGGCGACGAGGGGAGTTCCTGCGGCAACTTTGACAGTGAGACCACGACGCTTTCTCCATCGCGATATTGGGCTTGTCACCCCGACCAACTGAGGCAGCTTCAAACGGCCGGGAAGGCGATGCCGCTTCAGGCCTCTAGTCACATAAGCTAATCGGCCCGGCTTCACGGTTCGGTCACAGCGGGCCTGTTCGCCAATTGGAGACAAGAAAGCACACGTTCCCTGTGGGAGCTTTCCTAGGCTCTGGCAAACCTGCGTGGCGCGTTTCCGCCGATGTCTGTCTCTGCAGCAGCCTCGTCGATGGCCGCCATCAACTGCACCGTGGCAGACTGCTGGATCATGTGCCCTGCACCGGCGATACGGTGCAACTTGCTATGAGTGACTTCACCGTGCAGCCTAACCGATTGCTTGTTGATATCGATGAGACGATCCTCATCGCCGGCAATGATGATGGTGGGCATCTTGAGGTGGTCGTAGGTCTTCGCCGACTTGAATGCGGCGGGTATCATCAACGTCGCCTCCGCCGCGCTGGCGCGCATCTGCGAGGGTCGCAACACCAACTCCTTGGGGAAGCCGGCGAACTTGTCTGGGACTGGCGACGGGCCGAACATCTTGCGCAACATGGAAGGCCATAGGAGGCGGCCCGAGATCGGCGAGATGGTGTGACTGACGGCATCGCCGATCCAAGGTGTCGCAGACATCGAAGATGCCGCCGCGTCAACACGGACCGTTGGAAAATAGTAACCCGACGCCAGCACCAAGGCTTCGACAAATGATGGATGTCTTGTCGCCAGCGCAAGAGCAACCGCCGCACCCCATGAGTGTCCAAGCACGATCGCACGCTGGACGCTCAGCCGATCAAGCGCTTTTCTGAACAGATCTGCCTGTGCTTCCGGGGTCCAGATCACGTTTCTTGGTCGCGAGCTGTGTCCAAATCCAGGGCGGTCAAATACGATCACCCGAAACCTGTTGGCCGCGAGCTCGATCAGGCCGCTTGATTCGAAATCCTGGATCATGCTGCCGTTGCCGTGCAGGAGCACAAGCGGACGCCCATTGCCGCGTTCCACGTAGTGCAACCGGACGCCATCGATCTCCAAGAACTGCCCACGGGGCGGGTTATGGCGCTCCGCTTTCTTTGCGACTCGTCGGTTTACGATCGCTAGGGCACCGAGAAGGGAGGCAGCCCCGGCAAGTGCTATGAGTGCGGGATGTCTCCGCAAGACAGTCGTGTAGTCGGACTGGAGGGAAACGGCGCGTGTTCGCGGGAGTGCCATGTGCAGTACCTCATGTGGTCTGCACGATGACTCAGGCGAATTGAGAAATGTTGCAGCTCATCGTCAACGGTCGCCGCGGAGCCTTCGTTCCTAACGCGACTTGGAGAGCATCATTGTCACTCCCCGGCCCAAGATTTACTCTTACTGATCAGTCGAGTGCTGGCGTCCAGACATGATGACGAGGAACATGTCGACGTTCGTCTCGAGCTCGCTCGTTTTGGGACATGCAGGGAGAACAGCCGGCTCAGACAGCCTTTGCATTTCGACCGATCTGCCGGCCAAACTGCCGCGCAACGCGAGCCGTTGCTCGGGCAACGATTTGGAAGGATACCCTTTGAGGTCCCTCCTGAATCTCTCGCTCGGTTGGCTCGGGAAACTTGCGCATCGTATTCCTTCACGGGTTGCTGAAAGATTTCGTTGGCGAGGGTTACGACGACCTCCGCACCTAATGACGCGAGCCCGCTGCTCGATCCGCGATGCCGAGGTCTGGAGCAAGGTTGTCAGTCAGACGCGCTTTAAGCGGCGAGGCCAAGTCGTTTGGCCGAACTCGATGGGTATCACATGGCTATTGCTCGTTCGTTCCGCAAGTGACCGTGGCAAGAGCCTGCATTCCGCTTGCAAACATAAGGGGTCAACTGGCAGTAGCCCCTACACGGGTCAAGCCGACGCGCGGTCCGCTGTTCTGTTGACAGCCTACGGCTCTAAGGGAACAAAGGGTGGAACGGCAGCTTGAACCTGGCGGCAGAACCAAGAGACTGGGAGCCGCGAAGAAAAGCCGTTCGGTGTAACGCCCGGCGGCTTTTGTTTGATGGGCATCTCTCGAGACCTGTGCGGTGTCATCCCGCAAGCCGGGACGTCTACAGCGCGATTGCAAATGCCTCCCCTATCTGGGGCAGTCTGTGCGGACATGAACGTCAAGCAAGGGCCCGAGCTCAGAGTACCTGACTGCGTTCTGCACGACCCACGCGAGCTCGCCGCACCTTCATCTGTGCGCAACCCGGGAGAGCTGATGTGGTCGTCCACTGTCGCAGCAATCCTGCCCTCTTCGCGTCGCCCCCGTGAATTGCATCACGTCTGCTTTACCCCTCCATAGTTGAACTCCGATGCGACAGGACGGAGGAACACTTCACCCCCAGTCGGTTTGGTTCCGAGTACTTGCGGGACGCGCTGCTTCAACACTCACGCGCATCGGAATTGGCATGGCTTCCGTCAAAACGGGGCTGAACAGATACTTCACATTGATTGAGCGTCGAGTGCCCACGAAAGTGGGAACCTTCATTCGCTGGCTGCGAGAGCCTCCCAATATCTGGATCCGTTTCATTTTCGCCGGGGTACTTATTCTCGGGGGCGTCCTCAGCTTCCTGCCCCTCTTCGGCCTCTGGATGCTCCCCCTTGGACTGCTTCTCATTGCGCAGGACATTCCGATCCTGCAGAAGCCTCTCCTCGCCGCGCTGCGATGGATTGAGATGAGGTGGAAGCGGCTAAGGCGACGTTTCAGAACGGAGGCTTCATAACAGCGACGAGACCAGTCGCGCGAAGCAAGCCAGAATGACGCGACAGTGCCGCTCGCGGCATCGGCGCAAATCCTCGTATTTGGAACGTTGGGTTGAGCCGGGCTTGGTCCGGCAGGAGGTCACCATGACCAGAGCATCAGACCACGGCATCATGCGCACCCGCGGAGAAGACCAGCCGGTAGACGGGGAGCGCGCCCAATTGACTCAAAAGCTTGAGCTTGGCCACACGCCACCTGTGATCAAGGAAGAGGCGAACGACCGGGACTAAACCGCAATTTCCTGTCGGCATCGGGGGCGTCCGATCCGGGCGCGCTGCTTTCTGATGCTGCCCGCAGCGATGGCTCGTTTCGAAAGCATCAGAGTGCGGGCATTCTCCCTTAGAAAGTTGCGTGTTGATGCTTTCCAGTAGGTCTCGTCCACCTGCTGACGATTCCGCCTGCGGTTTAGAAAACTTACGCAGTCTGAAGCGAGTTTCTATGAAAATGGGAAGTGTTCGTGCGGGAGGAACGCCCACTGAGATGGCCGAGCCGCGTAGCGTCCGGATCACTGGTCTCCTCTTCCTGAACACCAGCATCAAAGCCGCTCCCGGTGGAACGAATCCACGTGACTGGGGTCGGAATTGCGGGGGATTGCGGCTTGTCACCTGTGGTCTCTTTGCCACGGCGCGACCATGGCCCGTGCGATTCCATGCCTCGGCGCTGCGGACATAGGGGCTCGGCCGAGGCCTGGTTGAAGCGGGTCGGCCCGGCAGAACGTAATCGGGATCGCAGTCTCGATCTCAGATCTCGGATACGGCCCCAGTTCGGTTTGTCGACAGCCGACCTCTGCCAGCCGCAGCCTCTTCCCTAGGAACTAGTAGCAAGCGACAGGATTGGTGCCGTGCTCCGGCTCCAAGTCCCCCCTTGCGCTGCCGGAGGCGTCCCAGCGGCCCCAGCCGCCAAAAGCTGGGGCCGTTTTTTTGTGTCGACCAACCGCCGTCGAGTTGGCCTCCGCCTAGCAACTGCGGGCGGCGGAGATATGGGAAGCTTTCCGCGCCTGGAAAATGCCATGCGAGAATGTTGCGTACATGGTCGATCTATCCGGCGCTGCTCGCGCAGTTTACGGGCTCGATTGTCAGACAGGCCAAGAGGCGCGAGGCCGAGCGACAAATTTCTGAATGCGCACCTTGTTGTGGGGGCGTGGAAGAGGGCCCCGCGGGCTCGCTCGACTGTGGCGAGAGCTCGGACTAAGCGGCGAAATGCATGCGAGCTACCGCCTTCTGTGGCTCTCAAGAAGTAGCAACCTTCCTTTTCGAGCTCCTGCTGATTGCTGTCACCCGTCTTGATGATAGGAACAATGTCGAACGTCGCCGTTTAAGGTCTACCCGCAGTGACCTCTATCTGATCTCGAGCCGCTGGCTGGATTATCTCGGCAAGGTCTACGATTAAGGCGGCACAAATGGTACGCGTGACATCTGTCTCCTGGACGGCTGAAAAACTTGAGCGCCTACAAGAGCTCGTCAGCGGGGGTGCTTCCGTCGCTCGAGCAGCAGTTGTGCTGAGACGATCCATGTTTTCCGTCCAGCAAAAGGCGCGCGAAATCGGCTCGCCGTTTCCCACGCAGAGAACTTTGCGCGGGCGAGCGTTTGCGAAAGGCACCGGTGCATGACGATCCGTTCCCGACGCGAAGTCGTCACCTTCAACCATCCGTTCCGAATAAGAGGCATCGACCGACAGTTGCCAGCCGGCGTCTACGAGGTCGTCACGGACGAGGAGATGATCGAGAGCCTTTCATTCGCGGCATTCCGTCGCGTTGCTACCGTGATCAAGGTGCCGGCGGAAGGCTCGGCTGGATTGACGATGGAGGCCATCTCGATCAGCCCTGCCGACTTGTCGGACGCGCAGCGTATCGACGCAAGCCCATCCAACAGCTAACAAGCCGCTTGACCTCTTAGCCATCCTGATCTGGACGCCTCATATTTCGAGAGGCATCTGAGAAGGCGGTCGCCTTTAGGTGGCCGGCCTCGGCGAGCACGGCGACAACGCTTGGGCCGCATGTTGCAAAATTGATAGATCGATTCAAGGAAGCGAGATGATGGGCAATTTCACGGTGAGGGTCGCTCGTATTGAGATGATCGAAAGCAACGAACGAGGTGAAGACATTCGTTTGACGTTTCACATCGAAGGGCATCAGACCAGTTTCAACTTGCCGATCTTCCTGAACTCTCGCGAGTTCGACGACACTGAAGTCGTCAAGATCGCTCGCAGCAAGTTACATGATGTTTTTGATCAGCTTTGCAGTCAGTGCCAGGATTGGCAACTATCGGAAGACGAGCGTAGCCAGCTGGCAGGCATTAACGTGCGGCCATCGACGCGGGTCTAGATGTCGCAAGATCCTTCGCTCGATGAAGGTGGCTCTTGCCGAGCTTTGGCCGGAGCTGGGCCGAATAAAGAGGCGGCTGACCGAGGCGTCCTCAATGCCTAGTGCTCACATTTCGATATAGTATAGAAACGCAGAACAAGGGTTCATTCGTCGAGCGCACTTCGACTGCTAAATCGGGCCGCTCACGACGGGTTTCATTTGGCGATCCCGGTCAATGTATGCATCGCCTCTAGTTCGGCGGCCTTCTGATTGGGCAGGCGTAAACCTTGATCGTCTGCAAAGAAGTCTCGGCCACTCTGGATGTCGAAGAAATAGCGTTCCATGACGACTCCCTAGTTGCATGCAGTGAGCTGGCCCCGCAAATCTGATCAGTGCGATAAGTGGAGTTTCTGCCTGACGGCGGGCAAGATTGACCCGCGAGTCAGGAGAGACGATGAGCAGACGAGCAGGTTGAACCACACTCCGGCTTTCAAGGCGAAGGTGGCGCTTGCCGCCGTCAAGGGTGACCGCACGCTGGCGCAACTAGCGGAGCAGTTCGACGTTCACCCCAATCAGATCACATCGTGGAAGGCCCAGCTCGAAGGCAGCGCTGCCGATGTTTTCGGTCCGGGCGGCGGGAGTCGGATCGCCGAACCCACCGTCGACGTCAAGTCGCTGCACGCCAAGATCGGCGAGTTGACGCTGGAGAACGATTTTTTAGAAGGAGCGCTCACCAAGGCGGGATTGCTGAGCGCAAAGCGATGATCGACCGTGAACACGATCTGCCGATCAGCAAGCAGGCGGAAGCTCTGAACATCAGCGGCGGCAGCGTCTACTATCTGCCGCGTCCAGTGCCGCCCAAAGACCTCGCGCTGATGCAACGGCTCGACCGGCTGCATCTGGAGTTTCCCTTCGCCGGTTCGCGAATGCTGCGAGGCCTGCTGGCTGCCGAGGGGTGCAAGATTGGCCGCCGGCATGTCAAAACGCTAATGCGGCGGATGGGGATAGAGGCGCTCTACCGTCGTCCGCGCACCACCCAACCCGAGCCCGGTCACAAGATCTATCCGTATCTGCTGCGCGGTATGGAGATCACGCGTCCGAACCAGGTCTGGGCGATGGACATCACCTACATCCCGATGGCGCGAGGCTTCGTCTATCTGGCCGTGGTGCTGGACTGGGCGACCCGCCGGGTTCTGTCGTGGCGGCTGTCGATCACCATGGAGGCGGCATTCTGCGTCGCGACACGGGAGGATGATGGCCCGTCACGGCAAACCGGAGAGCTTCAACACCGACCAAGGCTCGCAGTTCACCAGCGCGGCGTTCACCGGCGTGCTCACCGACAACGGCATCGCCATCAGTATGGACGGCCGGGGCGCCTGGCGGGACAACGTGTTCGTCGAGCGGCTGTGGCGCAGCGTCAAATACGAGGAGGTTTATCTGCGGGCCTACGAGAACGTCAGCGAAGCGCGTGCCTCGATCGGCCGATACCTCGACTTCTACAATGGCCGCCGTCCACATTCGAGCCTTGACGGCAGCACAACGGATCACGCCTACTTCACCTCGCTGCCGCTCCGCACGGCAGCCTAACCCCGGCAGAGGCTCCACTTATCGATGCGGAGATTCTGTTCAGACAACCGGGACCGGCTCACAGGAAGAGTAAACTCGCCCTCTAAGCGCTTCGACGCCACGGGAGAACGCCTCAGTCAGTGGTAGAGGACAATAAACGGGTGGTCAGATCGTTGCTGGAATCACTCCGCGCGGCTGCAGCCCGACGACCTAGTAGCTTTCTTGCCGATTCCCGCCCAAGCGGCTTCTCTTAATTAGCTGAAACAGTGACTTCCACGGTCATTTTGGAGTAAGTCGATCCCAAGTAGCTTCCGGACACCGGCATCACTTGTCGAATGTCCCGCGCAACAGCAACAGGAATCAAATTGTGGCCTCCTACACTACGGTTGGTCGGGTCGAATGTAATCCAGCCTGCGCCCGGAACGTAGACCTCGGCCCAGGCGTGGGTCGAACCGGAACCCGCTGAGCCCACCCGGCTCATGTCTGGGTCGTATAGGTACCCGGAAACAATTCTACTCCCGAACCCAAGGATACGAGCGGCTTCCACGGACAGCGTCGCCATATCTCTGCACGTTCCGATGCCAAGCTGGAGTGTCTCATCCGGAGAATGAGTGCCCTCGGCATCCCGGGCTTCGTAGCGTATCCACTGTGTGACCCCTTGGTTCAGGTCTTTGAGCAGGGACAAAGTGTCCGTTGTGCTGCCGAGCACAAATGATCGAGCCCACTTTCGTAACGCATCGCCGCCATTCAGGTACTGAGGCGTGGCGAGTGCTCCCAGGTCCGTCCACTCTTCGTCGCTGTACCGGAATGGATAGGAAATGGCCGAGGCAGCAATCGGAAACACGGGCCAAGCGCTGGAGGTCAGCTCAACCTCTGCAACACTTTCAAAAACGAGGTTGTCCGTCATGGCGGTGAATCTAGCCACCGCCACAGCGTTTCCGAAGACGTCTTGGGCCCAGGTTATCTCACAAGAGGGCGTTATTTGAAGATCATGAGAAAGAAGCCGCAGGTCGCGACCTTCGCGAGGGCGCAGCAATAATCGATGCGGGTTGAGGCCGACCGTGCTTTCAAAGCGATATTCCGTCCGGTGTTTTATTCTAAGGACTGTCAACCGCGACTCCTGACCGCCTCAATTTTTACGGTGGCAGGTCGAAGCAACGGCCCAGCCGCCGCGCGTCGACAGGTTTGTGCAGGCAAGGCGCGTCCTTGAGATCCGGCGGGATGATCGCGGAGTCGTAGCCCGTTACCAGGAGAACCGCGACGCCGGCAGCTCGCAGCGCTCTCGCGGGCTCGAAGGTTGGACCCTGGCCGAGGTTGATGTCAACCACTGCGCAATGAGGATGATTGTCTTGTAGCGCCTGCAAAGCCTCCTCGAGGTCCCGACAGGGGCCAAGCACGTGCGCGCCGGCGTCTTCCAATGTTCGCTGCGATTCTTCGGCGATGTAGAAATTGTCTTCGAGCACGAGAACGGAAACGCCGGTGAGCGGATGGGGCGCAATCATGTAGCGACCCCTGAAGGTTGAATGTTGCGATAGGCGACCGGACTGTCGGATTGAAAGATGCTCTCTCCCTGGGCGAGCGGGAATGCGATTGTGCAGCAAATCCCATCTCGTTGGACATCCACGCTCCCCTGTCCCCGCAACTCGTAAGGTACGCGTTTGGTGATCAACTCGGTCCCGAACCCGACCCGACGGGGTCCTGTAGCCGGAATGACGGATACGCCATGCTCTTGCCAGGTCAGGCGGAGCCAATCCTTTTCTCCGTTGCGCTCCCGCGACCAAAACACATTCAAGTGGCCGTCGGGCTGGCCCAGGGCTCCGTACTTCAGCGCGTTCGTGGTCAATTCATGGATCGCCAGGGTGAGAACTTCCGCCGCCTTCGGCGGCAGCGTCACCGCGTCTCCTGAGATCGTGAGACGCTCCTCTGCAACCGCGTGAGTGAGGAGCTCTTGGCGGATCAGCCCGTCAAGATCAACCCCAACACCTGCCCCGCGGGTCAGCAGTGCCTGTGTCCGTGCCATAGCTGTGATCCGGCCCTCCAAGTCACGCCTGAATTCTTCAACAGAGGCGCCATCGCCCTTGGAAACGATCGATCGCACCATGGCCAGTACGTTGCGAACCCTATGCTGCAATTCGGCGAGGAGAATGCCTTGGCGTTCTTCGTTGCGCCGCCGCTCGGTGGTGTCCTGACCGATCTTCATGAATCCGCGCACCGTGCCCTGCGAGTCACGCAGGGCCACGGTTTGGCCGTCGATGAACACCCGGCTTCCTTCCTTCCGCCGGTGCCACCTGACGTTTGGCGCGGCGACATGCTTCCGAGCCCCCTCAGTCTCCATCACTGGGACCCCGGCCTCCTGGTCTTCGTCAGTGAACAGCACAGCGCCGGACTGTCCGATGATCCCATCGGCCTTCCAGCCGAAGATCGCCTCGGCGCCGGGGAACCAATCGGTGATAATATCCTGCGGGTCGCTAAGAAAGATGGCGTAGTCGCGGGCGTTCTCGACGATAAGCCGAAAGCGTTCCGTGTTGGTCTCAGTCTCGCGGATTTTCCGCAGCCGGTCGATGACCGGGCCAAGGATCATGGCGTAGGTGCGCAGAAACTGGATGTCGCCGTCCCCGAACTCACGGGTCTCGCGCGCATCGACCTGCAGCAGTCCGAAAGCATTGCCCCCCGGCAGGAAGATGGGCACGTTTACAAGTGCAACGACACCATGAGCCTTCATGAAGTCCGGAAAGTCGAACCGGGTCTCCTTGACGATATCTCGCGTGACGACCGGCTCGCCCTTGTCGAGGGCATAGCTTTCCGATGAGCGTTGATTCAGGGGGATGCGGGCCTTGCCAACAACGTCCGGTGCCCAACCGACGCCCGCGAGGACGACGGCGCTGCCCCGCTCGCGCTCAATCTCCAAAACCTTTGCAAGATCCGTATTCAGGGCATCGGCAATCAGCCGGCATCCCTCCGTCAGAATGGCTGCAAGATCCTCGCAACGAAGGACGAACTCACCGAACTTTGCGAGCGCGCGCTGGCGATCACTAGCCTGATTTCGACTGGTCAACGCCGGCCCTCATTCGGAAATTGTTGGTCCCGGGAAGAGTATATTCCGAACGGTGGCCAGAGTAGTCGGTTCCTCTCGGCGCCTCGTGGAACTATTCGACTTGGGCCGTCAGCCGGGGCGACCGAGAACCGGCCCGTCGCCCGACGCGCGTCGAACGGCGGACCGTCCCGGGTGGATAGCGCGTCTAGATCGCGCCACAGACCAACTGCGCAACCTCTTCCTTCAGCGTGTAGTTCCTATCATGCATCAGCAGCGTTAGTTCGCAGCAACGCGATGTCGAACAGTCGGTGTCGGCAAGGTCGAGGACAAAATTGTCATGGTCGAAGGCTTGAGGGACAGGCGAGCGTTGCCGTCGCTCAAAGAGCCGTTAGGCTCCTCCGGAGGACGTCTGCTCTACCGCCCGCTCCAGACATGCCGCTGCGCTGCCGACCACGAGATGGGCCACGACTAGAAGTCGCGGAGCGGCGCACCTTTGTCACAGCGAGGAATTCTGATGGAGATAGGTCGGATCGAACTGGCCCAACCGTTCCAGCCGCTCCTTTTCAAGCAGATAGAAGGATTTCCGCTCCGTCGTGACGAGACCCTCGTGCCTAAGCTGCTGGAGGGTTCGGTTGAGGTGGACGACAGATAAGCCGAGGCAATCGGCCAATTCGACTTGCGTGATCGGAAGCTCGAATGAGCCGTTTGCGGTCCGGCCGATCATTTCAAGTCGTGCATGAATCTCTGCAAGCAGGTGCGCCATACGAGGCAGCGCTTGCCTGCACCCGACGTTAATGATCCATTCTCCGAAAATCGCTGAATCGATCAGCGTCTCGCGCCAGAGCGCGGCCGATACGTTTGGCCGCCGGCGGATCAACTCGCGCAGCGCATCGTGCTGGATGAAGCCTAGGGTGCAATCCGAGAGGGGGCAGTTAGGTCATGATCCATGACGTGCAGGTGCAGAGCCTGAAGGTCGGGGATTTCTCCCGGAATATGAATCGAGAGAATTTGGCGTATTCCATCCGGCGTGAGCTTGGACCTAAACGCAAACCCATCCACGATCAGGCAGGATTCCGAAGGCCGACCACCCTCGGGCACGAAGCAATGATGGGCCGCTACCCGCTGGCCGCGGATAGGAAGTTGTTGAATAGCCAGAATATCGTCTTGATCCAGCCGATTGTTCTTTTTGAGTTTCAGGACGAGCGCAGCCGTCAAGGTACTGGGCATCACACGCCACTCCTTGCTTGAGGAAGCTTGAGCCGGCATGGAACTGACCGCTCCGACCGACAAGGCGGGAGCACAACACTCTCGGCCGCTGGCGCCCAAACTTCAGCCAGCGGTGAGGTGATAAGCATAGGTTAAGAGGACGGGCGGCTCCTGCGACCAGTCGGATCGACAACGAGTCCTGGCTCCGCCTAGCTAGCGAATGGCAAAAGCTCGCGGACGAAGCCGCGAAACGCTAGAGCCAACCAAGCCCCTTGCGTGAGTGGGGACGATAGGAACGACAATCAATCCCCCGGCTTTCCCTTGATGCCCCGCTATTACTTCGATACCCGCGATAACGAGAGGTTCATTCCGGATGAGACCGGGGTGGAGATCGCCACGTTGGACGAAGTGAAGCTGGCCGCTTCCCGAGCAATGGCAGACTTCGCCAAGGACGTGCTGCCTGGTTCGGTCGTCCGGACTCTGGCAATCGAAGTTCGCGGTAAATTCGGCCCCGTTCTGCTGGTCTCGTTGCGCTTTGAAATCGAACACGCAACGGCCCGCAATTAACAGGGGCTGGTTTGGAGCCAGCATCCGACACTCGTGTGCCTCCTTGCGAAATCTGGCAACATCGGATTCGGTCATCGTGGCTAAATAATGCACAAACTCGAACTAGGCATCAAAAGATAGCCCGCTGGGCCGGAAACAGCCTGTCGGGCTCTTTTAGGTCCGAGCCTGTGCTTCAGCCATTCCGCTCCTGCTTCTCGTTGCCGGCAGGTCTCCTGTTCGCACCTCAGTTCATCTGCGCGGTTGTCGCGACAAATAGGCGATAGTCGACGGTTGCGATCGGCGCCTGAGACAGCTTCGGATCTTGGTTGTGTGCAAACGGATAGGTCGGCACGCGGCCGTGGTCGCCCATCATTGCGGGCGGCCGATGTTGTCGCGTCGGATCGTCCAATGGCGGCCAAAGTGGGTATCACGATGCGGTATTGCGCTTTTGGACGCACTTTCCGGCCTTCAGGAGGCGCGGATGGCTGCAATCAGGCTCGGTTTGCCGACGATGATCTCGATCATCTCGGCATCGGTCCAGGGCCGCGGCCGATCGTCCTTCTGCTCGCCGATCTGGATGATGGACAGCCAGCGGTCGCGGCCGTTGGTGTTGAGAATGCCGGCGCGCGGCGGCACGCCCGGCGCTTTTGAGTAGACCTGATAGCCGGCGGCCTCGCGCGCCAATGGAAAGCGCGAAAGATCGGCGCGCCAGTATTCGTTCTGCAGCACCGACAGGCAGGCCGGTCCCACCATGTCGATGCCGGCGGCCCGGCGCGTCTGGCCGCCGGCGCCGTCGCAGGCCAGCAGATACCTGGCGTGCCAACGTTCGCTGCGGCCGGTTTCAACCGAGCGGATCTCGCAGATGACACCGTCCTCGACTCCCTCGAAGTCGACGAATTCGGTCGAGAATTGCACCTGCACCAAGTTGGAATGCTCGATGACCCGGTAGATCTCCTCTTCCACCGCATCCTGCGCCACCAGGCATTTCCATGCCGGGGTCTGCCCGAGGTTGGGCTCCGGGCGTGACCGGCTGATCTCGCGGCCGGCGATGCTTTCGACCTGCACGAACATGTCGGAATCATCCTGCAGCCCGCGGTCGCGGATCGCCTGCTCGATCCCCCATTGCCGGAAGATCTCCATGGTGCGGACCCAGCAGCCGCGCGATTTCGGATGATCAGTTGTGGTTGGGCTCTTCTCGACGAAGACGGCGTCGATCCCGAAGCGGTCAAGCAGCAGCCCCATGGCCGTTCTCGGGGATTCACCAGGAAGTGGCGGCAGGCACGCTGTCGGCGGCTCTCAGGGGTGCTCCGCGGCAATGTCCATTCTCGTTTGATTGCATTGCGCAGCCACACCCTGGCCGGATCGATCAGTTAGAGATTATCAGCCATGAAGCTTGATTAGAAATGCCGTAAACCGATGCATCCCTTGGCTTCCGCCGGCGAGATCAGGGCAAGAGCGAACAGGCAGGCAATGGCCGAGATCGCTTTCATGATCCTTCTCCGAACCAATGGCGTCGATGGTCAAGTCGCCTGAATAATGGCCGTTCCGTTTGGCCCCTGTCGACAGATCGGTGCGTCGCCGCAGTCGATGGAAAGGTGCATGGGCGCAGCCCCGCCTTTGGGGGCTTCTTGGGGGCTTGGGGGCGGAGCCACGCAGGCCGCCTTCGCGCGCAGACCCGAAGAATCAATCCGGAACAAGCGCCCTCGTTCCTTACGTCGGAGGACCGGAAGTTTTTGGATCATGAAATTCGAGACTCTCGCTGCGGCCATCGTATGATCCCTTCCAGGGGTTTTAGGGATGACTGCCTCGATCAACGAGCGACCGATGTGCCCGGTATGCAAACACCGGATGGCGTTAGCACGCATCTCTCCCGGCCAGCGCGGTTTCGAGGAGCGCACCTTCGAGTGATCGACCTGCGAGCGCACGCAGGTGGTGCGCTTCGCGGTGGATCCGATGCAGACGGACGCGGTCGGCTGGCTCGCCGGCGAACTGAAGCCGCCGCGGTGAAATTCGAGGAAGGCTTGCTCGAGTGGAGGGTAGCGTGATGGACGAGGACTTCTGCAGAGAACAGGTGCAGCGCATCCGCGCGCTGGCCGAGCGGGCCAACCCCTTCACCCGGCGCCGCCTGCTAGCGTTGGTCGGCCGATACGACGTCAAGGCGGGCGGTCCGTCGCGCCCGTCGAGGGTCGCGGAGCGGCCGCTGCCGGTGCGCAGCACGCCACCGGCAGCGATCATCGCAGGGTCTGGCGAGGCATGACGAAGGTCAAGCGGGAGGTCTGCGGTCGAACATGTGCTGCCGAGCGCCCAACGACACGTACACCATGGCTCGCCGTCTGACCATGGTCCCTCGACCATAAAGCGGCGGGCCGCCATAGAAGAGGACCGATAGGAAAACGTGATCGATCCAGCCTTTCAGGATCGGCGGCATAGAGAACCAGAATATCGGAAAGATTAGCACGAGTGCACCTGCAGCAAGAATCTTCCTCAGTCCGCCCGAAATGTCGGCTAGCGGCGATATACTAGGTTGCTCGCAAGTCTGCTTCACCCTGAGACCGCCATCTCGCATCCATCAACACACTCTTTTCCGAGCCGCGCGACATTCGGCTACGGTCAGTAAGCGAATGGCGCAGCTTCGACCCATTCATCTGACGCAACTTGATCGATCATTGCCGTTGCAATTGCCAGGTAGGATGAGATCGTCTGGGGCGGCGGTGGGTCCAGTGCGAGAGTGTAGTCGGTCGCGGCCTCACCCTGCATCAGGGGAACCCTGAGCACGGTCCAATCGAGGCCTGAACTCTCGAGAATCCTCATGTGCTTCTCGCCGTCGATCACCAGTTCAGGAATGACCTGCATCAGCTGTTCGCGGCGCGCACGTAGATGTGGATGCGGGGCGCTGCGCTCTTGATCCCGCCACGCAGCCGAACCAGTAGCTGAAACGATCCGTCGAATACCCGACGCGGCCATCGCAGGAACAAGGTGTTGCATTGCGGTCGACGTGACATTCTTGAGGGGGGCAGCCGCACTGCCCAACGCAGAGATGACAGCATCGACACCGCGAAGGGCATTGCTGACTGCTTCACCGTCGTAGACGTCGCCGCGGAACAACTCAAGGCCGATATGAGAATCGAGAACGTTGTCCCTGTGAATGAAGGCGCGTACGCGATGGCGGTGCCCGAGCAATCCGTCAACGATTCGTCGGCCAAGCCTGCCACTTGCGCCGAGCACGAGAACAGATCGGCTCACTTGCGACCTCCGTTCGTGGGATTTTCGGCCAAGAAACGTTCGATCGGGAGGATTGCCCGAGCACCGAGTTCCTCAGGGACATTGTGGCCAACGTCGCCATATCGTTGCGTACTGTGGCGCGGGAAAGCGCGTTCCCAGCGAGCCAGCACATCACCCGACAGACCTGCGTCCTTCATCCCCCACAGTAGCAGCATGGGCAGATTGGCAAGCACGTCGTGACGCTTCCACACCGCTTCCAGCCAATCGCTCTCGCCGATAATCGCTCGCGGGAACACCCACGTTCCCTTGCGGGAGCGAGGCGTCGGAAACGGCGATACGAAATGGCGCCGAGCCATGTCCGACAGATTTGCCTTGTCGCCGAACGAGGCCGGCATAAGCACCCTAGGGAAGAGGTTGAAATACCGACATAGAAACCGCCCGAGCGGCCCACCAGCCAGATTGCTGAACATCCGGATGGCCTTTTGATCTTGAACCGACCAGCACCAACTGTTGTGAACGATGAGGCGCGTGACCAGTTCTGGATGATCCAACGCCCACGCCATGCCGATCGGGCCTCCCCAATCGTGCATCACCAACGTAACGTTGCTGAGGTTGAGCGAAGCCAGCAGCAACTCAAGATTTCGCACATGGAATTGTGGAAGAAGCGACTCTTTATAAGGCTTGTCCGAAAGACCAAAGCCCAAGTGGTCGAGAGCGATACAACGATGTGTCCTTCTAAAATGTGCAATTACCCGGCGATACTCGAATGACCAACTGGGGTTACCATGAATAAATATGAGCGTTTCGCCGCTACCCTCCTCAATGTAGTGCAGCCGCCCACTTGGGGTTTGGAAATATCGCGACTGGAAGGGATACTCCGAGCTGTCGAGCCAGGCCGGAGGATGAGGATTTTTTGAACCGGTTTGTGCCATGATCAAAGCATGGCGGGAATCGGCCGAGACCATCAACGCACCGTGAGGTAACTACATGCACGATGAACGAGGATCTCTGGTCGAACAGATCATGCCGAGCTTCTCTGAGGCTGCCGCGACTTGCCCGCTGGAATCGGCAATCGAGGTGATTGCGGGGCGATGGAAGTTATTGGTTTTGCGATCACTATTCCTTGGCGGTCCACAGAGATTCAATCAATTGCTTCACTCCGTGGCGAGGATCAGCGCCAAGGAGTTGACCAGAAATCTGCGCGAATTGGAGAATTCCGGATTGGTTGAGCATGGGCCAACACCTGCCCACGGGACCGACGCTTATCACTTGTCGGTGCTGGGGCAGAGCTTGCTGCCCGTTTTCAGGGAGATCGGTTCATTTGGCGAAAGGCTGAAAAAGCGGAAGATGTCGCGAGGTTCATGGCTAAACCGCCACCCCTGACGAGCAAGCGCACGATCCAGTGTGTTCTCCGAGGGTCGACATACCAATCCACAGCCTGCCTGAGCAACTCGCTCACCACGGGACCAGTAGCCAAAGACGGGGGCATTTCACCGAAACTCGGTATTTTTGACAATTTGATAGTCCGCGGCGGCATAAAATCGTTCGAGGACCTGAAGGGCAAGCGCATCGCAACGGCGATTGGCATTCCAGGGCATGTGTTGGATACTGCGCTTCGCGCCAACAAGGTCAATCCCGAGGAGGTCGAGCACGTCAACCAGACCATGCGGGCAACCGTAACCACCTTCATTTCCGGCGCGAACCGTCGCGCTTCGGGTCCCCTTTAACGTCACGGTTCGCGACAAGTGCCCTGCGCGGTCAAGCTCGCGGATGCCTCTGCCTATTATCCGAAAGCCGCGATCATCGGCGGTTGGGCGGGCTGATGGCCGACATCAATGAGAGGCCAGAAGATGTTCACCTCCAAGGCTGGAAGCGGATGTATTCCGATGGCACGGTGACCAACTGGCGACAGCAATCGACAGATTTTTTCGTGGCCAACGCAGGAATCAAGGACTTCACGCCTGCGAGCAAATACTTTGATCCGAGCCTCTCGCTTGAAGACAGTGACGTAGACACCAGTACACTGAGGGTCTCGGTGCCGGACACCACCTGTGCGGCGCCCTCCATCTTTCTGGATTCCGGTCCGTAATTTTGCTCTCGTACCCGGAACGTGTTGAGCACCGCAGTTGAATACCGCTTCTGCACGATCAACTGCGCTGCCGCACTCTATTGCCCATAACGGCGCGGATTTACGACCTCAGGCAGGCTCAACCGGTCTCAGTACTTGATCAAAGGATCTTCAATGCGAGAGAAATTTGTTAAACTACGCCAAGCCATCCCATAGCGGCCTGCAGCACTACTTCCACGCAATCATATGGAAGATGTTTCGGCGTGATTTCCAAGTACAAGTTCTCAGAACTGACGGTCAAATCCCGATAAAGGTTTTATCGTCGGCCGCTTCCGGGGTCCGGCGCTGCGTGGACCTCACGCCAGCTTGGCGGCGCCACCCCGTTGGTCAGGGGCGTTGCTTCATAGATGCCCCTGGCGATGGCACGCGCGAGGCACTCGGCCGCCATCATCCCGATTTCGGTGAGGTCAGCGAGGCTGGGCGTACGCGCGGCCCGACCGGTCGTCGCCGCGAACACGATGTCGCCGTCCATCGGGGCGTGAGCCGGCCGCAGCGAAAGCGCAAACCCGTCCTGGGCCATGATTGCGACGCGCTTCATCTGCGCCTTGGTGAGGGCGGCGTCCGTGACGACCACGCCGATGGTCGAGTTGGCCGGTGCGCTGCCCTTGATTCTCATTTGCAGATCTTCTCGCGTGGGTTCGCCGCCCTGCCCGAGGCCGCCGAACTCCGCCTCGCGCTCGTATGGCGCCGCCCAGAAGTGCGGACCCTCGCCGCGTGTGGCGCGTCCAACGGCGTTCACGCCGACCAGCGCACCAATTGCGAAGCCATTGGAGGTGACGGCGCTTGCGGATCCAAGTCCACCTTTGAGGTCATAGGTGGTCAGGCCATAGCCGACTCCGGCCGTGCCAAGGGTGAACGTCGCGCTCGCAGTGCTCGCCGCCTGGTAGCCGAGATCCCAATAGGGTGGTCGGCGTCCCCAATCCTTGTTGCCTCCATTGGCAAGATCGAAAAGGATCGCGCCGGGGACGATCGGCACACGCGCGGGGCCGACCGGAAGCCCTCGCCCGAGCTCGAGCAGGCGCGCTTGGACGCCGCCCGGTGCATCCAGACCGAACGCCGAGCCGCCGGACAGCACAATGGCATCGACTGATGACACCGTCATCTCCGGCTCGAGGAGGGCACCGTCGCGAAGGCCCGGCGCGCCGCCGTGGATCGCAATCGACGCGACCGCCGCCTGCTCGAAGAGAACGACGCTCACTCCGGAGGCAACACGCTTGTCCTCCGCGTTTCCGACGAGGACGCCATCGATGTCAGTAATGAGATTTTTCATATCAGCTCCTGCTTAGCATCCTGTGCAGTGAGGCGTTCAACGTCATCCAGCGGCATGGCCCGCAGCCGTCCGCCCCAAAAATCCCTGAGCACGTTAGCCAGTTCACGCGGATTGTCTTCCTGGACGTTATGGCCCGCGCCTGGGATGTTGAGCCATCGCCCGTCGGGGAATAGCGCGGTGAAATCGCGGGCAGCCTCTTCGGTGACGATCAGGCTGTCGCCGCCCCTGGCCAGCAGAAACGGCGCGGCCATCTCGTGGACCCGCGCCTCGAAGCCCGCGAGATGGCGCAGGATCGCGGCAAAGTCCGTTGGGCGACGGCGATCGCCTTTCCAGACCAGGCGCCCGTCATCGCCGCGCTTCAGCAGGACGTTCATCCGATAATTCAGGCGCTGTGGATCGCTCTTCGGACTGGCCGCAAGCCCCATCTTGACTGCTTCGTCAATCGTCGAGGCGCCGCGAAAGTCGGTTATGAAGCTGCGCATCCGCGCGGTTGCGGCGAAGATCGGCCGTGAGATGACATCGACCATCGTGAGGCTTGCGGTGCGCTCCGGGTGGCGCAACGCGAACTCGCAAGCCACGATCCCGCCCAACGACATGCCGACGAGGTGCGCGCGTTCGATCTCCAGTCCGTCGAGCACAGCCACCACGTCGCTCGCATGGCTCTCGATCGAGTAGTCGTTAGCCCAGTCGCTGGCGCCGTGGCCGCGTAAGTCAAGCGCGACGAGCCGGAAATCGGCTCGCAACGCAAGCGCGACGTAATCCCAGGTGCGGGCGCTGAGGGCGCCGCCATGCAGCAGCACCGCAGACGGTCCTCGGCCGCCCCAGTCGAGGGCGTGGACGTCCTGTCCGCTCGGCGTGCGGAGGCGGCACGACCGCGGCGGCGCAAGGTCGGTAAGGCAACGCCGAGCCGGGTGGCGATAGCCGCCAGCACCTCGGGATACCAATCCTCCATAGACAATTTCCTTACTTAGGATACCCTAAGTAATCCCTATACTGGAAGGATGTCAATGGCGACGAGACAGCGTCGATCCCCGCAGGCCGCCAAGTTCGCGATCCTGGATGCCGCAGAAAGGCGACTGCACGACGAGGGCCCCGAAGGCGTACGCATTCAGCGCATTGCGGCGGATCTCGGCATTACCGACGCCGCGGTCCACTACCATTTCGGCACCCGCGAAGCGTTGATGGACGCCCTGCTGCGCCGGATCGGACGCCGGCTAGTGGACGATATCGACGCCACCATCGAGGGCTGGGCGCCCGGCCAGGTCGATGTCGCAGCCCTCGGCCGACTGTTTCAGCGCGCCTATGCCGACGAACGGGCCGCCAGGCTTGCGCTCTGGCTCAGCCTGGCGGGCTGGCGGCCGAAGGGATCAGGGATGCTCAAGTCGCTGGTCGAGCGTGTGCATCGCGCGCGGATCGAAGCCGCGCGGAAGGCCGGGCGCAAGGCGCCGCGGCTCGCGGCGACCCAATACGCTATCGCTCTTTTGAGCGCGGCCCATATGCATGCGGCGATGGCAGGTGACGCATTGCTGGCGAGCGTGGCCGAAGACCCCGCCGGCCTCGACCAGCGCGGCTTCCTCAAATTCGCAGTCGAATTGATCGCGCGCCATCTTGCTGAGGACTGACCAAAACGAGAGGCTCGTGAAAATCCGTTCTCGTAGTCGGCGACGCAGAAGCGTCTCGCAGCTCAGCAATATTGGGGCACAGGTGAGTTTCCCATGTCGCTGAGATGTCCACTTGATTGAAGGATTGAAGCAATCGCGGCTGAGCATCGGTATCTAAGATATCGCGCATCTAAGACATGTCATTCGAACGGCGTTTTTCTGGCATAGGGATTGACCATCGGCGAAACTGGCTTGGTGGGTGTGCAAGTAGCTGTCACCAGGCTTCCGGATCGCAGCGTTGGTGCTGAGAAGTAAAGGTGTCCTTACCTGCTCTATGGCCACGGTCGGCCAAGCGGTTTGATCTCACGAAATCGCAATTGCCTTCGCCTCGAAGGTTGAAGCTCGCAATGAATGCGATGAAGCCTATGAGGTGTAGGAAGTTACTCGCTTAATGGCGCTCCCCGCAATTCCCTCAATATGTCAACTGGTCTCGGAGCGGGCTACGAGATTATTGATATAGAACTCGAGCGTCGTGGCACCTCGCCATACATCAGCAGGCATGTCGAACCCATTGTCGAGGCTCAATTCCGTCATCCGGGTGTAGGATAGAGCGGCCGCCTCTGAGAACCCGAGCTGCAGAAACCCATGATACCACTCCGCGCGAGGCTTCACCTCAACACCTATCGGCCGTCCAAGAGCTTCGGAAAAGGCCCTCGCGACATCTGCGGTTGAATAGCGCTTCGGACCTTCCACATAGCGCACACCCGCATCATCCGTGTCGGACAATAATCTGTCTGCGGCGAATCGGCCAAGATCCTGCGGGGCGACCATTGGAATGGGAAGATCAGCGGGAAACATAGTAGGCAGCTTGCCAGTTCTGCGAACGGTGTCGAGCAGGCTATCCCAGTTGCTCATATAATACGCTCCTCGATTTATCGCAGCTGGGATCGTTTGCTGCCGGAGGCCCTCCTCGAGTTCCCACAGCGTGTTCAAATCGCCGATCCGGTCGCCTGACTGCGCGCCGCCAGTTGACACCGCCACCACTTTTTCCAGCCCTGATCCCGCCAGCGCTTTCAGAATGTTGGCCACGGTGCGTTTCTCCACGGCGTCGGTATCCGTAGTCGGATCAGCAGGAGGATTGAGAAGCAAGGCGCGGCGACCGCGGCAAAGCGCGGCATGCAGCGATGAAACGTCATTGATGTCCGCCTCAACAATCTCGGCCCCCTTCGCACACCAGCCGCTTGCGCGGCCGGAGCAACGGGTGACAATTGTAACCGCCTCCCCCAAACTGAGCAGTATGTCCGCTGTTGCAGAGCCAACGTGTCCGGTGCCTCCCATGATGACATACATCTGCATTCCTCCATTCATGTCACGATGGATCGCACATCGCAGCGACAGTTTCCGCGAGTCGGCAGATAAGAGGCTGCGGTGCGACAACCGTGGCAGACAGTCCTAGATCTCGGCGTCGGCGAGCCGGCACTCCTTGCGGCCCCAACTGTCAAATTTCAGCGACTATTCACGCACCGCGGCATCACAAAGCATGGCGATGCCGTCCGGGCCTTCGTCGGCCGTCTCGAGCAGATTGACGGCGTACTGAGCCGGTGCGCGGGGGCGCGACGCCGCTCATCGCGAGTCAATTCGACTAGGTTCCGCAGAACTGCTCAACTTCCGCCGTTGCAGACTGTTCGGCTCTCATCTCGGCGAGTAGCAAGTACATCGCAATCCCTCTCGGCGCTCGACAGTTTCGCTGAAATGCTGGCAGAGTCTCGCAACGAAATATTGTAAAAATGCGGCTTGGCGCGGGCCAGGGTAAGATGCTGCACAGGTGAGCCCAATGCGAGTTCAGCAAAGGCATGAATAAAATGCGCCTGATCATAGAAGCCGTGTGAAAGTGCGGCATCCAGAATGCGGGCAGACGGGTCGAGCAACAACTCGCGCATGACATGTTGAATTCGACTCAATTTTCGAAACTCTACAGGGGTCTGGGCCGTCAATGTCTTAAAGCGGCGCTCCAGTTCGCGTCTGGTCACCCCGAATCGGGATGCAAGTTTGTCTATCGAAGCCGCAGCATGATGTCGGTAAATAACCGAGATCGCATTCTCGACGAGCTCATCCGAGCGGTTGCGCCGAAGTTGTTCAAATAGGAAGCACTGAAGAGCCTCCAGTGCGCCTGCTTTCGAAGGAGCATTTGACACATCGAGTGAAAGTTGACGCCCTGCGCTTTTCCAAAGCTCCGTGACTGATAGGGTTCGGTCGATTAGATCCCCGCCGGGGATGTCGACGAATCTATGCATCCGTCCAGCTCGCAACCGCACAGCGATAAAACCAATATCGCGTTGAGCGCTTAGCTGAATGGGCCTTCGTCGCACGCAAACCAGATGCGCGCCGTCGAATACATGATCCTTGCCTTCTCGGACTTGGCTGAATGGCATGCGATAGTGGAAGAATATCTCTGCACCGGTCCCGGGCAGCAACGTGGGTAGCTCAACAATCTCTTGGCCGATACTTTCCCATCCCCACAAGCGTTCGACGTAGGGGCGCAACGGCGCAATCGGGACGATATTGAACCTATTCAAGGCTTGTCGCTCCTGAACCTTTCAATGCTACTCGCCGAGGCCAGAATACTGGTGTTCGTCTCTCGACGAAGCCAAAGTTGACTTGGTCGCCGGCCTTCCTTTGGCGCACAGTCCTAGCAAAGGTGCTCCATCGAAATTGTTATTGCAACTCTTCTAAACGCGTTACCGCGATACAGCAGCCTTGATTGAGGTCATGTGAAGACGCAGGTGGGTTGTCGGTATCTTTGGCCTCCGGCAAATCGAATTCTAGCCGAAACTCGATCAAGTGGCCTTGGTGAACAACCAGCTGAGGCCCACGGTCGCTTGTCGCAATTTTACAATACAGCTTGGCACATCTCCGAGAAACTGCGGCGTTAAGTACCGCCGCACGCTTCGATTAGACACGACCGTCAACTCATCGGTTTAGAAAGCAGCCATTCATGATTGCCGTGATTTTTGAGTCTTGGCCGGCTCCTGGAAAGAAACAGAACTATCTAGATATGGGTGCTGCCCTCTCCGCTCATTTGGAATCGCTGGATGGATTTGTTTCAATCGAGAGGTTCCAGAGCGTCGCAAATCCGGAAAAGCTTCTGGCCCTTTCAATTTGGCGGGACGAGGCGGCCGTCGACAGTTGGCGGAAGACTCAAATTCACCGCGCTGTGCAGGCGAATAGTAGACGCGACGTATTCAAGGACTACCGGCTCCGCGTGGCCACCGTCATACGCGATTACGGAATGTTCGATCGCGAGCAAGTGCCTATAGACAGCCGTGATGCACACGGCTGAATATGCGCTCCGATTGTCCTGTCTGCAGGCCATGCAGTTGGGGTTCTGCGTGCAAGCTGCGACTAGGCTGAGGGGCTTGAACAAGCGTCAGGCGTTGAGACCGGAAAATTGAAACGGGTGACTGGAGAAGCGCATGAGTAAACCGGAGTTTGTCTATGTAACCTACGTGGAGACCTCGCCGGAGAACCTGTGGGAGGCGCTGACGTCGAGCGAGTTCTCCAAACGCTATTGGTTCGGCATGGAATTGCGAAGCGACTGGAAGGTGGGTTCGCGGCTGGCGCTCGTCATGAACGGCATCTCCACCGAGACCGGAGAGATTCTCGAGGCAGATCGGCCAGGGCGGCTCTCCTACACATTCAGGCATGTCACCAACGAGGCATATCGGAACGAGGGGCCGTCAACGGTTGTGTTCAAACTCGAACAGCATGGCAGGTTCGTCAAGCTGACGCTGACCCATGAAGGGTTCGCTGAGGGCAGCAAACTGCTCGAAGGCATCTCAAAGGGATGGCCTGCCATCATGTCAAGCCTCAAGAGCCTGCTGGAAAATGGCACCGCGCTGGAGATTCCTCTCTGCGCGCTCGGTTGAAGCACATCGTTAGTCGCATGCAAGAGATCTTCCAAATGCCCGCTCGAACATTGCAGACTTGCACTGCCGCATCCGCGCTTTTGGCTCGTCAGCCTTGCAAAGTCCAAAGCTAAGGGCGCAAGTTAGCCCAGCATTCCAGTTGAACTCGCTGGTTAATGTTGAAAGAACTAGCCCGCGCCGACACCGCACTTATCACTCAGCCCTTGGCCTTGTGTCGGCCGCCCCCTTCTGCGGGAAAACTCGCAACGCCCCCTTTTCCTAGCGAGCGAGGTATCGACCCGGCGTCACTCCAAACTGTTTTGCGAATGCGTCGGTAAAGCCAGCTAGACTTTGATAGCCGCAATTGAGAGCGGCCTCGGTGACGCTTGCGCCCCGACGACAACCCGGCAACGGCATGAAGGAGACGAGCCTTTTGCCGCCATGCCTCGATCGTTAGTCCGGTCTCGCGGGGGAACAGGCGCTGCAGAGTCCGCAGGCTGGCCCCCGGGAGCGATCATCAATGACGAACTTTCTCGGAGTACTCAAAGCGCGAACTGGTCGAGTTGATCCACCTGAACGCCCGTGCTCCGCTCCTGCATCCCAGCGGAGGCCGCTCTTTCGCAGTTTCCCGCGAACAACGAAGCGGCGAGAGCAAGGGCATTGGGACCTATGGTATATTTTTGATCTTGCGGAAGGTAGGTGAGTTGGCCGATCCGCGTGAGACTCAGCGTCAAACGAGAGACCGTCGATCGAGGAAGACCGCAGCGGTCGGCGATTTCCCTGTTGCCGAGGCACCTACTTGGACCGTCGAAGCAGCGCACGACGTCGAATGCGCGTGACACGACTTGTATCACCTCTTTGCTTTGCGTGACGGCCGAAAGCCCCTCTTGTGACGTCAATTTCTCAGATCGACGTCCCATCGCTTACGCCTCAGAGATCCAACTGATATTGTCTCGCGGGTACGCCACTCCGCCCGGCTGCGCGCCGCCCGCAGCGATTGTAGTCCCCATGCGTCAGGGCAGGTCCATGAGTTCGCCGACCGCATCCCAGCCCGTTCCGTTGAAGCGCATTAACCGAATTTGCTTTATGGGCGCGTAATCCTGACCGGTCGTGTTGAGCGTGATGCCGGGCAGCAGCAGTGATAAGGGAACCTTTTTTAGATTTGTCGCTTGCCGCATCAGGTTCTCCCGCGTCAGGTCGTCGCCGCACTGACGCAGAACCGCCACGATAGCTTCACCGACAGAATATCCGAAGGCCGCATTGGGATCGTATGGATCGATATCGGGAGCATAGGTCTTGAGGGTTGCCAGATACTCCTTGACCGCTGGATCGTTCTGCCACGTCGGATCTTGCAGATCCTTGAAATACGTGCCGGACATAACGCCGACCGTTCTATCTAGTCCGACCGGCTTGAACGTAACTGCGATCGAGGCCGCTGGCACGTCGATGAATTGGAGCGGCTGCCAGCCAAGTTCGTGAACCTTGCGCAGTCCTTGCGCCGCAAACTTGGAAATGCTGACATGGAAGAGGACGTCGGCACTGCTGGCTTTGAGGCTGACGATTTGCGAATCGACCGTCGGATCGTTCACCTCGTACGCCCTCTCCGCGACCACGAACTTGTCGACCTCGGGACCCAGGCCCTTGCGAATTCCACTCCTTCCCTCTCTGCCGTACTCGTCGTTCTGATACACGATGGCGACCTTGGCGTTGGGCCGCGCTTCGCGAATGTAGCGCCCGTATGCCTCGCCGACCCTTTCCGCAGAGAGGGTGAACGGCATGGTCCAGGGAAACTCCTTGGGCTGAAGGAACCGCGAGGAGCCCGACATGATGAAGATTTGAGGCACCTTCTTGAGGTTGAGATACTTTTGGATCGCCGCGTTCGGTGCGCTGCCGAGGGATCCCGCAATCGCGAGAACCTCGTCCGACTCGACCAGTCTCCGCGTTTGCTCGACGGTTTTCGGAGGGCTTAAGCCGTCATCCAGCGAAATCAGCGTTATCCTCCGTCCATTGATGCCGCCGGACTCGTTCACCTTCCGCAGCAGCGCTTGCGTGCCGCCCGCGGTCGGAATACCGACTGCCGAGGCGTTCCCGCTATATGCCATGGTCTGCCCCAACTTGATTTCGGTATCGCTCACGCCCGGACCGTATTGCGGCCCCGCATTGGCAAGAGTCGCAGTGAGGCAGGCAGCCGTCACGGTTAATGAAAACACAGCTTTCACGGACTTACTCCTGGGTTTACTTGTGCGCGTGATTGGGCTGGCGACAAACGATCATGTCAGCCGGCTTGACCTTGAAAATGCGCGCTATGCCTTCCGGAAATCGAAATCGTACTTGGTGCCCCAAGTTGTTAGCGTTCCGCGCTGCCAGACTTGGGGCTTGAGCGGCAAGGTTTCATGCCACGGCCGCGGCTCGAACCAGCCCAGTTCGGGAATGAGTATGTCCATATCGGCGTAAAGCTCGACCAGCACCTGATCGGGATCGAAGTGATAGGACGCGAGATTGTGGCCCGCCGTGTGGCGCGCTGGTCCCCAGACGATTGGAATGTTGTGAGAGCTCAAGAAATCGGCGGCATCATGATGATGGCTGCGGCTCTTCAGCTCGAATGCGATGTGGTGGAGCTTTCGGAGCGGCGCATCGACCACATTCAGGACATGATGGTCGCGGTTGCACGTCAAAAAGGTCGCGCCAGGATCGATGCGATCTGTCATCGCAAAGCCCAGGGCCTGTTCGAAGAACTTTACCGACTTGGCCGCTTCGGGTGACATGATGGCAATGTGACCCAGCTTGTTGGGCACGATGCCGTGGGTGGCGAAGCCGGGCGCCGGCAGGCTCATCTCCGCATAGAGTTGCACTACATGGCCGCCGGGCTCCACCACCTCGACGAGCTTGGTCACTCCCGGCCGCGCATCGGTTTTGACCGATGTCCCCAGTCCCTGTTCACTTAGGCGCATCGCCCAATCCTCGATGGATACGTCCCTGGTTACCTGCAATCCAACACATCGCAGGCCGGTCTCCGCGGAGACGCGCAGTGCGATGTTGTGATGGTCCAGCCCGAGGCTGAGATAGGCCGAACCGTCAGCGGCACGCTCGGTCACCTTGGCACCGATGACTTCGGTGTAGTAGAGCAGCTCGGGTTCGATGTGTTGGGTCCCCAGTTCGACGAAACCCAGCTGGAATGCTCTCGGCATGGTGTCCTCCGTATCTGCGGCACGCCGGTTCAATCCGGCGCTGCCAATATCATGAAAGCGGTGCGGCGGGTTGCAGCCGTTCGGCGTCGAAGCCGAAAATCGCCTCCCGCCGTGGCGACAGCCCGACCCAGGCCGCCATCTCGGCATCCCTCTTCTGCTGCTCGACGCCGTCGACGAGATGGAACGTCGTCGCGTTGCCGCGCGCCGCCAACTGGATCGCCGCGGTCCTGGGCTTGCGCCATGTTTCGTAGTTGGCCAGCGCCTCCGCTACGCCAGCCGGCGCGATCCCGGTCAAACACGCGGCAAGCGTTGCCCCGTCTTCGATCGCCTGCGCAGCGCCCTGCGCCATGTAGGGCAACATGGGATGGCAGGCGTCGCCCAGCAGTGTGACCCGACCTACGCTCCAGGCCGACAGCGGGGGCCGGTCGAACAGCGCCCACTTGAAGGTTTCGTCGACGGCTCCCAGGATCTGATGGATCTGAGGATGCCAGCCGGCATAGCATCGCTTGGCGTCTGCGACGTTGCCGCGGTCGTTCCAGGATTCCCGATCCCAGCTGTCCTGCTCACTGACCGCCACGAAGTTCAGGAAGCGGCCGCCGGATACGAAGTAATGCACGAAGTGTCCGCCCGGCCCCATCCAGTTGGTCGCGCAATGCTCGAGATTGAGGTGGGTCAGCCGCTCCGCGCGCGCGAGCCCGCGATAGGCGACGTTGCCGGAAAACCGCGGACGCTCGTCGCCGAACAGCACTTTTCGCACCACCGAATGGATGCCGTCGGCGCCGACCACGACGTCACTGTCGATCGCCGTGCCGTCATCGAAAACCGTGGTGGCGCCAGCATTGGTCTGCCTGACATCGACGCAGCGCCACCCGGAATGAAGACGCTCCGCCGGCAAGGCCGCGGTGAGGATCGACAATAGGTCGGCGCGGTGGAAGTGGTAGTACGGCGCACCGTAGGCCTCCTCGACCGCGCGTCCCAGTTCCTCGCGTCCCAAGATCCGGCCGTCGTCCCAGCGCTTGATTTCGACATGCGACGGCTTGACCGCGACGCCGCCCAGCGCGTCTGCCAGGCCATAGCGATGCAACAGCCGCGTGGCGTTGGGGCTAAGCTGAATACCGGCGCCGACCTCTGACTTGCTGGCGACCTGCTCATAGACGTGGACGTCGCAACCGGCGCGCAGCAACGCCAGCGCAGCCGCGCTGCCGCCGATGCCACCGCCCACTACCGTAACTTTCAAACCGCTCATGCGACGGCCCCGCAGCCGAGTGCGCGCGCCAGGATGCTGTTCGCATTCGCGGTGGACGCGTCCGACCCGCGCCAGGCGATATGCTGGTCAGGCCTTACCAGCAATACATCGCGACCATAGACCGGTTCGAGGGACGGCTCGTTGAGGTCGAGAATCTGCAGCGGTATCTTCGCTTTCCGTGCGGCGCGTGCGAAACCGCCGCTGTCGGAGCCGCCTAGATTTATCAATGTGAACCACGGCCCTAGCCTGTCAAACAGCGCACTGCCGTCGCTCAGGAAGGTGCTTGGCAGCCGTGCACCAGGCATGGTCGTCGGGGTGTAGCGTACCGGATCCGTCGGCGGCTCGACATTTGGTTCGACGGCGACGATGGGCGACCCGTGATAGACGTAGCCGAGCTCGATGCCCCAACTTTCGTTCTCGGCATTCCCAAGCTCCGCTATCCGTGACGCGATCTCGCTGCGGCGCTCCGCGCTGACCGCTTGTGTGCCCTCAAGATCACTTCTGTAGGTCTGCATAATGTCGATCCGGACCCTGGTGTGCCGAGCCGACGCTTCGCGATTGCGCAAGCCCACCGGACGGCGCTCGCGCTCGTACGAGGCCAGCAGGCCGGGGCCGCCAAAACCGTGGATCGTTGCCGCCAGCTTCCATCCGAGATCGACAGCGTCGCCAATTCCCGTGTTCATGCCGTAGCCCCCAGTCGGAATATACTGGTGGACGGCATCGCCGGCGAGAAACACGCGGCCGCGGCCATAGGACTGCGCGAGCAGCAGATGCGGCGTCCAGGCGTTGGTTATCAGAATCGCATGGTCGAACTCCCTGCCGACGAATTTTCGCAACACCGTCCTCGGATCGATGTCGCTGGGCGCAACCGCGGGATCCTGGCGGGCCTGGACGGTCCAGATGTCTCTGTCATTCTGGGCGATCATGGTACCGAAGGGGGACTGGTAGTGCCAGGCGATGCCCCACCGCTGCAGGATTTCGCGCGCGTTCGAGTAGAAATGGACCATCTGGAAGATCCCAACTCGCGGCGTACCATCAAGCCCGACGTCGAGTAGCTTGCGAACACGGCTTCCACCGCCGTCGCAGCCGATCAAATAGTCGCAACGGACGATCTCCGCCCGATCGTCTTCGGAGTTGCACAGCGTGACCGTGACTCCGGCATCGTCCTGCTTGAAATCCTCGAAAGTCCAGCCGAAGCGCACGACGGCGTTCGACTCGGCGTCAACCGCGCGTTTCAGAACCGGCTCGATCTCCACCTGCGAGACACGCATCGCCGGTTCCCGGGACTGAGTACCGTCGTTGGTCTCGCGAATCTGACGGCGCGCCTGTTCGGGACTTGGATAGCGGAAGCGGTGCAGCTCGTGCCCGGCAAGCGAAGTGATCCAGGACACGTCGAACGGATGATGCTCGGGCACCGCGACCTGGCGCAGGCTCTCGGCCAGTCCAAACTTGCGGAACAGCTCCATGCTGCGGCCATTGGTGATGTCCATCTTGGGATATCGGGTCGTTGTGGCATTGCGTTCGACGACCATGACCTGGATGCCGAAGTAGGTCAGAACTTTTGCCAGCGTCAGCCCCACTGGCCCGCCGCCCGCGATTAGAACCTGGGTCGTCTTCATCGGAACTCCATCCGAACGCACTCGAACTTAAGGGCGCAACGTCCGCCCGCGACCTGGGATTCAAGCCGCGCGAGCTTGATCCTCTTCAGCAACGATCGGATTCGACAGCGTGCCGAGTTTTTCGATCATCACCTCGACGACGTCGCCCGGCTTCATCCAGACCGGCGGTTTTCTTGCGGCGCCGACGCCGGCGGGCGTTCCCATCACCAGCACATCGCCGGCTTCCAGCGTCATGCAGGCGGACAGCAGTTCGACTGTCTCCGCCACACCGAAAATCATGTCGCGCGTGTTGGCGCTCTGCATCACTGCGCCGTTGAGACGGGTCTCGATCTTCAGCCCCGACGCACCCGGCTGGATTTCGTCGCTGGTGATGAAGTCTGGGCCGAACGCTCCACTGGCATCGAAATTCTTGCCGACCGTCCATTGCGGCGTCCGCAGTTGATAGTCGCGGATGGAGGCGTCATTGAAGATCGAATAACCGGCAATGTAGTCGAGCGCGTCGTCGCGCTTCACGTGACGCGCGGTGCGACCTACGACCGCGACCAATTCTCCCTCGAAATCCAGCGCCGGCGACTGCAACGGCCGCACAATCGCTTGACCGTGGGCGACGAGCGAGGTGTTCGCGCGAAGAAAGATCACCGGGAAATCGGGGCGGGCCTGCTTCGATTCGGCGGCATGGTCCGCATAATTCAGGCCGAGGCACAGGATTTTTCCCGCTTGCGTAATCGGTGGAAGCAACCGAATTGCGCCTTCGGGGATCGGCTTGATTTGCGATGCATGGCCAAGAGCGTTCGCGATCCGCCTCATTGTCGGCGCGCCCAGCGCGAGCAGTGCCGGAAGGTTGTTCGGCAGCTCCGGCACAAGATCGGCCAGCGGCAGGATGCCTTCGGACGACCGAACGCCCAGCGCGGGTTGGGAACCATGTTCGTAGCTGACAAGTCGCATGACGCCTCACCAAGAAAATCGATGTTTTTGTTATACGCGACAAAATATCGATTTTCAAGCGCGATCAGCAACTGACGAAAGATCCCTATTTCCCAGGTACTCAAAGGGCCTCATGGCGGCGCGCGACCTGAGCGACAAGGGCCGTGGTGTGGGATATATGGGCGTTGGCCAGGCGGATCGCCTCTGCCACGTCGCGCCGCATCACTGCCTCCGCGATCGCCTTGTGCTCCTTCTGTACGTCACGGCTCACCTTCGAGCGTGCGGACAGGGCGCGATATCGCGCAGCCTGTTCGAACAGCATCGCGTCAAAATCGATCAGCCAGCGCGAGCCGCAGGCGGCGATGAGACTGGCGTGAAACGCGCGATGCCGTGTCTCCCACTCCGGATTGATCCGCTTCGGATCGTCTGCATCGCGCGGCGGCGTGCGCGACAGCCGATGCAACGCAACCACGATTGCTTCATCGGTTTCGCTACTGGCCCTGGCGATCGATTCACGCAGCGTGATCTCGTTAAGGAGACAGCGCGAGCGAGTCAGTTCCTCCAGTTGATCCGCTGAGACCGACGGAACACGGAAGCCGCGCTGGTCCGACTGCACAACCCACCCTTCCGCTGAGAGGCGATTGAGCGCCTCGCGCACGGGGCTCGCACCTGCGCCGTATTTGTCCCGAAGCGCGTCGATCGCCAGCTTTTCTCCCGGCATGAACACCGCAGAGATCAGGTCGCGACGCAGCCTTTCCTCGATGGTCGAGGCCAGCGTTGTCGCCCCCCGCGGCGTGGCTTCGATATGGACGACTGCTTTCTTCAGCGGCATCTGATCCTCAACATAACAGCGGGCCGATTTTTGAGTGGCGCCACGATCGAGAAAAGCTCGCGGGCCCACAACAGCTCAAACATCCAGAAAATCGACAAAAAAGTCAATGAAACCGAATCATCGGTTTTTCTTAAAAACGTAGTTCGATCGATATCTTCTCGCAACCTCCTTGAATATCGATATTGTTTTCTCTATGAGCGCCGGGGGCCGACTGCGTCGGCCAAGCTCGCTCGCAGGACGTGCAATGCTCGATCGCCGAATGAACACATACGGAGAGGCATTGAGTGGTCTCTTCCACGGGGCCACGATCTTGCTGGGTGGCTTCGGAGGCGCAGGCGTGGCGCTCGGCCTGATCCGCGCCGTCCTAGATTCGGGCGCCCGCGATCTTGTCGTCGTTTCCAACAACGCGGGTTCTTCCGAGGACGATCTCGCGCTTCTTCTTCGGAACGGACGCGTGGCAAAGGTTATCTGCTCGTTTCCGAGATCGAAGACGAATACGGTGTTCGCGGAGCTGCATCGGCAGGGAAAGGTCGCGCTCGAACTCGTACCTCAAGGGACCCTCATCGAACGGATTCGATGCGCGGGCGCCGGGCTGGGCGGGTTCTACACGCCGACCTCGGCCGGAACGCAGATCGGCGCTAACAAGGAATCCAGAATGTTGAACCGACGGGAGCACGTCCTCGAGCTTCCACTCGGCGGCGATTTCGCCCTTTTGCGCGCGTTGCGCGCTGATCGCCACGGAAACCTCGTCTACAACAAGAGTGCCCGCAACTTTCAGCCCATGATGGCGACCGCGGCGAAGATCACCGTCGCGGAGGTCGATGAACTCGTCGACGTCGGACAACTGGACCCGGAGGCGATAGTGACGCCAGGCATTTTCGTCAATCGTATCGTAACGCGGGGATCGCCATGGTGAGGCGGCTGTCGCGCGAGGAAATCGCGAGCCGGATCGCCAGGGAACTGCGCGATGGATCCTTCGTCAATCTCGGCATAGGGCTTCCCACGCTCGTGGCGGACCGCATTCCCGAGGGAATCGAAGTCGTCCTGCACAGCGAAAACGGCATTCTGAACATCGGACCTCGGCCGCCCGCGGGTGAGGAGGATTGGGACCTCGTCAACGCAGGCAAGGATCCGATTTCGCTGCTTCGTGGAGGATCGTTCTTCGATTCCAGCCTGAGCTTCATAATGATGCGCGGGGGACATCTCGATTGTTCGATCCTCGGGGCGTACCAAGTGTCCGACAAGGGCGATTTGGCGAACTGGTCAATGGGTGCAGGAGACGACTTGCCCGGCGTCGGCGGAGCCATGGATCTTGCCGTTGGCGCCCGCGAAATCTGGGTGATGATGGAGCACGTCACCAAGCAAGGTGCGCCTCGGATCGTCTCAGAATGCACTCTGCCGTTGACCGCGTTGGGCGTTGTGACCCGTATCTTCACCGATCTCGCCGTCCTCGACGTGACCTCGCGCGGTCTCCGCCTGCGGGAGATCGTCGAAGGACTAGATGCCCAAAGCCTGCAGGAACTCACGGCCGCGCCGATAGCCCTTGAAGGGAAGCAAAGGCCACTTCATCCCTAGAAATTCCGCCGAGCTTCCACCGCAACCGGCTTTGAATCAGGGGTCCGCTCAGACCCAGGAGGCAGCCCGACTCGCGAGTTGGACCTTTGGTAGGTAGTTCGGCAAATACCGCCGCTCGCCGGCGCCGAGGCTGGCTTGCGTGTTCTCGCCGAACGCGTCCATTCGTGCTGAATAATTGTTGATTTTCTTACGTCGTAAAACGGGCCTGATCGACCCCGGGGCATCTGGGCACGACAAGTAGCGCGGACGTTAGAGATGGCATGCTTCCATCGGCATCTGCCTGCCGACCTGAGCACTTCCGGGATCATAAATCGAACCGGGAAGCCGGACGAAAACAGAGCGATGACGTTCGCTGAGCGGGAAACTCGGCTTTCAGAGCCGGAGAGTAGCGCCACGACAGCTGGCTCCGCTGCCAAACCGGCTTGTCTGCTCCCCCAAACTCGGTCGTCACTCGGGGCGACCGTCTCAGTGATGCGTCGTGGGCGGTGCAGCGGGGAAATTTTAAGATCAAATGCATCACCCGCATCTAGGGGTGTTCGTCCTAATTTGCTTTTCTTTGTTAGCAGCGGCCAGGCGCGTCGCGGCTTGCACGATTGTCCGAACGCCTAGCTTTTCTTTCGCGTTCTCTAAGTAAGATGCGACCGTATTGCGGGAAATGCCGAGGATCCGTCCAATTTCCCATGCGCTTTTGCCTTCAGACGCCCATTCCAAGCATTCGAATTCACGAGGGGATAGTTCTATTCCATCAAGCGGGTGTCCGTTGAAGAGTTTACGCCGGACATGTGCGTGGAAGTACATGGCCATGAGTTGAAGTACGCGCGCGTCTGAATTCAAGCGATGTATCAGTGTCATGTCACGGTGATCGGCCGCAAAGGTCAATGCGGCAATCGGGCCGTGTCCGTCATGAATTGGAATCGTGAAGCCGAACCGAATCCCAAACTGAGACGCCTCATCGAAGACCCGCTGTTGAGCTTTTGAATGCCGTCGTTCTGGAAAGCCAATTCCCCATTGGAAAGGTTCGGGGCTTCGAAGCGCCTCCGAAATGACTGGATCAATTCGTTCGTAGTTATTTCTCAGGTAATGCGAAGTCCACTCTTGAGGGTACGTTGAGAATAAACGCGGCTTGGCGCCACTCTTGGGCAATGCCAAGTATGCAAAACAAGAAAGGTCCAACGCTTTCGCCGTAGTCGCGATAACTTTCGAAAAATCTGTCGGATCGTTGGCGTTCGACAAGAGGTCGATAAACAGTTGGAAGATGCGGTGCATTGTCATCATCTAAGGCGTTAAAAGAATTACGCTCGCATTCAGCTATTTTGGCGTCGATTGCTGTAAATCCTGCTTCATGACGAGACGTTGTGGCTGCGCCCCTTATTGCCCGCGCGCTCACGTCGGCCCACGTCGCGTGAGCGCCGAGTTTACCGCTTCCCGCGTCGCGATGGAGAGACTAGGGTCAGCCTTCTCGCCAATACTAACGAGTGCCAGCAGCGTGCCAACGCAGGCGGCGTGGATCATCCCAGTTGCTCACTCCTTGTTAGTTTGAAGGCGGGCCATTCCGCGTGGCATGCGGCACGACAACGTGCGCGTCATGCGACGGAGTTGTAACACGACCAAATTGCGGCTTGCTGTAGTACTCTCTCGTAAGAGTTTCGTAGCAGCCGCATGCTAGTCGGCCTAGCTCTTGACGATTCGCAATCTCCAGAACTCCGCGCGTCTTGCGGACTAGCCCTTGTTGATTGAACTCGATGAGGGCTTCTGTGACCCCCGCCCGCCGCAAGCCGAGAATGACCGAAAGTTGGTCATGCGTAACTGGCAGCACATTGCCATCCACAGCATCGCACGCCAAACAGAGCCAAGCCGCGAGACGCTCCTGGCGTCCGTGGTGTACGCAGCAGAGCGCCATTTGGGCAGTTTGGAAAATTAGGCTCTGCACGTACTTCAAGCTGTGCTCGCGGAGTTGCGGTCGCTCTCCCACCAGACGACGCAAATCGTCGACATGAATCCGCAACGCACTTCCCGAAAACAACACGACAGACTGGTGTATGGGCACATGCGTCCCGAGCAGAGCCGACACCCCTACCGCCCCCCAACGTCCGACTGTTGCCGTCTCCAGTATGTTTCCCGCAGCGACCGTTCGCATAGATATCAGGCCCGACTCCACGAAATGAACGTGTTCGCTCGGCCTCCTAGGCTCCTGAAGAACCATCCGCTGTTCAAGCACCACCCGCTGCAGGAAGGGTCGCATCTCGATGAGATCTTGAATGGGCAAACGACCCAGTATCGAATTTCCAACCAAAAGCTGCTTGCCAGCAAGCATTGTCATGCCCCCTCGGTAATCGTCTCCTATCTTTTCTTCTTTTTTGCAGCGTAGCGGGGCCGGGGCAGCCTAGGACGACATGCCTGAACGGCGATCGGCGACTAAGGGCTTACCAGCGACAGTTGATCTTCCTTTCGCAAACTCTTGGCGTCCGCAAACTACCTGAATTTCAATTCCGGCGCCTGCCCCCTACCTTGGGACGTAACTAGTTTGGCGGACCTGGCGCAATTGCCGCAGCACAATAGCGGAGTCGCACCTCATCCGGCGCGACCTTCCTCCATACCTTCGGCGTTAATCGCCGCGTGGATGGCGCGTCGTGCCAACGCAAGAATCCCGATGCTACAGGCGAGCGCGAACGTAACGGTCGCCGCCACCGAATACGCCAATCCGGCGGGAGGCGTGAACACTTTGTCACTCAGGATGCCGACCACCAGCGGGCCGAGCCCAATCCCAAAGAGGTTCGCGCAAAGGAGATAGATCGCCATCATGCGGCCACGCATCTGCGGAGCGGCCAGCAACTGCAGCGTCGGACCCGTAAGGCCAGCAAATGCCGAGTTCGCGGCAAAGCCGACAGCCAGCATCAGCCAAGCCAGCGTGCGATCGGGTATCGTGAAAGCGGCAAGAAGGAATGGCAGTTGCACAATACACGACCAAAACACAATCCTGACCGGCGCGTCACTCCTACCGCGCGCGCTGAGAAAGTCCGACAGGGCTCCCCCAGCGATCATTCCAAGCAAGCCGGGCAACATAACGATCAGACCTAGAGCCAACCCCACCTCTTTTGGTTGGAGACCATGAACCCGCATAAACAAGGCAGGTCCCCACAAGATCGGGGCGTAGCTAGCGACGGCAACGAGCGAGTAGCCTAAGAGTACAGATGCGAAGGCTGTGCGCCGCTTGTTGATATGCCCAAGGAGATCCTGCATCGATGGAGCAGAGGCAGAGGGATTGCGACGCGGAGCCTCGCGTACTGTTAGTACGATAAAGAGCGCCATGGGGAGTCCCAATGAGCCAACCACCAGCATGGCCAAGCGCCAACCACTGATGGCGCCAATATATGGGAGTTCAAGTGCGCTCTGGCTGGCGAACTGCACAACAATACCTCCGAACAACAATGCAAGCCCAGATCCGACAACGATGCCAGAACTATAGATGCTGGAGGCCAATCCGAATCGCTCTCGCGGAAAACGATCCCCGATGGTGGAAATCGCGGCCGGAGACAATGCGGCCTCGCCGACACCGACTGCTGCGCGCGTAGCGAGCAGTCCTGCGAATGCGCTCACGCCAGCGGTCGCGCTCGTCGCCGCACTCCAGCCAACCAAACCGTACAGAATTAGATTGCGCCGATTCATCCGGTCGGCAAGCGCCCCCAATGGCACCCCCAACACGGAATAGAACAGGACAAAACCGAAGCCAATCAAGGCGCCGATCTCCGTGTCCGTCAGACCGAATTCCGCTTTGATCGGACCGATCAGCAAGCTGATCAGGACACGGTCCAAGAAGGATAACATATATGTCAGCATGAGAACGAAGACGATGAAATAGGCGTAATGAAGCCGGTCAGTCTTCAGCGCCGGCGCCGGACGATCGACCCTAGCTTTATGCACTACTCGATCGCCCTCCGGTGGGTGTGCGTTGATCATAGGTCATCCTCTCCAAAAGGCTGCAAGCCCGTGCCCCGATCTGCGGCCGGCGCACGTGGCGCCGCCAACGCGTTTAACGTGGATCTAAAGGCTCTGTAGTTCGCGGTCCCGCGCGCGCGGTTGGGCCAGCTTCCGCGGCTCTCGGCCAGCGCAGTTCCATTTGACACGCGGCCGGCAACTTCAGGCAAGCGGCCGGCCCGGAGCGCTGAATTCAGCCGGTCCGTCCACAGCCGGCGGTCGAAATTCATCGACGGCATCACCGCTTCACCTCCAATCGCTTTGGTTCGGTTGCCTCAAGCTCAAAGGTCATACCCAAGGCACGCACCCACCCCTGCCCCCGTTGCAAGCCCAGAGCCGCGGCAGCTTCGATGCACTTCTGAACGTGGTCGCCGTGCACTTTGACACCTGTCATGCATTGAAAAGAGCCAGGTTGGCCTTCCGCAAATCGGATGGTGGCCGCGTCGAGAGCTAAGACGGGATCAGCGCCGGGAAGATCCTGTAGCTGCCGATCCAAGACCTTTGACCAGCGCGCTGCCAGATTGAACGGCGCTGCACTTTCCAGCTTCACTCCGCTCAACCCGTTCACGCGCCCATTGCGCACATGCGCTCGCCAATTCGATCCGGCCGGATGCCAACGGCCATCGTTTGGTATTCCGTCCGCATCGATCGAAAGGAGGACGCCTCCAACCGACTTCGGATGGATCTGCCGGAAACAGTAGGTGCCGTCGCGGCCCTCGCGCACGACTGTTGCCTGCGCAATGAGAAGATGATGCTCCCAGAAGCCGAAGTCGTCAGTGTCGAGAATCAGCATGTAGCCAGCATCGCCACCGACCCGTTCGAGATGTCGCCCCACGGGGGTTCCGTCGCGAAAGGGTGTCAACAGTTCGATGAACGCTGAGCCGAACGGCAAAACTGCATTTCGAAGGCCGTGCCGCGAGACATGAGGGTCGTCCCGTATGCTACATTCGACATCGAACAAGGCCGACAGCGTCGTGACGGCGGCGTTGATATCGCTGACGGCGATGCAGACCTGTCGAAGACCCAGGAACATGCTAAAGGCCGTTGTTCCTACGTGTCCAACGTCTCATCACGCGACGAAGGTGAGTGGTGCCGTCGCCGAGCAGCTTTTCCAGCATCAGTACCCGACGAAGGTAGTGGCCGACCGGATATTCGCTTGTCATGCCTATGCCACCATGCTGATGCACGCACTCTCCACAGACGTATCGGGCGACCTCCATGATCTTCACCTTTGCTGCCGACACTCCGAACGAAGCCTGAGAGGGATCGGAAAGGGCTGAAAGACCGTAAAGCAGCATTGACCGTGCCCGGTCTGCCTGGACGAATAGGTTGCCCAAGCGGTGTTGCGTGATTTGAAATTCGGCCAGCGTCTTGCCGAATTGGCTGCGCACCTTCACGTAGTCGATCGTTGTGGCGAGCGCCCCGGATATGCAGCCCACGGCTTCAGCACAGATGGCCACGGTGGCGTGATCGAGCATTCGCTGGAGGACGGCGATGGCAGCGTCTCCAAAAGCGATCAACTCTGCGGGTGTCCGGTCAAGTGTGAGATCGGCAGACCGGTGATCGTCAAAAGTGCTGTAACTGCGCACCGACAACGCCGGAGAACCCGCCTCGACCCAAAACAAACAGAGCTGGTCTAGGACCGATGCGGACACAATGAATGCATCTGCTGCGCCCCCGAGCACAAGCCGCTTCGAGCCCGACACCGTCCAGCCCTCGTCTGAGCCCACGGCCCAAGCCGCCGGCACAAAGAAATTGAAGTGACTGGCCGGCTCTGAAAGAGCGATACTAACCCGCAACGCTCCGGACGCGATCTCCTTCATCTTGCTGGCAGCGAACGGAATTTGGTCTGAAACGTCCGCAAGCACGCGAGTCGCCGCGACCGCAGTGGCGATGTACGGCTCCGTCACTAAACCGCGTCCCAACTCCTCGACGATCAGCGCGGTCTCAACTTCGCCGGCGCCAACGCCGCCCGCTGCCTCGGGGATATTCAGCCCGAGCCACCCGAGCGAGGCCAAGTCTTGCCAGATCGACTCCGCTCCTTTTGTTCCTAGCAACTTGGCACGGCGCTCGAAGCTGTGACTCTCCTTGATGTAGCGGCGCGCGCTATCTCGAAGCATGACCTGCATTTCGTCAAGCTGAAGATCCATGTCAGTCGATTCCGCCCGAGATACTGCTCCAGATGATTTGGCGCTGAATATCGTTACTGCCGCCAAATATCGTCGATGCGCGCCAGTAGAGATACTGAGTGGTCAAGCCCGGAGCGTCAGGTAAGGCGTCAGCCGTACTCTCCGCATAGTCCGGCTCCCAAGGAGGTGAATAAAGCGGCATGGATTCCTGACCCACCACCTCCATCAGCATCTGTGAGCAGGCGAGCAGCAATTCCGAGCCCACGATCTTTAGCGAAGATGCGGCCGCCATTTGGATTCCACCGGCCTGGCTCTTGTCGGAAAGCACGCGCAATACCGACCAGCGCAGCGCCTCAACGTCCATCCAAAGCATTGCGTAGCGAGCGAGAAACTCTTCCGTCAGGATGACCTGCCCGGTTCGTGCCTCCTCTTCGTCGGCGATTTTGAGGATGCGGCCACAATAGCGGATTAGGTCGGGAAGGTGCGCGTTATAGGTGCGCTCGTTTTCTAAAAGGAACTTAGCATAGGTCCAACCACGGTTCGGCTCGCCGATCAACTCATCAATCGGGACCCGAACGTCATCGAGGAAAATTTCATTGACGGTATGCTGCCCATCAATGGTGCGTATTGGGCGCACAGTGACACCAGGCAGGCGCATGTCGACCATGATCATGGAGAGCCCCGCCTGAGGCTTGGCGGCGGGGTCGGTGCGACATAGACAGAGAAGTACGTCTGACTCGTGTGCCCCTGTAGTCCAAACCTTCTGGCCATTGATGACCCAATACTCACCCTGTCGCTCTGCGCGGGTGCGGAGCGCGGCCAAGTCGGATCCGGCCAGAGGCTCAGAGAAGCCTTGGGCACAGTATATGTCGCCGTTCCGCAGCCCTGGCAGATAGCGCGCTTTCATCTCGGAGCTGCCAAACCGAGCGATCACCGGTCCTACCATGATCTGGCTCGCACCGGGTTCAGGAGCATCCGCAAGGCCGCACTCGAGCTCCCAGATATGATGCTGCATCGGAGACCATGCGCAGCCGCCGTGTTCGACCGGCCAACGAGGTACACCCCAGCCCTTGGCGCTTGTTAATCGCTGCCAAATGGTCTGATCGGCGCGCCGGTCATGGAAGCCCCGCCCCTTCCGTTTGGCGACCTCTGGAGGTAGCGCTTCGGCGATGAAGTGGCGGACGTCCTGCTGGAACCCGTGGTCTTCTGGAGTGAGCTTAAAATCCATGCCAGTTCTCAGTTGAAGACGCGACCACCGTTGACCAGGAGCGTCTGTCCGGTGATGAAGCGCGCCTTCTCGCTGGCGAAGAAGCCGACGGCGTTCGCAATGTCCTCCGGATCGTTCATCCGCCCCATGGGAATCTGCTTCAGGGCGGATTCCACGAACTCCTTCGGGATGCGCTCCGTAGCCCGCGTCTTGGTGCCTCCAGGCAGAACCGCATTGACCGTGACCTGGAAGGGCCCAACTTCACGAGCCAGCGAGCGCGTGAACCCGATCACCCCGGCTTTAGCGGCCGCATAATCGGCGATTGTTGCGTCGCCAGTGATTGCGGCCTCAGATGAGATGTTAACGATCCTGCCGGATCGGCGTTCGCGCATGCCTCCGACAACCTGGCGAGTGCAGTTAAGCGTCGTCATCAGCGACACGTCGATAACAAACTTCCAGACGTCTGGCGTCGACTGCCAGAACTCGCTGATCCGCTCGCGCCCCGTCTGCCCGACATTGTTGATAAGAATATCGACGCGCTGCTGATCCGCGTGAATACGCGCGAACGTCTTCTCCACCAGAGCGTAATCGGTCAGGTCAAGCTGGTATGGCGTCACCTTTCGGCCAACCGCGGCAATTTCGGCTGCAATCTGACGGAGCGGCCCTTCCTCGAGATCGAGAACCACCAAATCCGCGCCGTTCTGCGCCATGTGCAATGCGCATGCTCTTCCGATTCCGTTTGCAGCGCCGGTAACTACTGCAACGCGTCCTTCGAACTCCATCAGTCGTCCCTCGTCATGCGCGGAGGCCAGGCCCCCAAGGATTATTTTGCTGTACGGCCACGAACCGTCGCGCGGATTGCAACCTTGTTGATCTTGCCATTAGGCAACCTCGGGAGCGCGGAGACGAACTCGATGGTTTTAGGAAGTTTGTAGCGCGCTAGAGCTGCGGATGCCCGAGCCATCAAGGCGGCTTCAGTCGCCGTGGCTCCTGGCTTGAGCGCGACGACCGCATGCACCGCCTCGCCCCAATGTGGATGAGAAACCCCAATCACCGCGATGTCCTGAACGGCCGGATGATTGAGAAACGCATCCTCCACCTCGCGACTGTAGATGTTCTCTCCCCCGGAGATGATCATGTCCTTCTTTCGGTCGACGAGATAGAGAAAGCCCTCGGCGTCCATCGTCCCGAGGTCGCCAGTGTGATACCAACCACTTCGAAGAGCTTCAGCTGTTGCAACGGAGTCATTCCAATAACCAGAAAATACAGCCGGACTGCGGATGCAGATCTCGCCCACAAGGTCCGAGTCACAGACGTTTCCCTCGTCATCCTTGATGCAAATGTCGACGCCCGGATAGCTCTGCCCGACCGACTGCAGCCGCTTTCGCGAGCGCTCGCTATCGTCGGCTGGATGCTGGTGGGGGTGGAGCGCGGTGTTGGCAGCACCTTCCGTGCTGCCGTAGCAGTTAAGGAAGATCGGCCCCAGCATTGAGATGCCGCGCTGCAATGTCGGCAGGGGCATCGGAGCAGCAGCGTAGCAGAAGATGCGCAGACTCGAGAGATCGAAACGCTCAATACCGGGAACGGCCAGAACGTCGGCGACCATGGTAGGCGCCATATGTATGACGTCCACGCGCTCGCGTTCGATAGATCGAAGTGTCTCGACCGGGTCGAAAGCTCGATGCAGGACGACGGTACCTCCGGCCCAATGCTGTGCCCTTGACTCTCCCTGTCCCCCCACATGAAACAGCGGCATCGCGATGAGGGTTGTGCCGCCAGGCCGCATCTGCAGCCCCGCAGCGGATTTTTCCGCATTGAAGAGCTCGGCGGCATGCGTACGGTAGACGCCTTTGGGTCGGCCGGTTGTCCCACTCGTATGGAAGATGTCGATGATATCGTCTGAGTGAGACCGGCACGGAGCTCCGTCACTGTCGCCCCCGGCTAAGAACTCCTTGTATCCAGCTACTCCGTCGCTAGCTCCCCCAAAGGAGACGAAGACTTCGATAAACGGGAGCGCCGCTCGCAGTTCTGTTACAACTCCGAGGTATTGCTGCTCGAAAAAGAGCACTTTCGGTCGGACATTATCGAGGATGTAGCGGATCTCAGGTCCGGCCAAACGGAAGTTGACTGGTGCCGCGATGAAGCCCGCGAGGTGGCAAGCCGCCAGCATCTCGAACCATTCGCCGCTGTTCATCGACAGGATGGCAATGCGATCCTGCCGGCGCACTCCGGAGCGGTATAGCGCCGATGAAAGACGTTCGGCGCGCCCGTAAAGCTCGCCGTAAGTTACCCGAGCATCACCGTAAACGTAGGCGACCTGCTGCGGAATACGGTGAGCCTGAGCTTTCCAGAGGTCTCCCACGGAAGCAAACGAACTCACGCGACAACCCTCGAAGCAGCGCTGGCGAGCGCTTCTCGAAAACACCTTCCGCTAAGCATTTCGTCCCTCGTTTATACACTATAGGTGTATGCATTCACCACTGACAAATATCGCCTCGCACCTAGGTTGTCAATCGCAAGAATAAAGCGGCTCTCGCCGCGGGGAGAGATCGATGATTCCGCATAAATTCAAAGACATAGCCCTGGAACAGCGAGGGAAGGTCCTTTTCGCTACGCTCAACCGGCCGGACGTCCGAAATGCCGTTAGCGCAAGTCTCGATGACGAGCTGTTTCAGCTTTTCTCGGGCTTGGACGCAGATGAAAACACCAACGTGCTCGTCCTTACGGGCGCTGGTGATTGCTTTTGTGCCGGTGGGGATTTTGCGGAGATGCTGCCTAACCGAGGGAACATGGCTTATGGCCACCAGGTCGCGGCGGCGGGAAAGCGGCTGTTGACGGCGATGCTCGACTGCCAGAAGCCCGTCATCGCGCGAGTTAATGGCGACGCGCTTGGGCTCGGGTGCACGCTCGCGCTGTTCTGCGATATCATTATCGCCGACTCAAAAGCGCGGCTTTCCGATCAGCACGTGAAGATAGGTCTGGCGGCGGGTGACGGCGGTGCAGCGATTTGGCCGCAACTTGTGGGGTATGCACGAGCGAAGCAGTACCTGCTAACCGGAGACTCCATTTCGGCGGATGAAGCGGAACGCATGGGCCTAATCAACTTCTCGGTACCCACCGATCAGCTCGATGAGTTGGTAAAAAAATGGTCTGAGAAGTTTGCCAATGGCGCAAGCTGGGCTACGCGAATGTCTAAGCTCATCGTGAATTCCTCCCTGAAGCATGCCTTTGTGCAGTCCGTGGACGTCGGCTTCGGGCATGAGACGTTAACGGCACTGACTTCTGATCACGCCGAGGCTATCGAAGCCTTCTTGGAAAAGCGACGCCCGCAATTCAGCGGCCGTTGATGTCCTTTGGCGCGCAACGGCGGAGAGCTTTGCAAGAGCAGAGCTCCATCTTGCCCCCGCATATCAAAGTCCCTAAGGGTGGCAGATGGAACTGCGGAGCATCGATGAGCGAGAAGGACGCAAAGCCCGCCGGCGCAGGCTCGAGGCAGAAGGGTGTTCAGTCCGTTGAGGTCACCGCGAGGGTGCTTGAAGTCTTCCGACAAGCCTCGGGGCCTTTGGCACTGTCCGTGATCGCTCGCCTGAGCGGCTTTTCCCCGAGCCAGACGCATGCGCATCTTGTCAGCCTAGCCCGCGCCGGCTTTGTCGAGCAGCGCAAGGCGAGTGGACTTTACGACCTCGGACCGTTTTCGCGTAGCCTCGGTTTGGCGGCGCTAGCCCGGCTCGATCGTTTCGAAATCATGCGAGACGTAGCGGAGACCTTAAATCGCGAAACGGGATTAACCGTTGCGGTAAACGTCTGGTCCGACAATGGCCCGTTCGTCGCGCTCTGGCTTAAGAGTTCGCCTCCCTTATCGACGAACATTAACGTCGGATCTTTCACGCCGATGACCTTCTCGGCTGCCGGGATCATCTTCTACGGCCGCATGCCGAAGGAAATCGTAGAGGCGCAATTCGAACGCGAACAAGCCTCCAGCAGTCGCCCGCTGGACCGCCGAACGATTGAGGAGGCGTCCGCGAAATCGCGGAAGAAGGGATATGCCGTGATGGCCGACACTCTTTTTCCCGGCATCCGGATCGCCGCAGCGCCGCTGCTACGACACGACGGAGAACTCGTTGCGGTCGTTTCGCTCATAGGATCGGCAATGCCCTTCCAGCGAGGGATCACCGATAAGGATATAGAAATCCTTCTCAAGACGGTGGCCGAGGCGACAATCATCGACGGCTAGCCTGTGTCTCCCTCGTAGGTGCTCGAGTTGGCTTCGATAAGCGACGTTTCAGAATGGAATTGGGCGAGGTCAAATTGAACGTCAGATGTGACCATAGAATGTGAGGATCAAAATATGAAGGATATGAATCATCGGCTTTGCGGGCGACGAATACTCATCACCGGAGCCGGCTCGGGCATCGGAAAAGCGACCGCTGAACTGTTCGCCCGAGAGGGCGCGGCGCTGGCGTTGCTCGACGTCAATGATGAAGCCGCAAAGTCGCTCGCTGCAACCCTGACGGCTCACGCCTTCGCTGTCGACGTCACGAGCGAAGACGGCGTCCGCACGGCGGTGCGGGCCGCGGCCGCCGCGCTGGGTGGCCTCGATGGCATCGCCAACGTAGCCGGTATAGCGATTTCCTCACCTTTTGCGAAGACGACCCTACGCGACTGGAATCGTGTCATCGACGTAAACATCACCGGTCCATTCCTGGTCTGCCGGGAGGCGCTGCCATTCCTCGAGCAAAACGAGATGGCGACCATCGTCAACGTGGCCTCAAGTCAGGCGCTAGTACCCGCCACCCTAAACATCAGTTCCTACGTCGCGTCCAAGGCCGCACTTATCGCGTTCTCTAAGGCGCTGGCCTATGAATACGGGCCGAAGATCAGGGTAAACGCGGTTTGCCCAGGCGCAGTGGATACGCCGATCCTTCCGGTCGCTTTGCGTGAAGCCGCCCGCGATCCGACCCGATCTCCCTACGCTCTGAAGCGCGTGGCCGATGCCATCGAAATCGCCAGCGCCATGCTGTTCCTTACCAGCAACGAATCCTCCTACATTACAGGCAGCGCGCTCGCGGTCGACGGCGGGCGGACCTACCACTAAGTTGGTAATCTGGTTTACGACGTCCCCCGCTCGTCATAGACGTTCTGAGCCCAGTCTGCGTCATCGGTTGGAGGTGACTATCCTCGGCCCTTGGCCGAGCTTCCGCCTCGCGGGCGCTCTTCCTGCTCCCGCCGACCCGGCGCTCATATGTGGGTTGATATTGCAGGGTGGTATTTCGCTGCGCCCAGCGCAATTCGTTGATCGTTGGCTAGTCCCATGTCATTGGCATGGATCCTGGACACTCTGGTCAGGCAACGCCAAGAACAGTAAGGATTGAGTCTGTGGCCAGACCACAAGCGGAAGGCATGGTGCACATCTCGGAGTTGCTGCAGCTGAAACCGATATCTGATGACATCTTCGTAGGTGTGTGTCACGCAGCAAGAGTCGGGCAGGCCAACGGCGGACAAATCACCGCTCATTCGGTGCTGGCAGCGGGTTATACCGTCGACGTGGAGGACCTGCACTCGCTGCATTGCTATTTCCTGCGGCCGGGTCGGCCCGAGCATCCTATCGAGTATCGCGTTAAGCGCGTCAGGGATGGGCGCAACTTTGCATCACGACAGGTCGACGCGTGGCAGTCCGATAAATCGATCTGCACGATGATCTGCTCGTTTCAGCGCCCCACGTCGGGAAGGGATTTTCAGACCGAAAACCCCGCTCTTGAGGAGAACTCCCTTACGCCGCCGGATGAATGCCAGCCTTCCGTAAGCCTCCTCAAGCGATTTTCGCTTGCCGAAAAGATCCTCGACATTCGGGAGATCGTCAAAGACCGTGCAAGGGCATCCCAATCGCTTTGGGTTCGCGTTCGAGAGGAATTGAGCCATTCCTCACTAACGCACGCAGCTGCGTTGGCTTACCTTTCGGACCTGGATCTCGGTGCATTGCCATTTTTATCGGCCCCCGATTCCCCCGAAGACGCGGCCTCCCTGGATCACAGCTTGCGAGTTCATCGCCGTGTACGCGCGGACGAATGGCTACAAGTCCTTCAATGCAGTCCGGTGGTTAGCTCCTCTAGAGCGTTTACCACTGCGGAGTTTTCCGATCGGAACGGCCGGCGAGTGGCCTCCGCCTCCCAGGAGTTGCTGATACTCCCGCCCCGCACCGCTTAAGCGTAGGAAACGAAACCACGAATATCGGCACGTCGGCTTGGCTGGAGTTCAATGTGAGCGACGCGTTTGCTGGTAAGATTTTGGTGTCGACCTCCATAGGATTTTCGCCGCTTCGTGTAAACGTTGTCAAACGCCATCCGGAACTGCCCCCTTTGCGTCATGAAGAACTGCCCCCACCATCGCGATTATGATCTCGGTTGAAGGTTGTTTCCGCCGGTGGCGGGCCGGAGGGAGGCGGAGCCGACCGGAGGGCCGTCACCGGCGGTGGGCGTCTTGATGAGGCCGCTCTTGCGCTTGGCGCGGAGCCGATAGCTGTCGCCT
>NZ_JADPKH010000053.1:0-319981 GCF_023073835.1 Bradyrhizobium sp. 153 | reverse complement strand
GGTCTCCTTCCAAGCCATCGGCAAGCCCTCCTTGCCGAATAGTTGACCTGTTACCCATGTCGCCGGTCTAGTCTGTTACCCATGTAGCCGGTTTGGACCCACTTCCCTTCTCCCCTTGTGGGAGAGGGTGGCAAAGGCCGCCTCCGGCGGCCGTCCTTAAAAGACGCCGAAGCGAAGCTTCGGCTTTGGCGCCGGATGAGGGGTATCTCTCCGCGAACTCAAATCGCGTGAACGCGCGGAGAGAACCCCTCACCCAAGTGAGTCTGTGTCTACCGGCGAGTTGCCCTCTCCCACACGGGGCGAGGGCACACTCATGCGCACTCGCTTTGAGCTAGCGCATACCGACCCGCTTCGCGTCCTTGCTCACGATTGCCGGCTTGGCGTTCAGCGCCTCGACCTGGAAACCCGCGACGCGCTTGTAGTTGGCGGCGATGTCTTCCAGCTCCTGCTGCGACAGCACGTCGGTGACGACCTCAAAGCCGTCGGGCGCGCGCTCCTCGACCAGCTGCATCACCTGCTCGGGGCCGTTCTTGCGGTTGAGCAGGACGAGGTCGGTGGTCGCGGGCCTGCGCTCGGCCTCATAGGCGAGCAGCGCTGCCTGCGTCGGTCCATGCGCCAGGATTTCACGCGTGATGACGCGGGCATCGAGGATCGCCTGCGAGGCGCCGTTCGATCCGATCGGATACATGGGATGAGCGGCATCGCCCATCAGCGTGACACGGCCGAACGTCCATTGCGACACCGGATCACGGTCGACCAGCGGATATTCGTAGGCGTGCGGGCAGTTCTTGATCAGGCCGGGCACGTCGAGCCAGTCGAACCGCCAGCTCTCGAACCAGGGCAGAAATTCCTCCAGCCGCGCCGTGCGGTTATAGTCCTCGCGGCGCCATTGATAGGTCGGCGGCATGTGGCGCTCGGCGACCCAGTTGATGAGGTGATTGCCCGCCGCATCCGGCTCTTTCGAGATCGGGTAGCAGACGAATTTCAGGATCTCATGGCCGGCCATGATCATGGTGCGGCCGGTGAGGAAGGCCTTCGCCGGCGTGACGCCCCGCCAGAGAATGCGGCCGTTCCAGATCGGCGGACCTTCGTTCGGATAGAGCTTTTCGCGCGCGGCGGAATGGATGCCATCGGCGGCGATTAGGATCGCGCCGTCGTAGCTGCCTGCGGCTTTGCCGGTCGCCCTGTCGATGAAGTCGGCGCGCACGCCACCCGCCGTCTCGGTCCAGCCGGTCAGATGATGGCTGGTGAGAATGTTCTCGCGGCCGAGCCGCTCGACCGCAGTGTCGAGCAGGAGCTGCTGGAGCGTGCCGCGATGGATCGAGAATTGCGGCCATTTGTAGCCGGCCTCTAGCCCGCGCGGCTCGCTCCAGATCGGCTTGCCATGCTTGGAAAAATAGGCGAGCTCGCGGGTGCGCACGCCGCTGGCGTCGAGCTTTTCCATCAGTCCGAGCTCGATCAGCTCGCGCACCGCATGCGGCAGCACGTTGATGCCGACGCCGAGCGGCTTCAATTCCGCGACGCTCTCGAACACTTTTACGGGAACGCCGATTCCGTGCAGGCTGAGCGCAAGCGTCAGCCCGCCGATGCCGCCACCGGCGATGAGTACCGTCATGACAAACCCCCTCCTGTTGCCGGCGTCTTGGCACAGGCGGGCGGCGGTGGGCAACTGCGAAGAGGGTATCGTGCTATGGACGTGGGGGCCGGCAGCCGTTAATTTCCAGCTTTCCCACGAGGTCCGACATGCTCAAGCTCTACTACGCCACTGGCACCTGCGCGCTCGCCACCTACATCACCTTAGAGGAGGCCGGCGCCGACTACACGGCCGAACGGCTGAGCTTCAAAGATAACCAGCAGAACAGCCCGGACTATCTCGCCATCAATCCGAAGGGCCGCGTGCCGGCGCTGGTGACCGATCGCGGCGTCCTGACCGAGACGCCGGCGATGCTGGCCTACCTCGCGCAGACCTTCCCCAAGGCGAAGCTCGCGCCGCTCGACGATCCATTCGACTTCGCCCAGGTGCAGTCGTTCAACTCCTATCTCTGCTCGACCGTACACATCAACCATGCCCACAAGATGCGCGGTCCGCGCTGGGCGACGCAGGAGAGCTCGTTCGCCGACATGAAGGCGATGGTCCCGAAGACCATGGGCGCCTGCTTCTCCCTGATCGAGCAGAAGATGTTTCGGGGCCCTTGGGTGATGGGCGAGCAGTACACGATCTGCGATCCCTATCTCTACACCCTCTCGACCTGGCTCGAAGGCGACAGCGTCGACATCAACGCGACGCCGAAGATCGCGGATCACTTCAAGCGCATGTCCGACCGCCCCGCCGTGCGCAAGGTAATGGAGGCGCAGAAGGCATAAGCGGCCTTGTTGGGTGGGCAAAGGCGCGAAGTGCCGTGCCCACCCATTTCCAAGCCGCGAGATGGTGGGCACCTTCGCTTTGCCGACCCTACGGGAGCTTGCGCTTGGCTTTCTCCAACTCCCGTCCGGTGTCCAGCATCAGCCGCCGCAGCCAGACCGATCCCGGGTCCATCTGCGCGCGGGTCGGATGGAACATGAACTGCTCGTCGATGCCGGGGTCGAGCGGCGGCGTCACCGTGACGAGGCCGAGCTGGCTCGACAGCGCCGCGATCAGCCGGCGCGGCACGAAGGCGACGAGGTCGGTGCGGGCGGCGACGTGCAGGGCTTCGAGGTATCCAGGCACGACCAGCGAGACGTGCCGCTCGATGCCTTTGCTGCGCAGCCAGGTATCGATCAGATCCTCGCTCTGGCCGCGGATGATCACGCCGACATGACGCGCAGCTAGGAACGCCGAGCGGCGCTTCAGCTTCGCCCCCATGGGATGGCCGCGCCGCACCGCCAGCGCATCGCTGTCGGTGTAAAGCAGCTGGCGGTGAAATCCCTTGAAGGCGTTGCCGATCGAGATCACGAGGTCGATGGTGCGGGCGAACTCGGCGTGGAAGATCGCAGGTCCCCGCCATGGCACGATTTCGATGCGGACATTGGGCGCAAGGCGCGTCACCTTCTCCATCAGCGGCGGCATCAACAGCTCGACCGCAAGGTCCGGCATCATCAGGCGAAATTGCCGTTCGCTACGCGCCGCGTCGAAGTCCTCAGGCACGAACAATCCACGCACCTGGTCGAGCGCGTGGGCCAGCGGTGCGCGGAGCGCCTCGGCCCGTAGTGTCAGCTCCATGCGCGCGCCGGTACGCACCAAAAGCGGATCGCCAAAGATGTCACGCAGGCGCTGGAGCGCATGGCTCGCCGCCGGTTGCGACAGGCCCGATCCGGAGTGCGGCGCGGCTGACATTGGCCTCGCGCAGCAATGCATCGAGAGCGGTCAGGAGGTTGAGGTCAAGCGAATTCAAATTCATGAGGTGAATAGATATCATATTAGCTATCGATTTGAAGAATTGTATTCGGCCGGCGATGATCTTCCCCGATGTCACCACAAGGAGATGCCGCCATGAGCGCGAGCGCTAACAAGAAACTGATGCAGGATATCTTTGCCGCCGCCGCCAACCCTGATCCCGCAGCGCGCGACCGCGCGCTGTTCGCCGCGAGCCTTGCCGACGACGCCAAATGGGTCGTGACCGGGCAATATTCCTGGTCGCGCACCTTCGCAGGCAAGGAGGCGATCCTCAACGATCTGCACGGCTATGTCCGCACCCGCCTGCGTGACCGCACGCGCACGGTCGCCCACCGCTTCATTGCCGATGGCGATATCGTCGTGGTGGAAGCCAAGGGCGACAACGTCACGCCCGAAGGTGTCCGTTACGACAACGACTATTGTCTCGTGTTTCGCCTGGAGGACGGCAAGATCAAGGAGATCCGGGAATATTGCGACTCAGTCCTGACCGAGAAGGCGCTCGGTCCTTTTCCCCAAGCGGGCATGAGGGCGGCGAGCTGAGTGGATTGAGCCGCGTCACCTCCGCCGGCCGATGTCGTCCGCCACAGCCGATAACGATCGTGCAGACCTGGCAGGCGCTGGTCGAAATGGCCCGCCTCAGGCGCGAGCGGTCTCAGGCACGATCTCAGCTCGCCGCCATGACCGAACGGGAGCTTCAGGACTGTGGGATAACCCGGGCAGAGATCGCCTACGAGCTGAAGAAGCCTGTCCGGCGGAAATAGAGAGAGCGCGTCCAGGGCATCCCATGCAGCGATCTGCAAGCCGGTGCGGGACGCACGCCAGAACCTTGCGCAACTGCCGACAAAATCGGCAGTTGCGTCGGCGTTGCCGCGGCTCGGCGTGAAAAATTGGAAGGTTCAATTAACGAGTGTCCCCCATTGTGTCGCGGTGCAGCGTGAGTCGCAAAGACGCGACGCGCGGCTGCCAGGGTGGCCGGTGACGATCGCCGGAATTGTTCGGCCGCTCGAAGTGAAATGCATCTGGGTGGACAGTGGGAATGCCGAAGTTTCGTTTGCGGATCAGGGGACGCCTGTACGCAGGCTTCATGGCCCTTGTGGCGGTCGGTCTGGTGATGGCGGTGGTCGCCGTCTGGAATTTGCGGGCGGTGCAGGATCAGGTCGCAAGACAATCCGCGCTCTCGGACAGCACGGCGCGGGTGCTGGAGATATCGGCCCATCTTCAGGCGATTCAGCGCGCCAATCTGCGTTACGTCTACGACGCCAACGAGCCGGCGATGAAGGAGGCGCAAGAGCGGGAGACCGCGGCGACCGAGCTGTTGCAGGTCGGGGCGAAGGGAACGCGCTCGGAGGAGCGGCGAGCGCTCTACAACGGCCTCATCGACGACATCGCCAAAATGCGACGGCTGCGTGACAATCTCGGAGACGCCGTCAACGAGGCAAGAACGGGCAAGGCGACGCTGCTGCCGAGCGGGGAGGAGCTGGCCGTCAAGATGGGCAAGCTGGTCGATGCGGCGCGCGCCTCGGCCGACGAGGACACCGCAGCGCTGGTCGCGGACCTCGAATCCAGAATCCTCCTTGTCCGGGTCGCAAACTGGCGTTTTCTGGCCGTGCGTGACGCGCAGGGGCCGGCGAATTTCAGGGCGAGCGTGGACAGGGCAGCGCAACGGCTCGCGGCGATCGAGAAAAGCCCACAGGCGACGGACTTGCGCGCCACGCTCGCGCCGGTGAAGACCTCGCTCGGAATCTACAAATCCGCGTTCGAGACGACATCGGCCGCGATGCTTCAGGCCGACGAGATCTATCACAAGAATCTCGCGCCCCTCATCGTCGATAGTATCGCCAGGCTCAAGGCCGCGGAAGCGACGCTGAAGAAAGACTATCAGGAATCGCGTAACCATGCCGAAGCTGTGATCGCCGGCACGACGACCATTCAGGAGATCGCCGGCGGCCTCGCCATCCTGTTCGGCGGCATCGTCGCCTTCCTGATCGCCCGCAGCATCGTCGGGCCCCTCACCTCGATGACGCGCGCGATGGGGCGGCTGGCCGGCGGCAATCTCGATGTCGACATTCCCGGGAGCGGCAAGGCGGACGAGATCGGCGACATGGCCAAAGCGATCCAGGTATTCAAGGACAACATGATCGACACCGAGCGCATGCGCGCAGAGCAGGCCGAACTCGAGGCGCGGCAGGCCGAAAACCGCAAGAAAGACATGGTCAGGCTTGCCGACCAGTTCGAGCGGGCCGTCGGCGAGATCGTCAACACAGTGTCATCGGCGTCGAACGAGCTGGAAGCGTCCGCCGGCACGCTGACCACGACCGCCTCGCGCGCCCAGGATCTGTCGACTGAAGTGGCGTCCGCATCGCAGGAAGCCACCGCCAACGTGCAGGCGGTCGCCTCCGCCACCGAGGAGCTGTCCTCGTCGGTCAGCGAGATCGCCCGCCAGGTGCAGGAATCCGCCCGCATCGCGGGTGAGGCCGTGGGTCAGGCGAGCAGGACCAATGACCGTGTCGGCGAGCTCTCCAAGGCGGCCGCTCGGATCGGCGATGTCGTCGAGCTGATCAGCACGATCGCCGGGCAAACCAATCTCCTCGCACTCAACGCCACCATAGAGGCTGCGCGCGCGGGCGAGGCCGGCCGCGGCTTTGCCGTCGTCGCGTCCGAGGTCAAGGCGCTCGCGGAGCAGACGGCGAGGGCGACCGGCGAGATCGGCCAGCAGATTGCCAACATCCAGGGCGCTACCGAGCAATCGGTCGGCGCCATCAGGGAGATCAGCGGCACCATCGAGCGGCTGTCGGAGATTTCCTCGGCGGTCGCCGCCGCCGTGGAAGAGCAGGGCGCCGCCACGCAGGAAATCTCCCGCAACGTGCAGCAGGCCGCGCACGGGACCCAGCGCGTCTCGACCAATATCGGCGACGTGCAGCGCGGGGCGTCCGAGACCGGTTCGGCCTCCTCGCAGGTGCTCTCGGCGGCGCGCTCGCTATCGGCGGACAGCAACCGCTTGAAGGTCGAGGTCGCCAGGTTCCTGAACTCGGTCCACGCCGCCTGAGTCGCAAAAGCACGAGGCCACGCGCATGCGCGTGGCCTCATGGACCGGCGCGGCGCGATCAGGCCACTTTCGCCGTCATGTGCTTGAACATGTTGGCGCGGGCCTCGTCGTCCATCTCGGCCTTGAAGGTGAACTTGTCCTTCAACGCGATGGCACGCGCAGCCGCGGGGCGCGCTGAGATCTCGTCCACCAGCCGCTTCACATTCGGGTATCGCGCAAAGGCGTCGTCGCCAAGCTTGAACGGCACCATCCGCGCCCAGCCCCACAGCGCCATGTCGACGATCGAATAGTCGTCGCCGGCCATGTAGCGACGGTCTTTGAGGTGAGCGTCGACAACCCTGTAGTGGCGATCGGTCTCATACTGGTAGCGGTTGTGGGCGTAGTCGTGGTTCTGGTCCTTCGGCGCAAAATGCTTGAAGTGCACGGCCTGGCCCGAATAGGGGCCGACACCGGTTGCCACGAACATCAGCCAGGACAGGAGTTCGGCGCGATTGGCGGGCAGGAATTTGCCGGTCTTCTCGGCGAGATAGAGCAGGATGGCGTTGCTGTCGAAAACGATGGTGCCGCCGTCGTCGATCGCCGGCACCTTGGCATTCGGATTGATCTTGAGAAATTCCGGCGTGAATTGCTCGCCCTTGCGGGTGTCGATCGCGATGGGCTCGAACGGCAGTCCGGCCTCCTCGAGGAACAGCGCGACCTTGGTCGGGTTCGGCGATCCGTTGAAGTAGAATTTGAGCATCGATCATCTCCCCAGGGGTTCGTTGCCGAGAGCGGCGCCGCATCATTGCCGCGAGGCCGCTTTGTCTGACCCGAACCATGCGGATGCGCAACCGGCGAGTTTGCCGGGCGGTATCTGCGCGCGGCGCAGATCAGCCGGCGCAGACCAGCCCGATCGCCGCCGTAATGACCATCGCCGCGCCGACCGCTTCCAGGCGCAGCCCGAGCTTGGTCGCGAGATGCATGTCGGAGGCCCGCGCCTTGCGCTCCGATCCGCGCGCGTAGCCGTGCACGATGACATCGTGGTTGAAGTTGTCGTGGGCCTCGTTGCTGCTGGCAAGCCCGACGCAGACCACGAGCACTCCGAACAAGGCGAGGCCGAAAAATCCCAACAGTGCGATCAGGAACATCGGAAACATGCCGAGCAGGAAGATCGGCAGCAGCGGCACCAGCAGCAATGTCTCGGACTGTCGTCGCATGGGATCCGGACCAGGACGGGGTGCGATGTGCTGATCCTAGTCCTGACAGCGGGCGCGTTCAACTACGCTCGTCATGCCGAGGGGCGCGAAGCGCGGGCCGGGAATCCATCGTACAACGGGGGCACGGGGGCCAATGGATTCCGGGTTCGCGCCAAGAGGCGCGCCCCGGAATGACCATCGAGAGGGGAAACTACTCCGCCGCCATGCCGGCGCGGATCTCGGCGCGGAGCTCGTCGATCAGCTTGAGGCCCTTCTTGGTCTCGACGTGCCAGAAAGTCCAGCCGTTGCACGCGGCCGAGCCTTGCGCCACGGCGCCGATGCGGTGGATCGAGCCGACCTTGTCCCCTAACGTGATGGCGCCGTCGGCGCGCACGAGAGCGCCGAGCTTCTTCTTGGCGTCGAACAGCTTCGTGCCGGGCATGATCATGCCGCGCTCGATCAGCTCGGAGAACGCCACCCGCGGCGCTTCGCGCGCGGTCATGAACGGGGCCAGGCTCTCTTCCGGCAGCGGCTCGACGGCCGCGATGCGGGCTTCGGCCGCCTTCGCATAGGTCTTGTCGCGTTCGAACCCGATATAGGAGCGGCCGAGACGTTTTGCGACCGCGCCGGTGGTGCCGGTGCCGTTGAAGGGATCGATCACGAGATCGCCGGGCCTGGAGGAGGACAGCAGCACACGCGCGAGCAGGCCTTCCGGCTTCTGCGTCGGATGAACTTTCTTGCCGTCGGCGCCCTTGAGGCGCTCCTCGCCGGTGCAGAGCGGAATCAGCCAGTCGGAACGCGCCTGCACGTCCTCGTTCGCAGCTTTCAGGGCCTCGTAGTTGAACGTGTAGCCCTTGGCCTTCTCGTCGCGCGCGGCCCAGATCATGGTCTCGTGCGCGTTGGTGAAACGGCGGCCGCGGAAATTCGGCATCGGGTTGGTCTTGCGCCAGACGATGTCGTTGAGGAGCCAGAAGCCGAGATCCTGCATGATGGCGCCGACGCGGAAGATGTTGTGGTAGGAGCCGATCACCCAGATTGTCGCCGACGGCTTCATCGCGCGGCGGGCGGCAAGCAGCCAGGCGCGGGTGAAATCGTCATAGGCGGAGAACGAATCGAACTTGTCCCAGTCGTCGTCGACGGCATCGACATGGGATTCGTCAGGGCGCTTGAGATCGCCCTTAAGTTGAAGATTGTAGGGCGGATCGGCAAACACGAGGTCGACCGAACCGGCCTGAAGCTTCGACATCTCGGCGACGCAATCACCGAGGATGATACGATGCGAAGGGGACTCAAAATTTGTGCGGGGCGCCCTTGCAGACGCCCCGCGACGCGACTCTACCATGACTCAAGAACTCTGACTCAGGCGACGCTGTCGGCGACGCGGGACCAAACAACCGACTGACCGTTACATTGAAGCGGCAAAGTAAAAATCGACTTAACCCGCCGCTTTCGTGAGCAGCCTCCGCATCGCCAATTGTGTGCGGGACGTCGCGCGCATTCCCCCTGTTTTACAGTGCAATTCGCGCTTCTTCGCGTCGCGGAAGCAGTCGAGGCTCCAGGAAGGCGCCAAATTTCTCTCGGAAAAAGTTGCTCGAGCCTCGGAAAAAATTGCTGGCATCGGCATGGTGTCGCACTAGGCAATTTTTGCCGGCCACGATATTGATAAAAGCAACGGAAATTTTACGTGTGTGGCGCGTTGAGCTTCAGTGGTCATGCGCGCCGCCGAACTCGAATCAGGGACCCCCAGGGGAAAAGCCGCCATGCGTTACGACGACTTCCGCCGCAGCGACGACATCGAGGATCGTCGCGACGAGGGTGGTGGGTTTGGCGGCGGAGGAGGCGGGTTCGGGCTGCCGATGGGCGGCGGCGGGCTCGGTATCGGTACCATCATCATCCTCGGCTTGGTCGGCTATGCCTTCGGCATCGACCCGCGCATCCTGATCGGCGGCGCCGAGATCCTCACCGGCGGCGGCCATGCACCGACCTACCAGACCGACCGCCAGGCGTCCTCCGGCAAGCGCGGCGCGCCGACCGACGAGATGGGCAGCATGATCTCCGGCATCCTCGGCGAGATCGACGATCGCTGGAGCGAGATCTTCCAGGCCTCCGGCCAGTCCTACACCGGCCCGAAGATCGTGCTGTTCCGCAATGCCACCAATGGCGGCCGCTGCGGCATGGCGCAATCGGCGATGGGGCCGTTCTATTGCCCGCCGGATCGCACCATCTTCCTCGACACCGGCTTCTTCCGCGAGGTCGAGACGCGCTTCCGCGGCTGCTCCGGCAAGTCCGCCTGTAACTTCACCACCGCCTACATCATCGCGCACGAGGCCGGCCATCACATCCAGAACCTGCTCGGCATCATCCCGCGCGTGACGCGGCTGCAGCAGCAGGCCGGCAGCAAGGCCGAGGCGAATGCGCTTCAGGTGAAGGTGGAATTGCAGGCCGACTGCCTGTCCGGCGTCTGGGTCAACCGCGAGGCCAAGAAGCGTCCGAACTTCCTCGAGCCCGGCGACATCGACGCCGCGCTGACCACGGCAAGCGCGATCGGCGACGATACGCTGCAGCGCCAGGCGACGGGCCGCGTCGTGCCAGATTCCTTCACCCACGGCTCGGCGGCGCAACGCAAGCAATGGTTCATGACCGGCTACCAGCAGGGCACGGTGCAGGCCTGCAACACGTTCGGTGCCGGCGCGTTGTAAGCCGTCATTCCGGGGCGCGCGTAGCGCGAACCCGGAATCCAGAAGTTGCGGCGCGAGGTTCCGGGTTCTCGCTCCGCGAGCCCCGGAACGACGAGCGAGAGTGAAGAATGGCCTCCATCGACGAAACAAAACAGTTCATCCCGCTCAACATCGCGGTGCTCACCGTGTCCGACACGCGCGCCCTCGCCGACGACAAGTCGGGCCAGACGCTCGCCGAGCGCCTTACCGCCGCCGGCCATCAGCTCGCCGCGCGCGAGATCGTCACCGACGACATCGAGGCGATCCGCAGCGTGGTCCGCGGCTGGATTGCGGATGCCGGCATAGACGTCGTCATCACCACCGGCGGCACCGGATTCACCGGGCGCGACGTCACGCCGGAGGCGATCGAGCCGTTGTTCGAGAAGCGCATGGACGGCTTCTCGATCGCATTCCACATGCTGAGCCATGCCAAGATCGGTGCGTCGACGATCCAGAGCCGCGCTACTGCGGGCGTTGCGGGGGCGACCTACATCTTCTGCCTGCCCGGCTCCCCCGGCGCCTGCCGAGACGGCTGGGACGGCATCCTTGCCGCGCAGCTCGACTACCGCACGCGTCCCTGCAATTTCGTTGAGATCATGCCGCGGTTGGACGAGCACTTGCGCCGGCCGAAAGCGCAGGGAGCGACGGTGTAGCCATACTTTCTTCCCTTCTCCCCTTGTGGGAGAAGGTGGCGCGAAGCGCCGGATGAGGGGTATCTTTCCGCACGGCGTGCCCAGAGAGATACCCCTCACCCAAGCGAGCCCGTGTCTGACAGTTGACATGCCCTCTCCCGCAAGGGGCGAGGGCATCATTTATGCGCACCTCGCTTGCTGCAAGAGCGTTATAGATCCAGCTCCCACGTCTCGCCGACCAGATCGGCACCGAAGCTGTGGTGCTTCTCTTCCTTCACGAGCTTGAAGCCTGCACTTTGATAGATGCTCCGCGCGGCCACGAGGATGCTCTGCGTCCACAGTGTCATCTTGCTATAGCCCCTCTCGCGCGCGCCTTGGATGCATTGTTCGACCAGCGCGCGGCCGACGCCGAGCCCTCGCGCCTTCTTCTCCACCTGCAACAGGCGCAGCTTGGCGATCTCATCGGTGGCCTTGACCAGAAAGATCGAGCCGACCGGCTCGCCACCCACCTCCGCGATCCAGCAGTGCTCGCGCGCGGCGTCGTAGTTCTTGATGAACTCTGCGCAGATCTCGGCGACCAGCGCCTCGTAGCTGATGTCCCAATTATAGTCCGCGGCATAGGCGGCGGCCTGCCGGGAGATGACCCAGCCCATGTCACCGACGCGATGGCTGCGCAGCATGAAAGGCGCGGGCTGGCTTCGACGTTGCTCCAGCACGGCCTCAATGGTCGCCATGGCCTGCGTAAGACGCGCTGCATCGCTGGCCGAAACCTGAGCCAGCATTGCGGCGACCTCATTTTGCGAGCTCAGGTTCAGCTTGGCGAAGGCCTGGCGCCCTTTGGCGGTGAGGCTGAGCTGGTATTGCCTGCGATCTGCGGGCAGGGGCTTTCGCGTGATCAGCCCCTTTTCGTCGAAGCTTTGTATGATGCGGCTGAGATAGCCGGGATCGAGACCAAGCTCGTTTCCGATCTCTTTGGCCGCCAGGTCGTCGCGATGCGCGAGTTCATAGAGTACCCGGGCCTCGCTGAGCGAAAATGGGCTTTTTCCAAGGTGCTGGTCGAGCACACCAAGCTTGCGGGTATAGAAGCGGTTGAAGGCGCGGACCGCTGCAATGTGGTCGTCGGTAGCGGCAATTGACATGGGTCACCTCGATACTTGCCATTGTCAAACAATTGTTTGACTTTGACAAGTATCGGGTGGCTTCAGCCGACCATGACGATCCGGCTGCGCAGCATGGTCCGGGACGAGCGGCCGAGCCGCCGGAGTAGCCGTGCCTCGGAACGGCGGGCCTGCGGCGAGTAGCCGCCGATCCGGTCGTAGTGATCACGTGCGATCAAAAGCCCCTGATCGCCGAGCGGCCCGACGAGCTTGCGCGCCACGGCGCGGAAAATGTCGCGGAGCCCGGTATCGGCGTAGGGCGAGCGCGCATAGCGAAACACCGCCGCGCGATCGCGGCCGCTGCTCGAGACGGCCTGGATGAACTGGGTGGTCTCCTCGATCCAGCCGGTTTCCAGCACCGCGCCGGCGGGGAGGAACATCAGCCATGGCGACCGGGCCTGGAGGGCGCCGGCGGCGCGCGCGGCGCCTTGCGAAGATCCCTCGAAGCCGATGAAGCGGCAACCTGCGACATCGGCGACGCGCTCGATGACACCGTTGCCGGTGCCATCGACCAGGAGCACTTCCCGGATGACGCCGGCCGCGGCGCCGGGGACGAGCGCGGCCAGCGTTGCGACTGCCGTCTGCTCGACGCCTTCGGTCGGAATGATGACGCTCAGCATGATTGAAGCTTTAATATCTGCACTTCGGAAGAAGCGTAGCTGTTCATGATGTTGTCATAAACACGTGGCGTTGCCGAGTGCAACTTTTCGGCGGGTTTCGGCATGCAATGGTAAACCCGCCACCGCCCAAATGTGTCGCGTGCGGGATGGTATTATTGTTGAATGTTTCGGCACAAGCTCATCCGGGCCGTATTAACCCGGAGCGATATTGCGCCGCGCAGGGCAGTTCGCAATCGTCCAGTTGAGGATCGGCTGCAACCAGCCGCCGAACGGGAAAGATGTGCGACTTGGGTGCCGATTGGGTGCTGACGGAGGCTTCGCATGAACGCCGATCAACTCGCTGTCAACACGACGGCAGCAACGCCGAAGCAGGACGCCGCGCCGACCCTGCGGGTTCGCGCCCTGATGCTGGGCGACCGCATCAATGCCTCCGGCCTCGAGATCGGCACACTGGTGTCCTCGACGCCGGCCGCCTTTCGCGTCCATGCCGGGCTTGTCGTGATCTTCCGCTATGGCGTCGTGGTGCTGATCGGACTTCTGCCCTCCGAGGAGAAGGTGCTGATCGACAGCCTGAAGCCGCGGGTGATCGGCGAGTTCAGTCCGTATGAGGAAGAGACCGCGCAGGCGCAGCTCTGCAAGGACGAAAATGCCGAGGCGATCCAGCCCGGCGGACCGATTTGCCTCGCCAAATTTTCCGACGACCGGCTACTCCTGATCGCGGATGCGCTCGCCAAGAGCACGTCGCTGGCCCGCGACGAGCGGCGCGTCGCCGCGGTCTTCGACGTGATCGAGCCGTTTGCGCGGGAGCTCGCCGAGCGCGGCCGTACACCGCGCCGGCGCAAAGGTATATTGCGGCTGATCGGCAACGCGCTTCTCGTCCAGCAGCGTGTCGCGGGCCGTGTTGCCGTCGCCGAAAAACCCGACGTGCTCTGGGAGAAGCCCGAGCTCGACCGGCTCTATGCCCGTCTTGAGGACGAGTATGAGCTGAAGGAGCGCCTCGACACACTCGAGCGCAAGCTCACGGCGGTGTCGGAGACCGCCAACGCGCTGACCGACATCATCGACACCCAGCGCTCGCTCCGCCTCGAAATTGCGGTGGTGGTGCTGATCGTGATCGAGGTCGCGATCGGGTGCTTCCAGATCTGGTCGGGGACGCATTAGAAATGAGAGCGAGATGCGCGTGACTGCGCCCTCTCATCTTGTGAGAGAGGGCAGCGCCGCTGGTCGGCACAGCTCACTTGCAAGCTCACTTGCAAACTCACTTGGGTGAGGGGTTCTCCCCACGCTCGCCGGTGCGTTGTGATGCGCTGCTTTACCGCATTCTTCGTCATTGCGAGCGAAGCGAAGCAATCCAGTGTCCCGCCGAAGAGCCAGTCTGGATTGCTTCGCTTCGCTCGCAACGACGGATTGACGGTCATCAAGGGCTAATCCGATGCGCCCTCTATTATCTGCAGCGCCGCCGCACAATGCCGCGCGATCGTGAGTTCCTCATTCGTTGGAATGATGAACACCTCAATAGCGCTATCGCCCCGGCTGATGCGCTCGCGCGCGGCATCATTCGCACCGGCATCGATCCGCATGCCGAGCCAGGCGAGGCGTTCACCAATTGCGAACCGGATTTCCTTCGCATGCTCGCCGATGCCGCCGGTGAAGATCAGGCAGTCCAACCCTCCAAGCGTAGTCGCCAGCATGACGATCTGCTGCGTCGCGCGGAGCACGAAGAGATCGACCGCCTCCCGCGCCGCGGCCTCGCTGCTCGCGAGCAGCGTGCGCATGTCCGCGGAGATGCCGGAGACGCCGAGCAGGCCTGACTCATGATAGAGCAAATGCTGAAGGTCGTCGGCCGGCATGTTCTCGTGCTGTTGCAGATAGAGCAGCACGCCGGGATCGATCGTGCCGCAGCGCGTGCCCATCACGAGGCCGTCGAGCGGCGTCAGCCCCATCGTGGTGTCGATGCTGCGGCCCTCGTGCAGCGCGCACAGGCTCGCGCCATTGCCGAGATGGGCGATGACGGTGCGCTTTGCGATGAGCTGCGGCGCGATTGCCGCGAGGCGGCCCGCGACATATTCGAAGGAGAGGCCGTGAAACCCGTAGCGCCGCACGCCGCGCTCCTCATAGCGCCTCGGAATGGCGAAGCGGCGCGCGGGCGGCGACAGGCTGTGGTGGAAGGCGGTATCGAAACAGGCGATCTGCGTCAGACCGGGGCGGGTCGCCTGGATGATGCGGATCGGCTCCAGGCAACGCGGCTGGTGCAGCGGGGCCAGCGGGGTCAGCGCCTCCAGCTTGGCATAGACGTCGTCCGTCAGCGCGACGGGTCCGGAGTAGTCCGGCCCGCCGTGGACGATGCGGTGGCCGATGGCGCGCAGGCGATGCTCGCCGAAATGCTGGTCTACGAAGGTCAGCACGTCGGCGAACAGATGACCGCTGTCCGTATCCGACGCGTCCCTTCGCGTCTCGAACAGCTTCTCGCCCGCCGGGCGCTTCACCACGAGGCGGGGCGTTGCTTCGTGCTCGTCGAGCAAGCCGTTGCAGAGCAGGCCGGGGCCGGACGCCGCCAACTCGAACAGCCCGAACTTGATGCTCGACGATCCGGAGTTGAGCACAAGGACAGTGTCCGACATGGCTTCAGTCGCCGGCTTCGGCTGGCGTGTTGCCGCCGGCGCTGTTCGGCCAGACCCAGTCGCGGACCTCAGGCATGTCCTCGCCATGCTCGCGGACGTAGCGGGAATGTTCGATCAGCTTGTCGCGGAACTGTTGCTTGACCTGCGCAGCCCTGGTCGCAAGCCCCGGCACGCGCTCGATCGCCTCGATCGCGAGATGGTAGCGGTCGAGCCCGTTGAGCACGACCATGTCGAACGGCGTCGTCGTGGTGCCTTCCTCGGCAAATCCGCGCACATGCATGCCGGTATGATTGGTGCGGTTATAAGTCAGCCGGTGAATGAGATAAGGATAGCCGTGATAGGCGAAGATCACCGGCTTGTCCGATGTGAACAGGCTGTCGAAGTCGCGGTCGGAGAGGCCGTGCGGATGCTGCGCCCGAGGTTGCAGCGTCATGAGGTCGACGACGTTGACGACGCGGATCTTCAATTCGGGCAGCGCCTTGCGCAGCAGGTCGACGGCGGCGAGCGTCTCCAGTGTCGGCACGTCGCCGGCGCAGGCCATCACGACGTCGGGCTCTGCGTTTGCCTCCTCCGTGCCCGCCCAGGTCCAGATGCCGATGCCGGCGTCGCAATGCGTAGCCGCCTCCTGCATCGACAGCCATTGCGGCGCCGGCTGCTTGCCCGCGACGATGACGTTGATGCGGTTGTAGGTGCGCAGGCAATGATCGACGATCCACAACAGCGTGTTGGTATCAGGCGGGAAATAGATGCGGACGATGTCAGCCTTCTTGTTGGCGACGAGATCGACGAAACCAGGATCCTGATGGCTGAAGCCGTTGTGGTCCTGGCGCCAGACATGCGAGGTCAAGAGATAGTTGAGCGAGGCGATCGGGCGGCGCCATGGCAGATCGCGCGTCACCTTCAGCCATTTGGCGTGCTGGTTGAACATGGAATCGACGATGTGGATGAAGGCCTCGTAGCAGGAGAAGAAGCCGTGCCTGCCGGTGAGCAGATAGCCTTCGAGCCAGCCTTGACAGAGATGCTCGCTCAGGACCTCCATGACGCGGCCGTCCTGCGCGAGATGCACGTCGTAAGATTCGGTTGGCTCCATCCAGACGCGTTCGGTTGCCTCGAACACCGCGTCTAACCGGTTTGATGCCGTCTCGTCCGGGCCCATGATGCGGAAATTGCGCGCCTCGGCGTTGAGGCGAACGACGTCGCGCAGGAATTTGCCGAGCTCGCGTGTGGCTTCCGCCACGACACCGCCGGGCTGCGGTACCTCGACAGCGAAGCTGCGGAAGTCCGGCAGCTTCAGCTCCTTCTTCAACAGTCCGCCATTGGCATGCGGATTGGTCCCCATTCGCCGCTGGCCTTCGGGCGCGAGCGCCTGAAGCTCGGGAATCAGCGCCCCGCTGGGGTCGAACAACTTGTCCGGCTCATAGCTGCGCATCCAGTCTTCGAGCACCTTCAGATGCGCCGGATTCTCGCGGCAACTCGCAACGGGCACCTGATGCGCGCGCCAAAAACCTTCGACCTTCTTGCCGTCAACCTCCTTCGGGCCGGTCCAGCCCTTGGGGCTGCGCAGCACGATCATCGGCCAGCGCGGTCGCTCGACGCTTTTGCGCCCATCGCGGGCGTGCTGCTGGATCGAGCGGATGCTGACGAGCGCGACGTCGAGCGCATCCGCCATGGCCTGGTGCATCAATTTGGGATCGTCGCCTTCGACGAACAGCGGCTCATGGCCGAGCCCGCGGAAGAGGTCGCGGATCTCTTCGTTGCGCATCCGCCCGAGCACGGTGGGGTTGGCGATCTTGTAGCCGTTGAGGTGCAGGATCGGCAGCACCGCGCCGTCATGGGCCGGGTTCAAGAACTTGTTCGAGTGCCACGACGCCGCCAGCGGGCCGGTTTCGGCCTCGCCGTCGCCGACGACGCAGGCGACGATGAGGTCGGGATTGTCGAATGCCGCGCCATAGGCGTGCACCAGCGCATAGCCGAGCTCGCCGCCCTCGTGGATCGAGCCCGGCGTTTCCGGCGCCGCGTGGCTCGGAATGCCGCCGGGGAAGGAGAACTGCCTGAACAGCTTGCGCAATCCCTCAGTATCGCGCGCGATGTCGGGATAGATCTCGCTGTAGCTGCCTTCCAGATAGGTGTTGGCAACCATGCCCGGGCCGCCATGGCCGGGACCGCAGACGTAGATCACGTTGAGGTCGAGCGCACGGATGACGCGGTTGAGGTGAGCATAGATGAAGTTCAGGCCGGGCGTCGTGCCCCAATGGCCGAGCAGGCGCGGCTTGATGTGCTCGGGCCGTAGCGGTTCGCGCAACAGCGGATTGTCGAGGAGATAGATTTGCCCGACCGAGAGATAGTTGGCGGCACGCCAGTAGCGATCGAGGAGATCGAGTTCGCTGCTCGCGGCGCGCAATTGTCGTTGATTTGTCATGTTCTTGCCGACCTTCACCCAGCGATCGTCATCAACATTGTTCCGGCGCGATTGATCCCTTCGCCATGAAACGGGATCGCCGCCCCGCCGGTGTTGCGTGAGGTCAAGGGCGCGCGCCCGAAGTTTGGGCAGCGCTACTGTGCATGGGGTTGTTTCCGCGTTTTTGCTCTTGTTCTTGATTTGTTCTGGGCGCGTGCTATGTTGGGTTCATGAGTCGAGCATCTTCTCGTGCCCTCAAGCACCCGCCGGTTACGGCGCCCTCCGAGCCGGCGGGTGCGCCTTCTGATTTTCCTGTCGATTTTCCCGAGCTTGGCGTCGCCATCGATCGCGCACGCAGGCGAGGGCGGGGCGTCCAGTCCAACGCCAGCGGCCGTTACGAGGCCGAGGCCCGCGTCGCCTTCGACGATGGCTGGCAGAGCCTGGAGGAACTGCCGCCGTTCAAGACCACGGTCGGGATCGACACCTCACGCAAGGTGATCACCCGCAACGATTCCCCCGACATCGGTTTCGACCGCTCGATCAACCCCTATCGCGGCTGCGAGCACGGCTGCGTCTATTGCTTCGCGCGGCCGACGCACGCCTATCTCGGCCTGTCTCCCGGGCTCGACTTCGAGTCCAAACTGTTTGCCAAGCCCGAGGCGGCGGCGCTGCTCGAGAAGGAACTCGCTGCCAGCGGCTACGAGCCGCGGATGATCGCGATCGGCACCAACACCGATCCCTATCAGCCGATCGAGCGCGAGCGAAAGATCATGCGAGGCATCCTAGAGGTGCTGGAGCGCGCCGGGCATCCCGTCGGCATCGTCACCAAATCGGTCCTGGTGGTGCGCGATATCGACATTCTCGCGCGGATGGCCAAGCGCAACCTCGCCAAGGTCGCGATCTCCGTCACCTCGCTCGATCCGAGGCTCGCGCGCACCATGGAGCCGCGGGCGGCGACGCCGCCGAAGCGACTGGAAGCGCTCAAGCAGCTCTCGGAGGCGGGCATTCCGACCACTGTGATGGTCGCGCCCGTGATCCCCGCGCTGAACGATTCCGAGATCGAGCGCATTCTTGATGCCGCAGCCCATGCCGGCGTCAAGGAAGCCTCCTACGTGCTGCTGCGGCTGCCGCTCGAGGTCCGCGATCTGTTTCGCGAATGGCTGATGGCGAACTATCCAGACCGCTACCGCCACGTCTTCACGCTGATCCGCGACATGCGCGGCGGCCGCGACTACGATGCGAAATGGGGCGAGCGGATGAAGGGGACCGGCCCGATGGCCTGGACCATCGGCCGTCGCTTCGAGATCGCCTGCGACAGGCTCGGCCTCAACAAGCGGCGCTCCAAGCTGACCACCGATCACTTCGCGCGGCCGAAGCGGAACGGCGATCAGCTCAGCCTGTTCTGATCGCGAAGTGGACGAGGCGTAACATGAGTGAGGAAACCACCGTGCCGGTGCCGCGGCTGACCGTAGTCACGCTCGGTGTCAGCAACATCCGCGCCAGCATTGCCTTTTACGAGGCGCTCGGTTTCTCGCGCCTGCTCAAGGCGACCGGTGAGGCGGTCGCATTCTACGACACCGGTGGTCCGGTGCTCGCCTTGTATCCCTGGGATCAGCTCGCCGCCGACGCCGGGTTGCCGGACAATCCAAGACCGCCGGCATTTCGCGGGATGACGCTCGCCTGGAACTGCCGGACGCGCGAGGAGGTCGATACGGTGCTGGCTTTCGCTGTCGACAAGGGTGCAGCGCTGCTGAAAGCGGCGCACGAGACTGATTACGGCGGCTATTCCGGCTATTTCACCGATCCCGATGGCCATCCTTGGGAGGTCGTGGTCGCACCCGGGATCGAGGTGGGCGAGGACCGACGGGTGCATTTGGCGGAATAGGGCGGCTCACCTGAATAACGGGAATTGTCTCGGGTTCCAGGTTGCGCTGGCGAAGCCGCTTGCGCACGATCCCCACCATGATTCGGGACAAGTCCGCCAAGAAGCTGGCCAAAGACACGCCAAAAAAAGACGGTGCGAAGAAGGCTGCGCCTGCCAACACGTTGGAAGGCAAGCCGCCGCAAGCCAAGTCGTCGGAAACTAAGGCGTCGGAGGTTCAGGCTTTAACCGGCAAAAGCGCCGGCCGGAAAGGCATCATTGCCGTGGCCCCGCCGAGCTTCCGTCGTGAGCGCGCGCTGATCAAGCGCGGCGTCTGGCCGGTCGCAGGCTGCGACGAGGCCGGTCGCGGACCGCTCGCCGGCCCCGTGGTGGCGGCGGCCGTGATCCTCGATCCCGACCGCATTCCCCGTGGCATCGATGATTCCAAGCGCCTGACCGCCGAAGAGCGCGAAAAACTGTTCGACAAGATCTGCGCCACCGCGCAGGTCTCGGTCGCCGTGGCTTCGCCCGCGCGGATCGACCGCGACAACATCCTGCGTGCTTCGCTATGGGCGCTGAAGCGCGCGGTGGTGGCGCTGCCCGAGGCGCCGCGCCACGTCTTCGTCGACGGCCGCGACCGGCTCGATACGGAATGCGACTGCGAGGCCGTGATCGGCGGTGACGGCATCGTGCTGTCAATCGCGGCCGCCTCCATCGTTGCCAAGGTGACGCGGGACCGGCTGATGTGCGCGCTGGCGCAGGACTGCCCCGGCTACGGCTTCGAGCAGCACAAGGGCTACGCTGTCCCCGAGCATCTCGACGCCCTGGATCGCCTCGGCCCCTCCATCCACCACCGCAGCTTCTTCGCCCCCGTCGCCGCCGCCCGCGCCAAGCACATGCCCTGGACCGTCGAGCCGGCGCAGGATCTGTTCTCTGTCGCGGAGGTCGAGGTGCAGGTGGAAGCCCAAATCGAGATCGACGCGTCTGCGAATCTCTAGGTGTTTCCTCCGCAGCCTCCCCCATCCGTCAAGCCCGGCATGACGACTTGCGGCGGTTGCCACGACGCGCAGCGCCCTTTATCAAAACAGGTGTGAGCGAACAGGGCCGGCTGGACGGGTTGGCTGCATCTTTCGGACGTTGCATGCGGTTTACCTCGCTGGTCATCGAGCTCATTCGCGCCCGGCCGCGGCTGATCGTGTGGATCGCCGTGCTGCTCCAGGCGGCGATGTGGCTGTTCGTGGCGCTGGTGTTCTACCGCAGCCCGCCCGGCAGTCTGGCGACGCTGCTGGCCTTCGGCCGCGAGTACCAGGTCGGCACCGATCTCGGCCCGCCGCTGCCTGTCTGGCTCGCCGACATGGCCTATCGCGCCGCCGGCGGTCACATGTTCGGCGTGTATGTCCTCGCTGAGCTCTGCGAGATCGCGACCTTCATCGCGCTCTTTCATCTGTCTCGTGCCGTCGTCGGCTCACAGCAGGCGGTGCTCGCCGTGCTGCTGACCATGACCGTGCTAGCCTTCTCCTCGTCCGCGCTCGACTTCGGACCCTTGGTGCTGGCACGGCCGCTCTGGGCGCTGCTGCTGCTGCACTCCTGGCAGATCATCGGCCAGCGCCGCGGCAATGCCTGGTTCGTCTGGTCGATCGAGGCCGGCCTGTTGTTGCTCACGACGCCCGCCGCGATCTTCCTCCTCCTCCTGATCGTCGTCTTCGCGATCTCGACGGCGGGAGGCCGCAGGACGCTGCGCGGGCTCGATCCGCTATTCGCGCTGATCGTCGTCGCCGTGCTGGCGCTGCCCTATGCGATTTGGCTGATGCGCGCCGAGACATTGACGATGCCGGTCTTGCCGCAAGTTTCGGAGCTCAACGCCCGCGTCCTGCACGCAGCCTGGCTGCTCGGCGGGCTCGCGCTTGGGGCGGCGGCGATTCCGGCGCTGACCTTCCTGAATACCGGGATGTTCGCCGGCAAGGGCGAGGAGCCGCCGATCATCTATCGCCCGCCGGTCGAGCCGCTCGCGAGCAACTTCGTCTATTTCTTCGCGCTGGCGCCGCCACTCGGCGCGGTGCTGATCTCCGGCCTGCTCGGGCTCGAATCCGTCGTCGGCGGCGCCGCCGTCATGCTGGTCATGTCCGGGCTTGCCGTGGTGGCCGCCGCAGGGGATCTCATCGCGATGCGCCGCGCGCGGATGCTGCGCATGGTCTGGGCCGCCGCAATCATCGCGCCCGCCATCGGCGTCGTGCTCGCCGTCCTGATCATGCCTTGGACCGGCACCGGCGAGATCGCGACCTCGATGCCGGCGCGCGCGATCTCGGATTTCTTCGACGAGAGCTTCGCCCGCCGCACCAATCATCGCCTGCGCGCGGTCGCCGGCGAGACCCAGCTTGCGAGCCTGATCGCGCTGCATTCCGGCCGGCCGCATCTCTTCATCGATGCCGATCCTGCGCGCACGCCGTGGATGAATCAGGCCAAGTTCAGCGAGACCGGCGGCGTCGTGGTCTGGCGCGCCTCCGACACCGCCGGCACCCCGCCGCCGGAGATCCTCAAACGATTTCCCAACATCGTCCCGGAAGTCCCGCGCGCCTTCGAATGGCTGGTAACCGGCCGCCAGCAGCTTTTGCGCATCGGCTGGGCCATCGTGCGGCCGAAGGGGACGTAGCGCTCTCTCCGTTGCAATGACGAAGGAGAGTGTCCCGTCCCTCACGACCCCGCCAGCACCTTCGCAACCGCGCGCAGATCCTGCCAAGCCAGCCGCTTGTAGGACGGCGAGCGCAGCAGGTACGCCGGGTGAAATGTCGGCAGCGCGCGGATGGTGCGCTGGCCGGTGTCGTAGTCGAACCAGCGGCCGCGGGTGCGCATGATGCCTTCGCGCGTTCCGAGCAGCGTCTGCGTCGAGGGATTGCCGAGCGTCACCAGCACATCCGGATTGACCAGTTCGATCTGACGCTGGATGAAGGGCAGGCAGATCTGCGTCTCCTGCGGCGTCGGCGTCCGATTGCCGGGCGGCCGCCAGGGAATGACGTTGGCGATATAGGCGGTGGTGCGGTTGAGCCCGATCGCGCCGATCATGAGATCGAGCAGCTTGCCGCTGCGCCCGACGAAGGGCAGTCCCTCGATGTCCTCGTCGCGCCCGGGCGCCTCACCGACGAACATGATGCGCGCCTTAGGATTGCCGTCGGCGAACACCAGCCGCGTCGCGGTGTGCTTCAGCGCGCAGCCCTCGAAGCTCTGCATCAGTTCGCGCAGTGCATCCAGCGTCGGCGCCGTGCGCGCGGCCTCGCGTGCCGAAGCAATCGCGACGTCGGGGGCAAGGGCTGCCTCGCCGCGCATTAGCGTCGGCGCGGCGACCGGCCGCGATGGCTCGACCGGCGGTGCCACGGGCGGAGCCGGTGGCGGGGCTTCTAATTCCGCCAGGCGGTCGATCGGTTCCTCGGCGAGCGCGCAGTCGACACCGGCCTCCAGATAGAAGGCGAGAAGCTCGCGGATGGTGGGTGCGGGTTCGGGGATCATGGGAAAGTCTGACTTTTATATCAGCTTGGGCGGTCTTGCACCCCGGCGAAACGTATTTCCGAGGTTGTCCTACCCGGAAAAATCGGAAACAAGAGGGCGCAATCGACCAAGGACCGTCTCAAGGGCTGAGATCAGATGAGCACCGAAGAACTCCCTCCTCGCGAATCCATGGAATTCGACGTCGTCATCGTCGGCGCCGGCCCCTCGGGCCTGTCGGCTGCGATCCGGCTGAAGCAGCTCAACGCCGATCTCAACGTCGTCGTGGTGGAGAAGGGCTCCGAGGTCGGCGCGCACATTCTCTCCGGCGCCGTGATCGACCCGGCCGGGCTCGACAAGCTCGTTCCGGACTGGCGCGAGGATTCCGACTGCCCGCTGAAAACCCAGGTGAAGGACGACCGCTTCTACTGGATGACGGCCGGCGGCGCGATCAAGCTGCCGAACTTCATGATGCCGCCGCTGATGGACAATCATCATTGCTACATCGGCTCGCTCGGCAATGTCTGCCGCTGGCTGGCGCGCAAGGCCGAGGCGCTCGGCGTCGAAATCTATCCGGGCTTTGCGGCGGCCGAAGTGCTCTATGACGAGGAGGCCAAGGTTAAGGGCATCGCCACCGGCGACATGGGCATCGGCCGGGACGGCAAGCCGAAGGACTCCTTCACCCGCGGCATGGAATTGCTCGGCAAGTACACGCTGTTCGCCGAAGGCGCGCGCGGCAGCCTGACCAAGCAGCTCATCAACAAATTCGCACTCGACGCCAAGGCCGAACCGCCCAAGTTCGGCATCGGGCTCAAGGAGGTCTGGCAGATCGATCCCGCCAAGCACCAGAAGGGCTTGATCCAGCATTCCTTCGGCTGGCCGCTCGATATGAAGACCGGCGGTGGCTCATTCCTCTATCATTACGACGACAATCTCGTCGCCGTCGGCTTCGTCGTACATTTGAATTACGACGATCCCTATCTGTCCCCATTCGACGAATTCCAGCGCTTCAAGACCCATCCCTCGATCCGCGGCACTTTCGAAGGCGCCAAGCGGCTCGCTTACGGGGCGCGCGCCATCACCGAGGGCGGCTACCAGTCGGTGCCGAAGCTGAGCTTCCCCGGCGGCGCGCTGATCGGCTGCGCGGCCGGTTTCGTCAACGTGCCGCGCATCAAGGGTGTGCACAATGCGATGGGCACCGGCATGCTCGCCGCCGAGCACGTCGCTGCGGCGATCGCCGCCGAGCGCGCCAATGACGAGCTCGTGGAATACGAGAACGCCTGGCGTTCCTCGTCGGTCGGCAAGGATTTGTTCCTGGTCCGCAACGTCAAGCCGCTGTGGTCGAAGTTCGGCACCGTGCTCGGCGTCGCGCTGGGCGGCTTCGACATGTGGTGCAACACGCTGTTCGGGGCCTCGCTGTTCGGCACGCAATCGCATCTCAAGCATGACCGCGCCACGCTCGATCCGGCCAAGCAGCATGCACCGAAGAACTATCCGAAGCCGGATGGCAAGATCACCTTCGACAAGCTGTCCTCGGTGTTCTTGTCCAACACCAATCACGAGGAGGACCAGCCGGTCCATCTCAAGGTCGCTGACATGAACCTCCAGAAGACCTCGGAGCACGACGTGTTCGCCGGTCCCTCGAGCCGCTATTGCCCGGCCGGCGTCTATGAGTGGATTGAGGAGGGGTCTGGCCCGCGTTTCCAGATCAATGCCCAGAATTGCGTCCACTGCAAAACCTGCGACGTGAAGGACCCCAACGGCAACATTACCTGGGTTCCCCCGGAAGGCGGTGGCGGCCCGAATTACGAGGCAATGTAAGCCGGGATCACGTATCCAGGCCCGATGTGGCCGGGGTTACGCCACCCCGGCAATGTGACGCACGTTCGCGTGAGACCGGGGGCCGCCGGAGCGGCTGGCGGCCACGATAAGGCCATAGTAGCGGCGTCTTGGGGCGCTGTTGGCGGATTCACTTGGCCGCGTTGGGACGTGCGGCGGGGATCGCCGGTCCGAATCCTTGCGGCGAGGCGCCAAAAGCGGCATTGTCTGGCCTGACGGTTCCGGGTCCCGATGCCACCGGCCGCGTTCGCATGCGATACGGCCTCTGCTGCAAACCCAGGCACTACCAACTCAAGGCGAGCCCTGATGTTTTCAAATCGTTTCAACCGCTGGACTGCTGCCGCCATCGCCTTCATGGGCACCGCGATCATGGCGGTCCCCGGCGCGGTCCTGGCGCAGACGCCGGATCACCCGGAGAACACGGCGGCGCAGTTTCCGACCCGGAACGATCTGAAGTCGCTCACCGGCGCCGGCAGCTATCTCGCCGCCCGCCACGCCAGCGTCGAGCGCGACGCGACCTCGGCCGCGGCGTTCTACCGCTCGGCCCTGCGCACCGATCCGAAGAACAACGAACTGCTCGACCGTGCCTTCATCTCCTCGGTCGCCGACGGCGACATCGACGAGGCGGTCAAACTCGCCGAGCGCATCCTCACCATCGACAAGACCAACCGCGTCGCGCGGCTCGTCGTCGGCGTTCACGATCTCAAGCTGAAGAAGTACGCGGCGGCGCAAACCAACATCAACCAGTCGATCCGAGGTCCGATCACTGATCTCGTCGCCACGCTGTTGTCGGGCTGGGCCGCCTATGGTGCGGGCGATGCCAAGGGCGGTGTCGCCACCATCGACAAGCTGGCCGGTCCGGAATGGTATCCGCTGTTCAAGGATCTGCACGCCGGCATGATCCTCGAGCTCTCCGGCAAGGAGAAGGACGCCGGCACCCGCTTCGAGCGCGCCTACAAGCTCGACGATTCCATGCTGCGCATCACCGAGGCCTATGCGCGCTGGCTGTCGCGCAACAAGGATTCCGCCGCGGCGACTACCGTCTACCAGGCTTTCGACAAGAAGCTCGCCCGTCATCCGCTGATCTTGGAAGGCCTGCGCGAGACCAAGGCGGGCAAGAAGATGCCGCCGCTCGTCGATTCCGCGCAAGCCGGCGCCGCCGAAGCGCTCTACGGCATCGGCGCCACGCTGACCCGCCGCGGCGGCGAGGATCTGGCGCTGGTCTATCTCCAGCTCTCGCTCTACCTCCAGCCCAGCCATCCGCTGGCGCTGCTCTCGCTCGCCGACCTCTATGAATCGGTGAAGCGGCCGCAGATGGCGATCAAGGTCTATGAGCGCGTGCCCTCGTCCTCGCCGCTCAAGCGCAACGCGCAGATCCAGCTCGCCATCGACCTTGATTCCGCCGACCGCACCGACGAGGCGATCAAGATCCTCAAGGGCGTCACGTCGGAGGATTCCAAGGACCTCGAAGCCATCATGGCGCTCGGCAATATCGAGCGTGGCCGCAAGCGGTTCGGCGACTGCGGCGCGACCTATTCGCAAGGGATCGAGGTGCTGCCGCCCGGCAACGACAAGGCCAACAGCGTCTGGTATTACTATCGCGGCATCTGCGAGGAGCGCTCCAAGCAGTGGGCCAAGGCCGAAGCCGACATGAAGAAGGCGCTAGAGCTCCAGCCCGACCAGCCGCACGTCCTCAACTATCTCGGCTATTCCTGGATTGACCAGGGCGTGAATCTCGACGAAGGCATGAAGATGATCAAGCGCGCCGTCGAGCAGCGTCCCGACGACGGCTATATCGTGGACTCCCTCGGCTGGGCCTATTACCGCATCGGCAATTACGAGGAGGCGGTGAAGAACCTCGAACGCGCGATCGATCTCAAGCCCGAGGATCCCACCATCAACGATCACCTCGGCGACGCCTACTGGCGCGTCGGCCGCACGCTGGAAGCAAAATTCCAGTGGTCGCATGCGCGCGATCTCAAGCCCGAGCCGGAAGAACTGCCGAAGATCGAGGCCAAGATCGCCAACGGTCTGCCGGACGACAATTCGAACTCTTCGGCGGCGCAGGCCGAGAAGAAGAAGGACGACGGCAAGGGCGGCTGAGCTGAGCGCGTGATCCGGAAATCGTGTAGCGCTTTTTCGGCAAGATCATGTGAAGGAAAGACGTAGGTTCTGGGGGCGTGTCGCCGATGTCGGCGTTGATTGAACTGGGGCGGGCGAAGGTCAATCTGAGCCTTCGCGTCGTCGGCCGTCGTGCCGACGGCTATCATGATCTCGAAAGCGTGGTTGCGTTTGCCGACTGCGCCGACCGGCTGACGCTGGAGCCCGGCGGCGAGTTGAAGCTCACAACCACCGGACCGCTGGCCACAGCCTGCGGCGATAACGCCGACAATCTCGTGCTCAAGGCCGCCAAGCTTCTGGCTGAGGCCGTACCGGGCCTGAAGCTGGGCGCCTTCGTGCTCGACAAGGTGCTCCCCGTCGCGGCCGGCATCGGCGGTGGCTCGGCGGATGCCGCGGCGGCGCTTCGGCTCTTGGCCCGTCTCAACGATTTGTCGCTCGATGATCCCCGTCTCCAGAACGTCGCGCTCGCAACTGGCGCCGACGTGCCGGTGTGCCTGCTCTCGCGGGCCTGCGACATGACCGGAGTCGGCGAGCAACTGCTGCCGCTCGCGCTGCCGAACATGCCCTGCGTCATGGTCAATCCGCGGGTGCCGGTCGCGACCAAGGACGTGTTCCAGGCGCTGGGCCTGCGCAATGGCGAGCTCCTGGTCGGCGTCACCGACGTCATCCGCGCTCCGGCCTGGCCGGAGGAGGGGGCCTCGATCGCTGACTGGGTCGACGTTCTCGAAACTGTCCCCAACGACCTCGAAGCGCCCGCAATGCGCATCGAGCCGGTGATCGGCAAGGTCCTGCAAGCCTTGCGTGCCTCTGCCGGCGTCAAGCTCGCCCGCATGTCCGGCTCCGGCGCGACGTGCTTTGCGATCTACGGCGCGCCCACCGACGCCCATGCCGCCGCCGAAAGGATCCGGCGCGATCATCCCGGCTGGTGGGTGCATGCGGGGACGTTGAGCTAGTATTTCCGCGGAGACGCTGCGCAGCCCGGATGAGCGATGCGATCCGGGATTCTTTCTTGCCGCGCCCTGCATGTCGTTGCGCTCATGAAGGCTACGTTGTGAGCTAATCCGCACTTTGCTTGTCGAGCCCGAGAAACCGCCGGATCTTAGCCAGCACCTCTTGCGGCTTGTCATGCTGCAGCCAGTGTCCCGCCCCGGCGATGGTCTCGACGCGCGCGTTCTGGAAATACCTCTCCAGGCCCGCTGCCTTTGCGCCGACCAGAAAACTTTCGCCGGCATTGAGCAGCAGCGTCGGGCAGGCGATGCGCGCCCAGAGTTCGACGTGGTCGTCTGGCCAGAGCCGGTGCGGCGCACTGGCGCGCTGGTAGGGATCGAACTTCCAGCTATAGGTGCCGTCCTCGTTCTGCCGCGCGCCATGGGTGGCGAGATGCAGCGCGAGGTCGCGGGACAGCCGCTTGTTGTGAAGCATCATCTGCGCGGCTGCGGCCTCGAGCGTCGAATAGCGGCGCGGCGTGCGGTCGTGCAGCTTGTCGAGCTGCGCCACCCATTTGCCGATGCGCTCATGCACCGGCGGCTTCGGCGTGTCCGGCAACATGGTCACGCCGTCAAGGACGACGAGCTTGGAGACCAGCTCGGGGAATGAGCCCGAAAAGATCAGACTGACCATGCCGCCCATCGAATGGCCGATGAGCGTCACCTGCGGCGCAGCAATGATGCGGACAAGCTGGGCAAGATCGTAGACATATTCCGTCAGCGCGTAGCTGCCGCCTCGGGTCCAATCGGAATCGCCGTGTCCGCGCAGGTCGGGTGCGAGCACGTGGAAATGCGGCTGCAGCGATCGAGCGATGACGTCCCAGCTCCGGCAATGATCGCGGCCGCCGTGAACCAGGACGGCGGTGGGCGCGTTTTCGTTGCCCCAATCGGCAAAATGTAGCCGGAGGCCGTGCGATTCATAGAACCGGCTTTGCGGGGCGCTAGCCATTTGCCGGCCGCCGGGCCAGCGCGAGCGACAGGCCGAGGCCGGCGATGAAGACGCCCGAGCCCTGCGTGAGGCGCCGCATCAGATGCGGCCGTCCGATCAGCTGCTTGCGCGTCGCTGCTGCCATCAGCACCACCACCGCATCGGCGAGCGTGTTCAGCGTCACCGAGATTGCGCCGAGGAGGACGAATTGCAGCGCGGGGTTCGATCCCGCGGGATCGAGGAACTGCGGAATGAAGGTGAGGAAGAACGCGGCGGTCTTCGGGTTCAGCGCCTCCACCAGCACGCCGTCGCGAAAGGCGCGATTGTCGCCGATGGGCTCGCTCTCGAGAGACGGTGCCCGGCCGGCGCTGCGAAAAGTCTTGATACCGAGCCAGACCAGATAGAGCGCGCCGATAAATTTCACTGCGGCGAACAGTTCGGCGCTGGCCAGGATGATCGCGGAGATGCCGAGGCTGCCCGCCACCACATGAACCAGTCCGCCCAGCGCCGTGCCCGCAGTCGATGCGAAACCGCTGACGCGTCCCTCCGATAATGTCCGTGCCGCGACATAGAAGATGCCGGGGCCGGGAACGGCGGCAATGAGACAAGCTGCCACCAGGAACAGCCAGAAATTCGTCGTGATCATTGTGTTTTGGTAGCGAAGCCTGACGCGATTGCAAGGCCCCTCGTTTAGCCCATCCGGCGGAAGATCACGCTGGCATTGACCCCGCCAAATCCGAAGCCGTTCGAGATGGCGCTCTGGATCGGCATCGGCCGCGCTGCGCCGGCGACGATGTCGATGCCGTCAGCGCCAGGATCCGGGTTTTCGAGATTAAGCGTCGGCGGCGCGATCTGGTCGCGTAAAGCCAGCACGGTGAAGATCGCCTCCAACCCGCCGGCGGCGCCGAGCAGATGGCCGGTGGCCGATTTGGTCGCGCTCACGGCAATGCCGCGGTCACGGCCGAACAGCGCGGCGATGGCGCCAAGCTCGCTCTCGTCGCCGGCGGGCGTCGATGTCGCATGGGCGTTGAGGTGCTGCACATCCGAGGGCGCAAGGTTCGCCTGCCGAAGCGCGATCTCCATGGCGCGGCGGGCGCCATCACCGTCGGGCGGCCCTGAGGTCATGTGATAGGCATCCGCCGTCGTGCCATAGCCGACGATCTCCGCGATCGGCGCCGCGCCGCGCGCCAGCGCATGCTCCAGTTCCTCGATCACTAGGATGCCGGCGCCTTCGCCCATCACAAAACCGTCGCGGTCGCGATCGAACGGGCGCGAGGCGCGTGCAGGCTCATCGTTGAAGCCGCTCGACAGCGCACGTGCCGCAGCAAAGCCACCGAGGCTGACGATATCGATACAGGCCTCCGCACCGCCGCAGATTGCGACGTCGATCTCGTCGGCGCGAATCATGCGCGCGGCATCGCCGATCGCCTGGACCCCGGCCGCGCAGGCGGTGACGGGCGTGCCCAGCGGTCCCTTGTAGCCGTATCTGATCGAGACGTGGCCAGCGGCGAGATTGGCGAGGAACGAGGGGATCGTGAAGGGCGAGAGCCGGCGCGCGCCGCGCTGCTCCGTGATGCGCACCGCCTCTGCGATCGCCGGAAAGCCGCCGACGCCGGAAGCGATGATCGTCGCAGTCCGCGCCAGCGCCGCGGCGTCCTGCGGCATCCATTTGGCTTGCGACACTGCTTCTGCGGTGGCGAGCAGCGCGAACAGGATGAAGCGGTCCATCTTGCGCTGGTCTTTTGGCGCAGCCGCCTGTGCGGGATCGAAGCCGGCTTCGGCGTCATCGCCCTTGTCGGGCACGAGTCCGGCGATGTGCGCCGGCAGTACCTGCGCCCATTCGGGCAGAGGGCGCAGCCCGCTTTGACTGGCCAGCAGCCGGCGCCAAGACCGCTCGACACCGCAGCCAAGCGGCGACACCGCGCCCATTCCCGTCACGACGATACGACGCATGTCAGTCTCCAGACGGCGCGACGGCCGGGTTCATGGCCTTGAGTGAAGCGAGTCGTTTGCGCATCCCGCGGCTGGCGCGTGGACCTGCGATGACGACTGCATTGGTGAGCGTGATCGGACGCAGGTCGGCGGCATCGACGACGACAGGATCGAACGGGCGGATCTCGTCGCGGCTCGCCAGCCGGATGGCTTCGCCCTCTGGAGCGAGATGCTTGTTGCCCCAGGCGAGCAGCGCCACGATCACGGGAAAGAAATCCCGCGCCTTGTCCGTCAGCGCATATTCGTAGCGCGGCGGCCGCTCATGATAGCGGCGGCGAACAAACATGCCGTTCTCGGTGAGATGGGCGAGCCGCCGCGACAGGATGTTCGGCGCGATCCCGAGGCTTTGCGAAAACTCGTCGAATTTCGTCGCGCCCTGAAAGGCATCGCGCAGGATCAAAATGCTCCACCATTCGCCAACCGTCTGCACGGCGCGGCCGACAGGGCATTCCAGGATGGAGGAAGATTTGGGCTGCATGGCAGGAAGGTAAGTGAGTGACTTGCAAAAAGCAAGTGACTGGAGCGGGCAGCAGCAGGCGCGAGCAGTGTAAGTGATATGATGGTTCGGTGGGGGAGACAGCGCGTCTGGTAGGAATGTGCGGTGGGCACTTGCCGGACCGCGCTCGTGCTTCGGACGCAGCGCAGCGCCTCTTGGCGGTGCGCTGCGGAGCCGGGACCCATCTAGCTGCGCGTGCCGCGTGAGTCCCGGCTCTGCGCGGCCCCGCGAAGAGCGTTGCAGCGCGTCCGGGACACGGGAGGGAGTGCGATGCTGCCTAACGCTCCGTCATTGGGAGCGGAGCGAAGCAATCCAGATCGCCACCGCGGAAGGATTTCGGATTGCTTCGCTGAGTTCGCAATGACGAGTGGAAAGCGCGTCAGGCTGTCACGCTTAATGTGATCGCGCCAGACAGAACGCCACGACCTGTTCCAGCGCGCTCTTCATCGGCGAGGACGGGAACAGTGCCAGCGCGTCCACGGCCATGGCGCCGTAGTGCTGGGCGCGGCTCAGCGTGTCCTCCAGCGCGCGGTGCTTGTTCATCAGGCCGATGGCGTGGTCGAGATCGGAATCGCCGATGTCGCCGCGCTCCAGTGCCCGAATCCAGAAGGCGCGCTCGGTGTCGTTGCCGCGGCGGAAGGCGAGCACCACCGGCAGCGTGATCTTGCCTTCGCGGAAATCGTCGCCGGTGTTCTTGCCGAGCTTGGCGCTCTTGCCGCCATAGTCGAGCACGTCGTCGACGAGCTGGAAGGCGATGCCGAGATTCATGCCGACCGAGCGGCAGGCGGTCTGCTCCGCCTTCGGGCGTTTGGCGATCACGGGGCCGACCTCGCAGGCGGCGGCGAACAGCTCGGCCGTCTTGCCGCGGATCACGGCGAGATATTCGTCCTCGGTGGTCGCGGTGTTCTTGGCCGCGGCGAGCTGCATCACCTCGCCCTCGGCGATGGTCGCGGCGGCCGCAGAGAGGATGTCCAGCGCGCGCAGCGAGCCGACCTCGACCATCATGCGGAAGGCTTGGCCGAGCAGGAAGTCGCCGACCAGCACGCTCGCCTCGTTGCCCCAGAGCATGCGCGCCGACAGCTTGCCTCGGCGCATCTCGCTTTCGTCGACGACGTCGTCGTGGAGCAGGGTCGCGGTATGCATGAACTCGACGGAGGCGGCGAGCTTGATGTGGCCGTCGCCGGTGTAGCCGGCGAGGTTGGCCATGGCGAGCGTCAGCATCGGCCGCAGGCGTTTTCCCCCGGAGGAGATCAAATGATTGGCGACCTCCGGGATCATGGTCACATCCGAACCGGTCCGCGACAGAATCGTGGCGTTGACGCGCTCCATGTCACCGGCGACAAGGGCAACCAGCTCTTCGATCGACGCGCCGGGAGTTTCGAAAGGTACGATGACGGCCACGCCGGTCTCCAATATTTGCCCCGGAAGGGCTATTCTGATGGAAAGACAATAGAAACTGGTGGCGGATGCGGCAAGTGCCGCGGAACCATTGACATTTGCCGCTTCCCTCTTTTTCAGGCAGGAGACCTGCGTTTGCGTGAACTGGTTCGGACCAACGACATGGTGCTGGTGTCAGCGATCGGCGCGCTGCTCGACGGTGCCAATATCCATCATCTGGTGCTTGACCAGAACATGAGCATCATCGAGGGCTCGCTCGGCATTTTGCCGCGGCGGATCCTGGTCCATGAGGATGACGCCCTCGAGGCCCGCCAGCTTCTCACCGCGGCCGGGCTCAGCCACGAATTGCGCGGCGATGATTGAGGCCGCAGCTGATATCACCGAGGACACCTTTCTCGGCGGGCAGTTGCGCCTGAAGCAGAAGCGATCCGGCCATCGCGCCGGACACGACGCCATCCTGCTTGCGGCGGCGACCGCGGCCAAGGCGGGCGATCGCGTGATCGATCTCGGCGCCGGCATCGGTACGGCGGGCCTCGCGCTTGCCAGGCGCGTGGCTGGATTGCGGCTCGGCCTGGTCGAGATCGATCCGGTGCTGGCAGAGCTTGCGCGGTCCAATGCGGCGGCGAATGGAATTGCCGCCGAGACGATCGTGCTCGACGTCACTGCCGATGCACAGGCGTTTGCGGCAAATGGGCTCGTGCCCGACAGCGTCGACGTGGTGCTGATGAACCCGCCTTTCAACGATCCGGTTCGGCATCGCGGCTCGCCGGACCAGGCGCGTCACACCGCCCATGTCGCGAGGGACGAGACACTGAATGCATGGGTGTATGCGGCGCGGCGCATCCTCCGATCGAACGGCGTGCTGACGTTGATCTGGCGTGCAGATGGGATCGCCGACGTCCTGGCAGCGCTGTCACGGGGCTTCGGCAGTCTCTCGATCCTGCCGGTTCACGGCGAGGCGGGACGGCCCGCGATCCGGGTGCTGGTGCGCGCGGTGAAAGGCGGCCGGGCGCCGGCGCGAGTGCTGCCGGGGCTCATGCTCAACGACGAGTCGGGCGTGCCTGAAAAAGAGGTGAAGGAGATTCTGGAGGGGAGGGCGGTCTTGCCGCTGGCGGAGCCGTGATTGCTTATTGCGGAAGCGATTCCGACTGCTGTTCCTGCGGCGTCGTCAGGCGGATCGCCATGAACAGCGCACCGATCAGCAGCATCAGCAAATAGATTTTCATGGCGTTCTCCGCTGCCTCATTGCAGCCTCCCAACGGGAAATCTGCAAAACACGTTCCAGGCACTTCCAATGACAGTCGCGTGATAAAAAATGGTTAAACAGAGGTAACGGCATGGCCGAACATTTGAACGATCGTGAGAGTTCCGGCCTGGCCGACAAGCTCATGCAATATCTGCCGGCGCGTTTCCGGCCCGGCACGCCAATTGTGCCCGTGGTGCGGCTGTCCGGCGTGATCGGCGCAGTGACGCCGCTGCGCCCCGGCATGACGCTCGCGGGCGTAGCGCGCGTGCTGGAGCGGGCGTTTTCACATCGCAACGCCAAGGCGGTGGCCTTGGTGATCAATTCGCCTGGCGGCTCGCCGGTGCAGTCGCGCCAGATCTACCTGCGCATCAAGCAGCTCGCGGCGGAGAAGAAGCTGCCCGTGCTGGTCTTCGTCGAGGACGTCGCCGCCTCAGGCGGCTACATGATCGCCTGTGCCGGCGATGAGATCATCTGCGATCCCTCTTCGATCCTCGGTTCGATCGGCGTGGTCGGTGGCAGTTTTGGTTTCCAGGAGGCTATCAAGCGGCTCGGCGTCGAGCGGCGCCTCTACACCGCCGGGGCCCATAAGGCGATGCTCGATCCGTTCCTCCCGGAAAATCCTGATGACGTGGCGAAGCTGAAGGCGATCCAGCGTGAGATCCACCAGATCTTCATTGCCCTGGTAAAGGACAGCCGCGGCGGACGCCTGAGGGGCACCGACGACACCCTGTTCACGGGCGAATATTGGGCGGGCGAGAGCGCGGTCGCGCTAGGGCTCGCCGACAGCATCGGCGATCTCCGCTCAACTCTTCGTGCCCGCTACGGCGAGAAGGTTCTCACCCCTGTGATCGCGCAGCCGACCGGTCTGTTGTCCGGTCTTCTGGGCCGGAAATCGCCCGGGGCGGGTCAGCTTTCGGCGCTGGAAACAATGGCCGGTCTGCCTGATGAGCTGATCTCGGCGGTCGAGACGCGGGCGATTTGGGCGAAATTCGGGTTCTAGGGCTCGCACTCCCGCGCCATTTGGCCCCTCTGCCCTCCGATTGCGGCGCAGGTCCATCTGCGCAACAATGCGCGTGGGGGCTGAGCACTAGACAAGGATCGACCGATGCCGCCGTTCGTCGCTTTCGCGGGCGTGCTGGGCGGGCTTGCCGTGGTCCGCTGGGCCTACAAGACCGCTGTCCGGATCAACCAGGAGCTGGAGGAGATGCGCTTGTCGCGCGTCACCGAAGCCGCCCATATGGGGGACATCCAGACGCTGAAACGTGACCCCGTGACCGGAGCTTACCGCCCGGGGTAGTTGCGCCATTCGTCATGCCCGGGCTTGTCCCGGGCATCCACGTTCTTCGTGCCGCGCCAAACATTCGTGGATGGCAGGGACAGCTCGGCTATGACGGAGAACTGGGCTGCTTTCCCGCCCCCTTCGCCTTGATTCCCATCCCCGCCGCCGATACGGTCCCGCGCGATTCAAAACCCCCCCCGCGAGAGCCTGATCTGACGATGGACGCCTCCTTGCCCGCCCATATGCGCCCGGAACGCTCGTTCCAGGGCTTCATCCTCGCGCTCCAGCGGTTCTGGGCCGAGCAGGGCTGCGTGATCCTGCAGCCCTACGACATGGAGATGGGCGCGGGCACCTTTCATCCGGCGACCACCCTGCGCGCGCTCGGGCCAAAGCCGTGGAACGCGGCCTATGTGCAGCCCTCGCGCCGGCCCAAGGACGGTCGCTACGGCGAGAACCCGAACCGGATGCAGCACTACTACCAGTTCCAGGTGATCATGAAGCCGTCGCCGCCGAACCTTCAGGAGCTGTACCTGAAGTCGCTCGCCGCGATCGGCATCGATTCCGCCGTGCACGACATCCGCTTCGTCGAGGACGATTGGGAGAGCCCGACGCTGGGCGCCTGGGGCCTCGGGTGGGAATGCTGGTGCGACGGTATGGAAGTCAGCCAGTTCACCTATTTCCAGCAGGTCGCGGGCTTCGAATGCGCGCCGGTGGCGGGCGAGCTCACCTACGGGCTCGAGCGCCTAGCGATGTATGTGCAGGGCGTCGATCGCGTCTACGACCTCAACTTCAACGGCCGCGATGGCGACGCCAGGGTCACCTATGGCGACGTCTTCCTGCAAGCCGAGCAGGAATATTCGCGGCACAACTTTGAACATGCCGACACCGCGATGCTGTTCGAGCAGTTCAGGATGGCCGAAGCGGCCTGCAGGAAATATCTGGACGCCGGCTGGCGCGAAGGCGACAACAGCAGGCAGCATCTGATGGCACTGCCGGCCTATGACCAGTGCATCAGGGCGAGCCACGTCTTCAATCTGCTCGATGCGCGCGGCGTGATCTCCGTGACCGAGCGGCAGAGCTACATTCTGCGCGTGCGCGAGCTGGCCAAGGCCTGTGGCGAAGCCTGGATCCATACTGAAGCGGGCGGAGCGGCCTGATGCCCGATCTTTTGCTTGAACTGTTCTCGGAAGAAATCCCCGCGCGCATGCAGGCCAAGGCGGCCGACGATCTGCGCCGCATGGTCACCGACAGGCTGGTCGCCGAAGGCCTCGTCTACGAGGGCGCAAGGGCTTTCGCGACGCCGCGCCGCCTCGCGCTCACCGTGCACGGCATCCCTGCGCGCCAGCCTGACCTCAAGACCGAACGCCGCGGACCGAAGATCGGCGCACCCGATGCGGCCGTGCAGGGCTTTCTGAAAGCGACCGGTTTGAATTCGCTCGACGAAGCCAAAATCCAACGGGATCCGAAGGGCGACTTCTATATTGCGCTGATCGAGAAGCCCGGCAGCGCCGCGATCGACGTGCTCGCGGAAATCCTGCCGGTGATCATCCGCACCTTCCCCTGGCCGAAAGCGATGCGCTGGGGCGCGCGCTCCGGCAAACCCGGATCGCTGAACTGGGTGCGTCCGCTGCACGCAATCACCGCGACTTTCGGGCTCGAGACGGAACAGCCCGACGTCGTGAAGTTCTCGGTGGACGGCATCGAGGCCGGCCAAACCACTTACGGCCATCGCTTCCTCGCACCTGCGGCGATTTCCGTGCGTCGTTTCGAGGACTACGAGGCTAAACTTCTCGCCGCAAAAGTCGTGCTCGACCCTGAGCGCCGCAAGGATGCGATCCTCACCGACGCCAAGCAGCTCGCCTTCGCGCAAGGGTTCGAGCTCGTCGAGGACCAGAACCTGCTCGACGAGGTCGCCGGCCTCGTCGAATGGCCGGTCGTGCTGATGGGCTCGTTCGAGCCGGAATTCTTGACGACGCCCGCGGAAGTCATCCGCGCCACGATCCGCAACAACCAGAAGTGCTTCGTGGTGCGCGATCCCAAGACGGGCGAGCTCGCCAATAAGTTCATCCTCGTTGCCAACATCGAGGCGACCGACGGCGGCAAGACCATCATCGCCGGCAACGAGCGGGTCATCCGCGCGCGGCTCAGTGATGCGAAGTTCTTCTATGAAACGGATCTGAAGACCAAGCTCGAGGAGCGGCTGCCGAAATTCGAGCAGATCGTGTTCCACGAGAAGCTCGGCACGCAGGCCGCGCGAATCAAGCGCATCGAGCGCCTGGCGGCCGAGATCGCGCCGCTGGTCGGCGCCGACGTTGGCAAGGCAACGCGCGCCGCGCATCTGGCCAAGGCGGATCTGCTGACCGAAGTCGTCGGCGAATTCCCCGAGGTGCAGGGATTGATGGGCAAGTATTATGCGTTGGCGCAGGGCGAGGACGCTTCGGTCGCGGCCGCCTGCGAGGAGCACTACAAGCCGCAAGGACCTGCCGATCGCGTACCGTCCGATCCGGTCAGCGTTGCTGTGGCGCTCGCCGATAAGCTCGATACGCTCGTTGGCTTTTGGGCCATCGACGAGAAGCCGACGGGGAGCAAGGATCCGTATGCGCTGCGGAGAGCTGCCCTCGGGGTGATCCGGTTGATTGCCGAGAACGCGCTGCGTTTGTCGGTCATGAAGGTGGCGGCGTCCGCACTCGCCGGTTTGTCGGTTAAGCCGGCCGATGCGCAAAAGCTTCCGATAGACCTGCTCGCCTTCTTCGCCGACCGCCTCAAGGTCCAGCTCCGCGAGCAGGGCGCGCGTCACGATCTCGTCGATGCCGTGTTCGCGCTCGGCGGCCAGGACGATCTTCTGATGATCGTGCGCCGAGTCGAGGCGCTGGGCAGGTTTCTCGACACTGACGACGGCAAGAACCTGCTGGCCGGCACCAAGCGCGCCAGCAACATCCTCTCGATCGAGGAGAAGAAGGACAAGCGTACGTTCGACGGCGCGCCGGATGCTGCGCTCTACAGCCTCGATGAAGAGAAGGCGCTGGCGAAAGCGATCGGCGAGGTCAAGGCGGAAGCGAGCGCCGCCGTCGCCAAGGAAGACTTTGCCGCGGCCATGAGCACTCTGGCGAAATTGCGTCCGCCTGTGGATTCGTTCTTCGACAAGGTTCGCGTCAATGACGACGATGCGAAGGTGCGCGAGAATCGGTTGAAGCTGCTGAACGAGATTCGCAGCGCCACACGGGCGGTGGCGGATTTCTCGAAGATTCAGGATTGAGGCTCGTGCCCGGACGCTGCGCAGCGCGCCGCCCTTCGCGGAGTGATGCGCTGCAGAGCCGGCCCCATGTCGCCGCGCGCTTGGGGCTTCCGGGTCCGGGTCGCGCTTCGCTTGCTCGGGACACGAGCGCAACAGGAGCCCGCAAAAAAGTGCCCCGCCCGGCGGGGGGAGGACCGGGCGGGGCCTGATGTCCGATTTAACACTGCTCGCGCCAGCCTGATGTGGCGCGCCGGACATCTAGTCGATCTCAGGTAGTCGATCTCAGTCTCAGTCCAGCACCTCGACGATGCGACGCGAGCGCGGTTCGACCAGCACGGTCTCGCCGTTCACGACGGTGTAGCGATAGGTGGTGGCGCCGAAACGCTGCGGCACGTCATAATACGTGACGCCGCTCTCGGGTAAGGTGGCGCCCACCACCACGCGATCCGGGATGCGGAAGGGCGGCACACGTTGTTCGACGACATAGTCGCGGAAGGCCGGCCGCTGGTCGACGGCAATGCTGGGGGCACTGTCGACCACGGTAGGCGCGCGTCCCACCGTGACATCGCTTTGCGCCTGTGCCGCAAGGGGCGAGCCGATCGCAACGCCCAGCGCTGCAAGGGCAAGAATCCTGTTCCGCATGGGCAACTCCTTCGATGTGATGTTTGGCAAGCGCCAGTGGCGCAACCGGTGGCCAATGCATGCGACTTCGCAATGTTCCGGGAAAAGGCCTGCCGTATCCGCGGCAATTTCGGGCAGTTTTCGAGAAGCCGGGAACTCGCATTGGCTTTCCGCGTCTCTACTCGCGGAACCGGGGCCGCTATGATCCGCCCGCGATTCGTCCACCTCCACAGAAAGATAATTCATGCACATCACCGTCGCCCACATTTCGCCGATCCTGTCGTTGATTGCGGGCGTGCTCATCCTGATCATGCCGCGACTCCTGAATCTTATCGTCGCGATCTTTCTCATCGTGAATGGCGCGATCGGGCTTGGGCTCCTGAAGTGGCTCCGCTTCTAGGCGTTCACTTTTCGGAACTCTCCGACTTGCGCGGGCCCGCCCAAAGTGGTGTAAGGCCCGCGATTTCCCATTCCTCTCGCAGGTTGTGTGCAAGCTATGGCCAAAGCCGCCTCGAAGCCCAAGAAAATGCCAGCGAAAATCCCAGCGAAATCAAAGTCCTCCACTGCCGCAAAGGCCGCGCCGCGGGCCCGCAAGGCGCTGGCCAAGAGCACGCCGAAGCCGGTCGCCAAGCCCGTTGCAAAGCCCGCTGCCAAGCCGGCGGCAAAGGCTGTGACCAAGGCGGCTCTGCCGAAGGTCGCTGCAAAGCCCGCACCCAAGAAGGCTACCTCCGCCAAGGCGGCGCCAGCAGCGGCCAAGGCCGGCAAATGGGTGTTCACATTCGGTGACGGCAAGGCCGAAGGCCGCTCGGAAATGCGTGACCTGCTCGGCGGCAAGGGCGCCAACCTTGCCGAGATGGCCAATCTGGGCCTGCCGGTACCTCCGGGCTTCACCATCCCGACCTCGGTCTGCACCTACTTCTACGCACACGACAAGACCTATCCGAAGGAACTGCAGTCGCAGGTTGAGAAGGCGCTGGAGCATGTCGGCAAGTTGACCGGCAAGGTGTTCGGCGACACCAAGAACCCGCTGCTCGTCTCCGTGCGTTCCGGCGCGCGCGCCTCGATGCCGGGCATGATGGACACCGTGCTCAATCTCGGCCTCAACGACCAGACCGTGGAAGCGCTGGCCGAGTTGTCGGGTGACCGCCGCTTTGCCTATGACAGCTATCGCCGCTTCATCACCATGTATTCGGACGTGGTGCTCGGCTTCGAGCATCATCATTTCGAGGAAATCCTCGACACCTTCAAGGACAGCCAGGGTTACACGCTCGATACCGATCTGTCCGCGGACGACTGGGTCGAGCTGGTCGGCAAGTACAAGGACGCGGTCGCGCGCGAGACTGGCAAGGAATTCCCGCAGGATCCGCACGACCAGCTCTGGGGCGCGATCGGTGCGGTGTTTTCCTCCTGGATGAACGCGCGCGCGGTGACCTACCGCAAGCTGCACGACATTCCGGAATCCTGGGGCACCGCGGTCAACGTGCAGGCCATGGTGTTCGGCAACATGGGCGATACCTCCGCGACCGGCGTTGCCTTCACGCGCAATCCCTCGACCGGCGAAAGCAAGCTCTACGGCGAATTCCTGATCAACGCGCAAGGCGAGGACGTGGTGGCGGGTATCCGCACGCCGCAGGACATCACCGAGGAGGCGCGGAAGGAATCGGGCTCCGACAGGGCGTCGATGGAATCGGCGATGCCGGAGGCCTTCAAGGAGCTGACGCGGATCTACACGCTGCTCGAGAAGCACTACCGCGACATGCAGGACATGGAGTTCACGGTCGAGCAGGGCAAGCTCTGGATGCTCCAGACCCGCAGCGGCAAGCGCACTGCGAAAGCGGCGCTGCGCATCGCGGTCGAGCTGGCCAATGAAGGCCTGATTTCGAAAAAGGAAGCGGTGACCCGGATCGATCCAGCCTCGCTCGATCAGCTGTTGCATCCGACCATCGATCCCAACGCCAAGCGCGACGTGATCGCGACCGGCCTGCCGGCCTCGCCGGGAGCAGCCTCCGGCGAGATCGTGTTCTCCTCGGACGAGGCGGCCAAGCTCCAGGCCGATGGACGCAAGGTGATCCTGGTCCGGATCGAGACCAGCCCGGAAGACATCCACGGCATGCACGCCGCCGAAGGCATCTTGACCACGCGCGGCGGCATGACCTCGCACGCGGCGGTGGTCGCGCGCGGCATGGGCAAGCCCTGCGTCTCCGGCTGCGGCACCATCCGCGTCGATTACGGCCGCGGTACCATGAGCATCGGCTCGCGCACCTTCAAGACCGGCGACGTCATCACCATTGATGGTTCGCTCGGCCAGGTGCTCGCCGGCCGCATGCCGATGATCGAGCCGGAGCTGTCCGGCCAGTTCGGCACGTTGATGAACTGGGCCGACCAGGTCCGCAAGATCGGCGTGCGCGTCAATGCCGATACGCCCGAGGATGCCCGCACCGCGATCAAGTTCGGCGCCGAGGGCATCGGCCTGTGCCGCACCGAGCACATGTTCTTCGAGGAGACGCGCATCCGCACGGTGCGCGAAATGATCCTCTCCGAAGACGAGCAGGCACGCCGTGCCGCGCTCGCCAAGCTGCTGCCGATGCAGCGCGCCGACTTCGTCGAGCTGTTCGAGATCATGAAGGGTCTTCCCGTCACGGTCCGCCTGCTTGATCCGCCGCTGCACGAGTTCCTGCCGCACACCCATGCCGAGGTCGAGGAAGTGGCGCGCGCCATGAACACTGATCCGCGGCGCCTGGCCGACCGCGCCCGCGAGCTCTCGGAGTTCAATCCGATGCTCGGCTTCCGCGGCTGCCGCATCGCGATCGCCTATCCTGAAATCGCCGAGATGCAGGCGCGCGCAATCTTCGAGGCCGCGGTCGAGGCGCAGAAGCGCACCGGCAAGGCCGTCGGTCTCGAGGTGATGGTCCCGCTGATTGCGACAAAGGCCGAGCTCGACCTCGTCAAGGCGCGGATCGATGCGACTGCGCAGGCGGTGATGCGCGAGACCAATACGAAGATCGCCTATCAAGTCGGCACCATGATCGAGCTGCCGCGCGCCTGTCTGCTCGCGGCCGAGATCGCGGAAAGCGCCGAGTTCTTCTCGTTCGGCACCAACGATCTCACGCAGACGACGTACGGCATCAGCCGCGACGACGCGGCGAGCTTCCTCGGTCCCTACGTGGCGAAGGGCATCCTCTCGGTCGATCCCTTCATCGCGCTTGATCAAGAGGGCGTCGGTGAGCTCGTCAAGATCGGCGTCGCGCGCGGCCGCAAGACGCGGGCCTCGCTCAAGGTCGGCATCTGCGGCGAGCACGGCGGCGATCCCGCCTCCGTCGCCTTCTGCCACACGATCGGCCTCGACTACGTCTCCTGCTCGCCCTACCGCGTGCCGATCGCCCGCCTGGCTGCGGCGCAAGCCGCGCTCGGCAAGGCAATCGCGAGCCAGGCGTAAGCAGCATCGATATGCTGGAATGAAAGAGGCGGGGGCCCCAACCCCGCCTCTTTGCGTGATGCTGTATCCCTACCGTCATTGCGAGCGCAGCGAAGCAATCCAGAATCTTTCCCCGGAGGCAGACTGGATTGCTTCGCTGCGCTCGCAATGACGAGCTTGCGGGACGCGTTCGCCGCACTCCCTGTCATCGCCCGGCTTGACCGGGCAATCCAATACGCCGAGACGGTCGTGATGAATCGAGACGACGCGGCGTACTGGATGCCCCGCTTTCGCGAAGCATGACACCCGTGATGGGGGAACGCTTTGCGCAAACGCCAAACAGCATAATGATCGCGCGTCCCGTATTGATACATGTGCGCAAGAGTTCCTTCACCATTCGCGTTGACCGGTTGTTTACCCCCTGACGTGACGACGCATTTACCACCGCGCGCGATCGCCCCGTGAAAACACCCGTGTTTGCTTGAGTGTGCCGTGCGCGCCACGTCGATTAACGCACCGGCAACCTAAATTGGATACTTACAATCAAGATCGAATTGCACGGATGTACTGACGTTCGATCGGAACTGGCGTAAGCGTAGCGTGAGCGTATCGATGTCACTGTTGCGTAACCATCCGAAGGGCGCGCGGTTCGCGTCCTTCGGCATCGGTCTCTGCATCTTCGCATTGATGCCGAGAGAGACCGGCTATCAGGACATTGCCTCGCTGCTGGCGCGCCAACCGGGCGTCGCCGAGCGTTGGCAGAAGCAGGTGTATTCCGCGGCGTCCTCGATCCAGCTCGCCACCTACAGTTTTTCCCGGCCGATCGGCACCTCGGTTCCGCAGAGCGCAATGGTTCGCCTCGCCAGCATCGATGGTCGCGACGTCACGGGTGCGATCAGCCGCAATCCGGCGCTGCAGACGCCGCCGCACTACCAGGCCGCCGATTTTCCAAAGGTCGATCGCTCGATGAAGGGTGATCGCCTCGCGATCATGACCCCGACGACACCTCCCGAGGCCGCTGCGCCGCCGGCAGTGCCCGCGCAGGAAAATCCCGCGACCTCGAACAGCTCGGTATTCGGTGCCAAGACCGCCGCGTTACCGCCGCCGATGTCGCCGGAGTCCGCGGCCGCGCTCGATCCCGAGCTCCAGGAAGCGCTCCGTGCACCGCCGCTGCCGCAATATACCAATGCGCCGCAGGCGAGCGATGCCGCGCGCGCGATCGCGGTGCAGCCGCTGGAAGCGCTGAAGCGGGCCACGGCGCCGGCCGCCCCGGCGCGCGATCCCTTCAGCGTCAAGACGTCGAACCTGTTCTTCGGCAGCTCCTCGCTCGGCGGTAGTCTCGAGAGCATCGAGAGCTGGCAGCCCGGGGCCGAGCCGCTGATCGTAATGCCTGATCCCGATATGAAGGTGACGGCCTCGCTGTCGCCGCCGACAGCCGAGATCGCCAAGGACATCGAGAGCGGCGAGAGCGTCGCCCCGAAGGGCGAGGTCAACGCCGACAACCAGCGCGCCAGATCGCCCGCGGAGCGGCTCGCGCTCGACGACAAGTCGCGCGCCAAGTCCGAGAAGTGTCTCGCCGAAGCGGTCTATTTCGAATCGCGCGGCGAGGCCGTGCGCGGCCAGATGGCGGTCGCGCAGGTCGTGATGAACCGCGTGTTCTCGGGAAAATATCCCGACACCGTGTGCGGCGTGGTCTATCAGAACAAGTACCGCCACCTCGCCTGCCAGTTCACCTTCGCCTGCGACAACAACGCCGACGTGATCCGCGAGCCCGAGATGTGGGAGCGCGCCAAGAAGATTTCGAAGGCGATGCTCGATGGCCAGATCTGGCTGCCCGAGGTCGGCAAGTCCACGCACTACCATGCCTATTGGGTGCGCCCGTCCTGGGTCGCCGAGATGAAGAAGATGTACAAGACCGGCGTGCACACCTTCTACCGTCCGCGCGCCTGGGGCGATGGCAGCGAGGAGCCAAGCTGGGGCACGCCCGCGCAGACCGCAGCGCTTTCCGCCGCGCTTGCGCAGGAAGCCAAGAGTTCCGCGGAGATGGGCGAGCGGCGGTAGTTTTCTTGCCTCGCCCGCTTGCGGGGAGAGGCAAGGACCATCACGCCTCGATATCCAGCGCACAGTCGAAATTCGGCGCCGAGTGCGTCAGCGCGCCGGCCGAGGCGTAGTCGACGCCGGTGGCGGCGATCGCCGCGATCGAGTCCAGTGTGACGCCGCCGGACGCTTCCAGCTTGAGGCGGCCCTCGTTGATCCGCGCCGCCTCGCGCAACGTCGCGGTATCCATGTTGTCGAGCAGCACCGCGTCGGCCATTCCGGTGGCCAGTACCTCGCGCAGTTGCGCAAGCGTGTCCACCTCGATCTCGATCTTGACGAGATGGCCGGCATGAGCGCGGGCGCGCTCCAGCACGGGGCGGATGCCGCCGGCGACCGCGATGTGATTGTCCTTGATCAGGATCGCATCGTCGAGGCCGAAGCGGTGATTGAAACCGCCGCCGCAGCGCACGGCGTACTTTTCCAGCGCCCGCAATCCCGGCGTGGTCTTTCGCGTGCAGCAGATGCGCATCCGCGTGCCTTCGGTGCGCGCGACATAGTCGGCCGTCAGCGTCGCGATACCCGACAGGCGGCCGACGAAGTTCAGTGCGGTCCGCTCCGACGTGAGAATGGCGCGCGCGGGCCCTGAGATCGTCAACACCTGCTGCCCCCGGGCAACCCGTGCCGCGTCGCGGACATGCGCACGCACGTCGATGTCGGGCGAGAGCTTTTGCAGCGTCGCCAGCGCCAGCGGCAATCCGGCGATCACGCCGGACTGGCGGGCGACCAGGATCGCCTGCGCCGTCGTTGCTTCCGGAATCGTTGCCAGCGAGGTGACGTCGCCGGCGCGACCGAGATCTTCGTCGAGTGCGCGCTGCACGGCCTCGTCAATTGCGAGGGGCGAGAGAAAGGCGTCGGGATAGAGCAGCGAGGTTGCGGTGATCATGAGAGCTCCGTCAGGCCATGATGGGTTGCGCGGTGGGTGGCATCGGGCGATCGGCGAGGCCGTCGGCCACTTCGCGCACAGCGTCGAGCGTGGTCATCGTTCGTTGCGCCAGGGCAGGGACATCCGCCGGATGGTCGGCGCGGAAATGCGCGCCGCGGCTCTCGCGCCGGCTCCAGGCAGCAGCGGCTACGAGCAGCGCGGAGGTCGCCATGTTGCGCAGCGCGATGTTGCCGGCCTCGCGTTCAAGCGCGGCGAAGCTGCGGACGGCCTCCGCCAATCCGTCGGCGTCGCGGATGACGCCGACGCGTGTGTTCATCATGGCTCGCAGCCGCTTCACGGCCGTAGCCTCCGGCGCGCCGCCGCGCGGCATCACCAATGCGTCCGGAAGCCGGGCGGGCGCGGGGACGGCGCAGCCGGCGATGTCCTCGGCGATGCGCGCGGCGTAGACCACGGCCTCCAGCAACGAATTGGAAGCGAGCCGGTTGGCGCCATGCGCGCCGGTGCAGGCCACTTCGCCGCCGGCCCAGAGCCCGTCGATCGAGCTGCGGCCGCGCGCGTCCACCGCGATGCCGCCCATGTGATAGTGCGCGGCCGGCGCGATCGGGATGGCCTCTGCCGCGGGATCAATTCCGGCGGCGAGGCAGCTTGCATGCACGGTCGGAAATTTGTCGGCGAAGGGCGCACCCAGCGCCTGCCGCGCATCGAGGAAGGCACCGCGTCCGGCCGCGATTTCGGCAAAGACGCCGCGGGCGACGATGTCGCGCGGTGCGAGCTCGGCGAGCGGATGGCGCGCCGCCATAAAACGCTCGCCATTGCCGTTGATGAGCGTCGCGCCTTCGCCGCGCAGCGCCTCGGTCGCAAGCGGCGCCGGATCGCGCCCGACCCTGATGGCGGTCGGATGGAATTGCACGAATTCCGGATCGGCGATCACCGCACCGGCGCGAGCGGCGATCGCAAGGCCCGAGCCGCTGGCGTCGAGCGGATTGGTGGTGACGGCATAGAGATGCCCAAGGCCGCCGGTGGCCAGCACGATCGCGCGCGAGGCGAGGGTGATCGGCCGTGCACAGGGATGGCCGGCCTCGCGCAATTGAATGCCCGTGACGGCACCGTGCTCGGTCAACAATGCTTCGGCGACCAGACCTTCGATGATACGGATCGACGGCGTGCGGCGCACAGCTTCGCTCAAGGCCGCGATGATCGCGGCACCGGCTCCGTCGCCGCGCACATGTACGATGCGCCGGGCCGAATGTGCGGCTTCGCGTCCGACGGCGAGCTTTCCTTCCAGGTCGCGATCGAATGGGACACCAAAGGCGAGAAGATCATGGATTCGCGGCGCCGCCTCCCGCGCCATCCCAAGTGCAACGGCTTTATCGACGAGACCGCCCCCGACGGCAATCGTATCCGCGGTATGCGCTTCCGGACTATCGGCTTCGGCCACTGCCGCCGCGATGCCGCCTTGTGCCCACGCGGAGGATGCGCCCTGTCCCAGCGGCGCAGCCGAGATCAGCGTCACGGGCCGCGGCGCGAGCTTCAGCGCGCAGAACAATCCGGCAAGACCGCCGCCGACGATGACCACGTCGTCGGTGGTGCGGGTGAGATTTTCGATTCTGTCTTGCATGGTTTCTTCATTGTCGTCCTGGCCAAAGCCAGAACCCATTGCTGTTGTTGTTGCAGCAGGCCGGGACCACCAGCGTGCCAATACTCGCGTCCTGTCGGTCCCGGATCTGCGCGCGCTTGTCTCAGACGACGGGTGTGTTGCTGCTTCTCGCTCTCAATTCTTCAAATTGATCATCCGCTCGACCGAGCGCCGTGCGCGCTCCGCGAGCGCGGGATCGATCGTCACTTCCTCGCGGAGCGTCAGCAGGCTCTCCAGGATATTGGCAAGCGTGATGCGCTTCATGTGCGGGCAGAGATTGCAGGGGCGCAGCATCTCCACGTCGGGCAGCTCGGCCCGCACATTGTCGGCCATCGAGCATTCCGTGATCATCACCAGCCGCCGCGGCCGCTTGTTGCGCACCCAGCTGATCATGTGCGCGGTCGAGCCGGTGAAGTCGGCCTCCGCCAACACGTCCGGCGGGCATTCGGGATGCGCGATGATCTGCACCGAGGGATCGTCATCGCGAAGACTGCGCAGCTCTTCACCCGTGAAGCGCTCGTGCACTTCGCAGGCGCCCTTCCAGGCAATAATCTTCACGTCGGTCTTCGAGGCCACGTAGGTGGCGAGATAGCGGTCGGGCAGGAAGATCACGCTAGGCGCATTCAGGCTCTCGACCACCTGCACCGCGTTCGACGAGGTGCAGCAAATGTCGACCTCGGCCTTCACCTCGGCCGAGGTGTTGACGTAGGCAACGACCGGCACGCCAGGGAATTTCTCGCGCAGCAGGCGAACGTCTGCGCCGGTGATGCTGGCGGCCAGTGAGCAGCCTGCGCGCGAGTCCGGAATCAGCACCGTCTTGTCCGGGTTGAGCAGTTTTGACGTCTCCGCCATGAAGTGCACGCCGCACTGGACGATGATGCCGGCCTTCACCTTGGTGGCTTCGACCGCGAGCTGGAGCGAATCGCCGCCGATGTCGGCGACGCAGTGAAAGATTTCCGGGGCCTGGTAGTTGTGCGCGAGGATCACCGCGCCCCGCGCCGCCTTCAGCTCGTTGATCGCCTTGATTGTCGGCGCCATCAGCGGCCATTCGATCGGCGGGATCACCTGCTTCACGCGCTCATACAGGGATGCCGTGGCGCGCTCGACCTCCGGCGTCCAGTCCAGCGAGGGCATCGGCAGCGCAAGCCCCGGCCGGCTCGGCGCGGCGGGAGGGGAGCTGACGACATGGTCATGGACTTGATGGCCATTGATTTGGCCATTGATTTGGCCGGGCGGCCGGTTGGCGAAATCGTCGGGGCCGTAAATTCCAATGATCGGCATCGAAGCCTCCCTCGCATTGTTTATACTCAATTTGAGTATATACAGGTCCTGAATAGTCCGGCCGAGTGGCCGGAGCGAATGTCACCCAGCTCTTATATGCTCAAACTGAGTAAATCAAGAATAGCATGCTTTACCGAAGACGCCTAGGCGCTGCCGCACACATTCCCGTCAAGTGCCCGTCAGGCGAGGCCGCGTGAATTGCAATGCTCCGGTGGCAGCTCCCCGTGGAATGCAATCGTTTTTGACTTGGGATTTTCATGCAGGTGCATTAAACCGGGCTCATTCGCGGCTGCCGATTTGCAGAACCGCCAACGACAGACGAGGACCACCATGTCGACACAGATCGGCGAGCTCGCTCCGGCCTCACGTTCCTCGAACTGGCGCACCCCGGCTGTGATCATTCTCTGCGGCTGCGCCATCGGCATGCTCGGCTTCGGTCCGCGCTCGGCGCTTGGCTTCTTCGTGCAGCCGATGAGCCATGAGTTCACCTGGGGCCGCGACGTGTTCGGCCTCGCGATCGCCGTGCAGAATCTGCTGTGGGGCTTGGGTCAGCCTCTCGCCGGGGCGGTGGCGGATCGCTTTGGCCTGTTCCGGGTGATGTGTGTCGGCGCTCTGCTCTATGCCGGCGGCCTGCTCCTGATGCGCTACTCCTCGACGCCGCTGTCACTCAACATCGGCGCCGGCGTGATGGTCGGCTTCGGTCTTGCCGGCTGCTCGTTCAACCTGGTGCTGTCGGCCTTCAGCAAGCTGCTGCCGGCCGAGAAGCGCGGCCTTGCGCTCGGCGCCGGCACCGCGGCGGGATCGTTCGGGCAATTCCTGTTCGCGCCGATCGGCGTCGCGCTGATCGACAATTTCGGCTGGCAGCAGGCGCTCTCCGTGTTCGGCTTCCTGATGCTGCTGATCATCCCGCTGTCGCTGGCGCTCTCGACGCCGCCGGTCGCAAGCACGGCAACCGCGGCGCCTGCGGATGAGCAGACCTTCACCAAGGCGCTGGCGGAAGCCTTCGGTCACCGCTCCTACGTGCTCTTGGTGCTCGGCTTCTTCACCTGCGGTTTCCAGCTCGCCTTCATCACCGTGCATCTGCCGGCCTTCCTGGTCGATCGTGGCATCTCGGCGCAAACCGGCGGCTGGGTCATCGCGGCGATCGGCCTGTTCAACATCGTGGGCTCGCTCAGCGTCGGCTACCTCCAGAACTATCTGCCCAAACGCTACATCCTCTCGACCATCTACTTCACTCGCGCGCTCGCGACCCTTGCCTTCATCTCGTTCCCGATCACGCCGTTCTCGGCGATCGCGTTCGGTGCGATCTCCGGCCTGACCTGGCTGTCGACGGTGCCGCCGACCTCGGCGCTGGTGGCGCTGATGTTCGGCACGCGCTGGCTCGCAACGCTCTATGGCTTTGCCTTCGTCAGCCATCAGGTCGGCGGCTTCCTCGGTGTCTGGCTCGGCGGCATCGTGTTCGAGCGCTTCGGTTCCTATACGCCGATCTGGTGGCTCTCGATCGTGTTCGGCGTGCTTTCTGCACTGATCAATCTTCCGATCGTGGAGAAACCGGTGACACGGGCGGTTGCGCAGCCGGCCTGATCGGCTAAACATCCTCGACAAACAAGTCAGGGAGTTTAGTCGTGGCCACGTTCAAGGCGATCCGGATCGACAAGGCGGACAAGGGCACCACCGCGCAGCTGACGCAGTTCGATGAAGCCGAGCTGATGGACGGCGACGTCACCGTGCGTGTGGAATGGTCGACGCTGAACTACAAGGACGGCCTCGCACTTACCGGCAAGGCGCCGGTGGTGCGGCGCTTCCCAATGATCGCCGGCATCGATTTCGCCGGCACGATCGAAGCGTCCTCGCATCCGCAGTGGAAGGCGGGCGACAAGGTGGTCTGCACCGGCTGGGGCATGGGCGAAACCCATCTCGGCGCCTATGCCGAGAAGGCGCGGGTGAAGGGCGACTGGCTGGTGGCGCTGCCGCAGGGCCTGTCGGCGCGCGACGCCATGGCGATCGGCACCGCCGGCTTCACAGCGATGCTGTCCGTGATCGCCCTGGAGAAACAGGGCCTCTCGCCAAAGAGTGGTCCGGTGGTGGTGACGGGCGCCGCCGGCGGCGTCGGCTCGGTTGCGACCGCCGTGCTGTCGAAGCTCGGCTATCACGTCATCGCCTCGACCGGTCGCGCCGCGGAAGCAGATTATCTGAAGCATCTGGGCGCAGCCGAAGTGATCGACCGCAACGAATTGTCGGCGCCGGCGAAGCCTCTGGCCAAGGAGCGCTGGGCGGGTGGCGTCGACAGCGTCGGCTCGACCACGCTCGCCAACCTCCTGTCGATGACGAAATACGGTGGAGCGATCGCGGCGTGCGGCCTGGCGGCCGGCATGGACCTGCCATCTTCTGTCGCGCCGTTCATTTTGCGCGGAGTGTGCCTTCTCGGCATCGATTCGGTGATGTGCCCGATCGAGCCGCGGAAAGCCGCTTGGCAGCGCCTGGCGTCCGATCTGGACCGGACAAAACTAGCTGAAATCACTCAGGAAATTCCCCTCGCCGAGGTGCCCGACTGGGGCGCGAAAATTCTGGCCGGCGCGGTTCGCGGCCGCATCGTGGTAAAAATTGTCTGACGGCGTTCAGACTTTACCAACCAAGCTGCTCCAATGTTGCCATGGTTGGTATGGTAAGCAGCGGGTAAAGAGAGATAAGGCATCGCCCGCTGCGGGGGTTGGTTCGGAGTTGAGCATGCTTGCGCGTATTGTGTTGGGGGCTGTCACGGCGGCAGCGACGTTTGCGCCGGCCATTGCCGGGAGCATGAATGCTGACGAGGCGCGCCGTTTCGTCGCCGGCAAGGTGTTCGCCTTCACCTGTTTCGACGGCACCCGCGGTGCGGGCCGCATCCTCGACGACCTCGGTGCCGCCGGCGCGGTGCAATTCTCGGGCGCGGGCCCGGTGAAGCATCTTCGTCTGCCCGGCAATACGCTCCAAATCCGCGGCCAGAACGTCTGCGCCTCGATCAAGGGGATTCCGTTCGAGCCCTGCTTCAACCTGGAAAAGACCGATGATCGCAGCTTCCGCGGCTCGGTGTCAGGCATGGGCTTCGCCTATTGCGACTTCCACCATCAGGGCGGCAATCAGATGCTAATGGCGCGCGCCGCCGCGCGTCCGCGCTCGTTGCGCAGCTCGGAGCGGACCGGTTCGATCGCTGCACCCAACACCGAAGTCGCCGCGCGGGTCGAGACGCCGCGTGTCGAGAGCGGTCGCCTCGAGCCGGTGAAGTCGGAAGCCAAGTCGGAACCCGCGAAGGCCGAGGCTCCGCTGGAGCTGCGCCGCTCGACGCAGTGAGTTGGCTGCACAGGACAGCCGCACAGTTTTTCGTTGAAGAATCGATCGAGCACGAAGCCGCCGCGCCGTAGTCATACGGACGGCGGCTTTCATGCCTTGGTAGCTGTTCGCGTCCCAGTTTGCGTACGGCCGGGGGACGCCCCGACGCAAGGGGTTCAACGATGTCGCTGTACTTCTTCCGCATCAGCACCGGTCGCTATTCCGGCGCCGCCGATCAGCCGTACGAGTTCGAGGACCGCGCAGCGGCCTGGACTGAGATGACTGAGGTTTGTGCCAATCTGCTCGGCGGCATCGCCCGCGGCCTGAAGCCGAATGCCGAGTGGCGCATGGAGCTGCTCGACGAGAACAAGCAGCCGGTCTTTCGCGTCAGCCTTGTTGGAGAGACCGTCGGATGCAAAGCTTCCTAGGCTCCGACTTCAGGTTGCAATTTACAACTATGACGAGACCTTCTTGGTCGAACTGATCAATACGATCGCGGGCCAGACCAATCTGCTCGCACTCAACGCCACAATCGAGGCGGCCCGCGCTGGCGAAGCCGGCAAGGGATTTGCAGTGGTTGCCTCCGAGGTCAAGGCGCTCGCCGAGCAGACTGCGAAGGCGACTGGCGAGATCGGGCAGCAGATAGCCAGCATCCAGTCCGCGACCGAACATTCGGTCGGTACCATCAAGGCCATCAGCGATACCATCGAGAAGCTGTCGGAAATCTCCTCGACGATTGCGGCCGCCGTGGAAGAGCAGGGCGCCGCGACGTAGGAAATTTCTCGCAACGTGCAGCAGGCGGCGGCAGGCACTCATCAGGTGTCGTCCAACATCACCGACGTGCAGCGCGCCGCAAGCGAGACCGGCTCGGTGTCTTCTCAGATCCTGTCTGCCGCGCAAATGCTGTCCGGCGACAGCAACCGTCTCAAGCTCGAAGTCGGCAAGTTTCTCGGCTCTGTGCGCGCCGGCTGACGACGTTCAATAGGCATCGCTTGCAGCCGCCGCGCGCGAACCTGCGGCGGTCGCGCGCGTGCGTATTTCGCCCTGCGACCGTTAGCCTTGGAGATGTTGCTCCATCAAGCGCGGTGCAGCGCGAGATCCGTGCAGGTGCAGCGGATGATTGCAGAAAACAACGAATGTCCGCCCGCCCGGTAGTTTTACGTAGGACGATGTTAACGCCTGCTTGCGAGGATAGAGCGCAATCTTACGGGATAAGAACCAGCCAGCATTGTTGAACTGACCTCGGCCCGGTCGTCCGTCGTGACGCCTGTGGCGCAGGTGATGTGCGCGTTGCCAGGCATCGTTGGGATTTGTTGTGATGTCGAAGTTGTCGATCGTCTTCAAGCTGCTGACCGTGTTGTCAGTCCTCGTGCTCTCGCTCGCCGGTGTCGGCGTGACGGCGATCGGCACGATGCAGAACATCAACGCCCACACCGTCGAGATTGCGCAGAGCTGGCTCCCCAGCGTGCGTGCGCTCGGCTCGATGCGCGCCGACATTAACGAGCTGCGCGTCGCACTTCGTTTGCACCTGATGCAGGATAGTGCTGAAGGCAAGGATGCCGCAGAGAAGCGCCTCGCCTCGCTCCGCGAACGCATCGAGAAGACCCGCAAGGTCTACGAGCCGCTGATCACTGCCGCCGAGGAGCGCGCGCTCTACGAACAATGGGCGAAGGCGTGGGCCGAGTATCTGAATGGCGTTCAGGAGGTGATGGCGCTGTCGCGCAAGAGCGTCGGCCGCTTCCCGACCGATGCCAACGAGCTGTTGCAGACCAAGGTCGCGAAAATGGCCCAGGCCGCCGATCCGCTGCTCCAGAAGGGTATCGAGTTGAACAATCAGGGCGCCGAGCTGGAGACCAAGCAGGCGTCCGACAGTTACGCCACGATCTTCCGCGTCCTGGTCGGCATCATTGTGTTTTCGGTCGTGATCGCGATCGGCGCCGCGTATTATCTCGTGCGCGACGTCTCTCGTGGCATTGCTTCGATCATCCGTCCGATGCAGTCGCTCGGCCAGGGCGACCTCTCGGCCGACGTGCCGCATCGCGGCGACAAGACCGAGATCGGCGCCATGGCCGATGCGCTCCAGATCTTCAAGGAGGCGCTGATCGCCAAGAAAGCCGCCGACCAGGCAGCGGCGCGCGATGCCGAAGCCAAGATCGAGCGCGGCCGCCGCGTCGATGCCATCACGCGCAATTTCGAGGCCATGATCGGCGAGGTGGTCGAGACCGTGTCATCAGCCTCGACCGAGCTCGAAGCATCGGCAGCGACGCTGACCGGCACCGCCCAGCGCGGCCAGGAGCTCGCGACCGTCGTCGCCGCCGCCTCGGAGGAAGCCTCCACCAACGTCCAGGCGGTTGCTTCCGCCTCGGAGGAGCTGTCCTCCTCCATCACCGAGATCAGCCGCCGCGTGCAGGACTCGGCGCGGATGGCCGCAGAAGCCGTCGAGCAGGCGGCGCGGACCAACGAGCGCGTCAACGCGCTGTCTCAGGCGGCCTCGCGCATCGGCGACGTCGTCGAGCTCATCAACACCATCGCGGGCCAGACCAACCTGTTGGCGCTGAACGCCACCATCGAGGCCGCGCGCGCCGGCGAGGCCGGCCGCGGCTTCGCCGTCGTTGCCTCGGAAGTGAAGGCGCTCGCCGAGCAGACCGCGAAAGCCACCGGCGAGATCGGTGCGCAGGTCGCAGGGATTCAGGCCGCCACGCAGGAATCCGTCAGCGCCATCCAGGAGATCGGCGGCACCATCGAGCGTCTGTCCGAAGTCTCCGCTGCGATCGCCGCCGCGGTCGAAGAACAGGGCGCGGCCACGCAGGAGATATCGCGCAACGTCCAGCAGGCTTCGCTCGGCACCCAGGAAGTATCGTCGAACATCACCAACGTGCAGCGCGGGGCGATCGAAACCGGCTCGGCCTCGACTGAAGTGCTGTCGGCGGCGAAATCACTGGCGACCGACAGCACCCGTCTGAGGGTCGAAGTCGCGCAGTTCCTGGAGTCGGTCCGCGCGGCCTAAAAGCGGCGCAGGCTCTTGGCTCACCTCTCCCGAAGGGAGAGGTCGGATCGCATCGAAGATGCGATCCAGGTGAGGGGACCTCCACTGATCCCTACGCGCTCGTCTGCGGAGCCGGCGGCGTTTGCCGCCGGAATAGGATGCGCTGGTAGAGCCAGCCGATCGCGACCAGCACGACGCCGAGACACATGAACGACAGCGCGCGGTAGACGCCTGTCAGCGTCGACATATCGATGACGAAGGCCTTCAGGATCGTCAGCGCGATGACGGCGGCAGAGGCGAGCCGCGCCCGCTCCGAATTGACCAGGATGCCGACGCCGAGCAGCACCACGCCGAAGGCGAGCCAGCCGATCGAATAGGTGTATTGCTCCGCGCCCGTGGTGCCGCCATAGAGCAGGACCGGGCCGTGATAGAAGCGGCGGATCTCCAGCGTCACGTAGGTGAGCGCGAACACAAGTGCCCCGCCCGCAATCGTATTGGCATAGGCGGCGGGGCGATGGCCCGCCACCGCATAGGACAACAGCAGCATCAGCACCGCGGGGAGCGCATAGCCGAGCAGCAGCAGGTTGAACACGAGGCCGCCGACATTGACGCTGGAGAGCAGCAGCGGGTTCTCCAGGATCAGCAGGCCGAACACGCTGATGAGCCCGGCGATCGCGGTGAGCGCGACCGCGCCGACATTGTGCACGATGCTGTGGCTGCGCAGCCGCAGGCGCTCCAGCCCGATCGCCATCGCGAGCGTGACGCAGACTTGCAGCGAGAATTCCAGCAGCGAAGGCGGCGAGGTCATGCGGCCGCCGGTCGCAAGGTGCCGGATTTCCATGAAGGCGAGCAGCGCGGTGAACAGGACGGCCGCAGCCTCGACCATGCGCAGCGGCGCATCGTCGGCACGGCGGCGCAGGAACATGCTCGCGCCCCAGAACGACAGCGCCGGCAGGCCATAGCCCCACAACAGCCAGTTCAGAATCGGCGTGGTGCCGACGGCATCGCCGACGATGCAGGGATCATAGACGATGCGTGCCGTGACGATGCCGGCGAAGACGGCGGCGAGCCAGCGCAGGAACGGGATCGACCGCTGCATCGAGATCCAGGCAGTGCCGAGCGACATCAGCGCGAGCGCGATGGTGAGCCAGCCCTTCTCGAGCGCGAAGGTCAGCGCCAGCGCGAGCGCGCCGAGCGTACCGGTCGCGAACAGCGCCGTCGAGATCATGGCGCCCGGCCGGGTCTCGCGCCGCGTCAGCGATTCGGTCGCAGCACCAAAGGCGGCAGCGAGCAGCACGGCGAGGATCGCAAACGGGATCGAGCGGTCGAGATGGGCGATGCGGGCGAAGAGCGCAACCAGGATCGCGATCGGCGTCGCGACCGCACTTGCCGACCACACCACCGGGATGATCGCCGAATTGGACCGGCCCTGCGCGAGGAAGCCTGCGATGCCGAAGCCCGCGGCGAAGATCGCGGCCGTGACCAGATGCAGTGTCACCGAACTATCGGTGGGGACAGGACCGATGCCGGCCATGGGGCCGCCCGGCAGCACCAGCATGTCGGGATTGGCCCGCACCGCCCATTCCGCGAACACGATGAAGACGGTCGCCGCAGCCGCGCCCAGTGCACCCGTTGCCGCCGGCGCGCGCCAGGCGACAAACAGCGTCCCTGCGACCAGCAGGGTGAAGGCAATGAGCGCCAGATCGGCATGCGCGCTCGACAGCACGATGATCATTGCCGCGAACAGATAGGCGCCGAGCGAGCTCGACGACACTGGCTCGATCTCGCCGTCCTCGATGGTCGGGCCGAACATGAAACCGCAGACGACGAGAAGCGCAGCGAGCGTGAAGCCCGCAATGACGTGGAAGGCGTGCGGGGCCACCTGCAGCTCGAGCTCGAGCCCCATGAAGGTCCAGAGCACCGCGAAGACGATCGTAGTCACCGCGAGCCAGCGCCATAGCCGGATGCGGGCAAGGCCGAAGCTCGCTGCGGTGACGATGGCAAGATAGATGTAGAGCGCCCAATAGTCCGGCTTGCCGCTGGAGACGAGGACCGGCGTCACGAACGCGCCGACGACGCCGAGGCCGGCGAGCGCGGGCCCGTGGAGCAGCGCGGCGGCCAGCGTGCCGAGCGCGACGAGGCCGAGCAGCACGAAGGCGGTGGCGGGCACCAGGAAGCCGTAGAGCGCGTAGGCTGCATAGATGGTCGCGAACGCCACCGCCGTGCCGGCCGCGGTGAGGATCGCGGGGATGTTGGCGATCGGCAGCGCCGCGATGCTGGAGATGCTCTCCTTGCGCCGTGTCCATTCGCCGGCACCGAGCAGCGCCAGCGCGAACAGGCCGCCGAGGAACACGCGCACGCCGGGCCCGACGAGGCCGGCCTCGATCGAATAGCGCACCATGAAGAAGCCGCCGAGCGCGAGCGCAAGCCCGCCGATCCACACCACCCAGCGCGTGCCGAGTCGCTCCTCGAAGCCGGGTGCGGGTGCAGGCAGGGGTGGCGGTGCATCGGCCTCGGTGCTCGTTCCGAGCGGCGGCGGCGAAACGGGTTCGGCGAGGGCCGGGGGCGCCTGCTCGGCTTCCGGCGCAAGCGGCGGCGGCTCCGCGGCGGCCGTCGCGGTTGCGGGCGCCTGCTCCCAAGTCGGCGTAAGTGGCGGCGGCTTAACTTTCCGCTGCGCGTCAAACATCTCTTCGAGCGAGCTCAGCCGGCGGCGCAGCTCAGCCGCCTGACTGGAGGCCTTGATCGCGATCAGGAAGGCGGCGATCGCAAGGATCAACGCAAAGACGTCAAACGGGCCGTCGAACATGAAGCCTCCAGGCAACCGGCGGGCAGGGCCGATCGCAAATTCTTAATCTAGCGCCGGGAGCGTACGCGCAAGCCCGGCGCGGGCCGCTCCTGGAGTACTTCGCGGCGGAAGCGATAGAGTGCCGCCGGGCGTCCCCCGGTCTGTGTCGACATCGCCCCGGTCGGTTCGACCAGGGCTTCCATTTCGACGAGGCGGCGGAAATTCTGTTTGTGCAGGTGCCGGCCGGAGATGGCCTCCACCGTATGCTGCAATTCCGTAAGTGTGAATTCGGCGGGCAAAAGTTCAAAAACAACAGGACGATACTTCAGTTTTGCGCGTAGCCGCGCGATGGCTGTGGCGAGGATGCGCCGGTGATCGAACCGCATCGAGGTCCCAAGCGCGGGAAGCCTCTTGCGCGCTAATGCCGCAGGCCTGCCGTCGCGCCGCGCCTCCTCGATCATCCCGGCCTCGTACAGGAGCTCATAGCGATCGAGCACGCGCTCCTCGTCCCAGGGCGCACCGTCGAGACCGAAATAGAACCGCACGCGATCCTTTCGCGGCAGCGCCCGCGTCGTCTGCGGCGTCTCCTCCTCGGCCCATTTCGTCAGCGCCGGGATGATGTCGCGGGCGATGATCTCTGGCGGCTGCTCGCGCCAGTCTTCCCAGGGGAAGAAGCGATACCATGGCTCGAAGCTCGCGCCGGTCGCGGCGAGCTCGCCGCTGGCGGCGCGCGTCAGCGCGAGATAGCCGATCGACACCATATGCGGGCCGGTGTCGCCGGCACCGGCATGACGGCCGCGATCGCCGAAGGTGTAGAGCTGCTCGACATAGCCGAGCCGCAGGCCCGTCTGTTGCTCGACCCAGGCGCGCAGGCCGATCTCGAAGGTGCGATGGGCGAGCGCATCGAACGGCCCGAACGGCAGGCCGGCAAGCCCATCACCGCCGCGCGCGGTGAGGATCAGCGGCTCGTGGTCCTCGATCGCGACGATGGCCGCGGTCAGGCCAATCTCGATCGGCGTCAGGAGCGTCTCGCTCATGCGGCTGATGTCGCGGCTGTTGCGAAAAAGATATGTCGGCTCATTGAACAAATCTCGCCGCGAGCTCGCTGCACCTCTCCCGCTTGCGGGAGAGGTCGAGCCAAAGGCGCGGGTGAGGGCTCTCTCCAAGCCGGGAGAACCCCGATGCGGAAGCACCCTCTCCCCAACCCTCCCCCGCAAGCGGGAGAGGGGGCGCAGTCCCATAGCCGCTGCTATTCGACTCTCGCCTCATTCGAGCTCGATCACGAAGGGACGGCCCTCGACCATCATCGCGCCCGGGCCCATCTCGTCGAGCGCGCGCAGCATGCGGCCGTCGCGTCCCAATGCACGGTCGGCGAGGCCGACGATGCGCCGGTTCGGCGAGGCGATGGGCGAGGCTGCGCGGATCTTCCTGGCGATCTCGATCTCATCGCGGTTCGGATTGAGTGCGCATACCGCTGCAAACGCGCTCGCCGTGGAGCGGCTGATGCCGGCGTAGCAATGCACCACCAGCGGCGCGCTACGGTCCCAGCCGCGCACGAAGGTCAACACCTGCTCGATATGCGTCTCTGACGGTGCGACGAAGCCGTCCATCTCCTCGATGATGTCGTCCATCGACACCTTGAGATGATTGGCCGGCAGCACGGACACGGGCCGCGCCACCTGCTCGACATTGGCCATCACCGTCAGCACGTGGCTGGCGCCGGTGAGGCGGACGGTTTCGGGAAGCGCGGCGAGGGAACAGACGTGGATCATGGCGGACCTTTTTGGCGCCGATTATAGCGAGCGGCCGTAGGGTGGGCAAAGGCACATCGCGCCGTGCCCACCGTTTCGCGCTGCGTACATCTCGCCTTGCTGGTGGGCACGCTCCCGCCTTCGCTCTGCGGGCTACGGCGGACAAGTCGCTTTGCCTACCCTACGAAGGGATGGTGTTACGCAAACACCGCGTTGAACCGCTCCAAAAACTGCTTCTCGGCCCGTGCCGCAGTCCAGGGCGTGAGATAGTCGCGCTGGACGCCGTCGGGCAGGCCCGGATCGCGGCCGAACAGGCGCCTTGCCTCGTTTTCGCTGAAGCCGGCGAGCTCGGTTGCCTCCAGATAGGCCGCGCCGCGATCGGCGGCTTTGATGGCTTGCGTGATTTCCTCTGGCAGCACCGGCGGCAAGCCGAAGCGGATGTGGATGGCGCCGAGCAGGCGCTTTTCGACCGCCTTGTAATGGCCGTCGAGCACAGCCTTGAACGGCGAGATCATGTCGCCGATCACATATTCGGGCGCGTCATGCAGCAACGCGGCCAGCCGTATGCGTTGATCCACGCGCGGCATCTCGTGCCGCATCACCGTCTCCACCAGTAGCGTGTGCTGCGCGACCGAGAAGATATGGGCGCCAACGGTCTGCCCGTTCCAGCGCGCCACCCGCGCCAGTCCATGCGCGATGTCGGCGATCTCGACATCGAGCGGGGAGGGATCGAGCAGGTCGAGCCGCCGTCCCGACAGCATGCGCTGCCAGGCGCGGGACTGCGCATCGCGCGCGGTCTTCTTCGCCGTCATTTGACCTTGAGGCGCGGCTTGCGCTGCGTCTTGCCGCAGCTTGCATGACAATGGCAGTCGACCAGATGGTCGTTGACCATGCCGGTCGCCTGCATGAAGGCATAGACGATGGTCGGGCCGACGAACTTGAAGCCGCGCGCGGACAGCTCCTTGGAGATCTGCACCGACAGCGGCGTTGAGGCCGGTACGCTCGCGGTGGTCTTGAAATGGTTGACCTTGGGCTCTCCGTCCATGAAGTCCCAGAGGAGCTTCGAGAAGCCCGGCCCCTTCTCCATGATCTCGAGATAGGACTTTGCGCTCAGGATCGCTCCGTCGATCTTGGCCTTGTTGCGGACGATTCCGGCGTCGTTCATCAGCGCGTGCACCTTCTTGGGCGTGTAGCGCGCGATCTTCTCCGGCTGGAAATCATCGAAGGCTTTGCGGAAATTGTCGCGCTTGCGCAGGATCGTGATCCAGGAGAGGCCGGCCTGGAAGCCGTCGAGCATCAGCTTTTCGTAGAGTGCGCGGTCGTCATATTCCGGCACGCCCCATTCGGTGTCGTGATAGGCGACATAGAGTGGATCTTCGCCGGGCCAGGGGCAGCGTGTCAGGCCGTCGGGATGCAGGCGAGGGGCGCGGCTCATGCGATGGGTTGTTTCGTTGGAATGCGCACGATGTCGGGTTCGGCGAGTGTCAGCGCGAGGCCGCCCGCGGTGAGGGGCTGGCCCGCATCGAGCGCATCGGCGACTCGGTCGACGCGCACCAGCGCGATGCCTTTGCCGCCGGCGGTCGAGCCGATAGTGCCGACCGGCTTGTCGCCGGCGAGAATGGTGGCGCCAATCTCGGGCGAGGGGCCCTCGAGCAACACTTTTACGCTGCGGGTTCGCGCGGTGCCGCGATGCTGCATGCGCGAGACGACCTCCTGGCCGACGTAGCAGCCCTTGTCGAAATCAATGCCGGCAAGCCGGTCCATGTTGGTCTCGTGTGGGAACGCGTCGCTGTACATGAAGTCCAGCCCGCCGCGCGGCACGCCGAGCGCGATACGGTAGGCGTCGTATTCGCTGGCATCGACGAGCTCGGCGCCGATGAGATCGGACAGCTTCTGCTTGAGATCCTCGGGGATCAGGATGCGATAGCCGAGCTCGCTATGGCGCGGATCGGCGAAGCCGAGGTCGGGCTGAGCGGCAGGCTGGCCGTCCCACGCCGCGAGCACGCCCAGCGCATCGGAGAGGTTTTCCACCGTGACCTTGGCGCGCAGCTTGTAGAATTTCAGCTTGGTGGCGAGGCCTTCGGCCAGCGCTTTAGGGCAATCGATCAGGAACCCGCCGCCATGGCCGGCGGGCACCTCCGTGATCAGGAAATCGACGATGATCTTGCCCTGCGGCGTCAGCAGCGCACCGAATCGCCCCAGGCCCGGCTTGAGCCTGTCGACATCGGTGGTGACGAGGCCGTTGAGGAAGTTGCGCGCATCCTCGCCCGCGACCTTGACCACGCCCCGGTCGGGAAGAAACGCTGATTTCATACGAAAATCTCTTGCGACATGTTGCTGCGGAACGTAAGCCCGCAAGCCACAAACGACAAGACCTCGAGCCCTGCGCTTGGGGATGAGAGAGGCCCTTAGCCATGACCCAGCGTTTCGACGTGATCCTCAAAGGCGGCACCGTCGTCAACCAGGACGGCGAGGGCTTGCGCGACATCGGCATCACGGGCGGCCGCATCGCCGAGATCGGCGCGTTGTCGCAAGGCAGCGCCGCGGAGGTGATCGACTGCCAGGGCCTGCACATCCTGCCCGGCGTGATGGACACGCAGGTGCATTTCCGCGAGCCCGGGCTGACCCACAAGGAAGACCTTGAGACGGGTTCGCGCAGCGCCGTGATGGGCGGCGTCACCGCCGTGTTCGAGATGCCGAACACCTCTCCGTTGACGGTAACGGAAGCCGAATTCACCGACAAGGTGAAGCGGGCCCATCACCGCATGCATTGCGATTTCGCCTTCTTCATCGGCGGCACCCGCGAGAACGTACAGGACCTGCCGGTGCTTGAGCGCGCGCCCGGCTGCGCGGGCGTCAAGGTGTTCATCGGCTCCTCGACCGGCGCGCTGCTGGTGGAGGACGACGAGAGCCTCCGCGGCATCTTTCAGGTCATCCGTCGCCGCGCCGCGTTCCACGCCGAGGACGAGTATCGCCTCAACGACCGCAAGTCGTTGCGCATCGAGGGCGACGCGCGCTCGCATCCGATCTGGCGCGACGAGACCGCGGCGCTGATGGCGACGCAGCGCCTCGTCAAGCTCGCGCACGAGACCGGCAAGCGCATCCACGTGCTGCACATCTCGACCAAGGAAGAGATCGAGTTCCTGCGCGATCACAAGGACGTCGCCTCCTGCGAGGCGACGCCGCATCATCTCACGCTGGTCGCGCCGGAATGCTACGAGCGGCTCGGCACGCTGGCGCAGATGAATCCTCCGGTGCGCGGGGCAGATCACCGCGCGGGCATCTGGCGCGGCATCGAGCAGGGCATCATCGATGTGCTCGGCTCCGACCACGCCCCGCATACGCTGGAAGAGAAGCAGAAGGCTTATCCGGCATCGCCCTCCGGCATGACCGGCGTGCAGACGCTGGTGCCTATTATGCTCGATCACGTCAATGCCGGCCGGCTGTCGCTGGCGAGGTTCGTCGATCTCACCAGCGCCGGTCCCGCGCGGCTCTACAACATGGCCTGCAAGGGCCGCATCGCCGCCGGCTACGATGCCGATTTCACCATCGTCGACTTGAAGCGCAGCGAGACAATCACCAACGAGTGGGTGGCGTCCAAAGCCGGCTGGACCCCCTACGACGGGTTGCGCGTCACCGGCTGGCCCGTCGGCACCTTCATCCGCGGCCGCCGCGTGATGTGGCAAGGCGAGCTGGTGACGGCCTCGCAAGGCGAGCCGGTGCGGTTTCTGGAGACCTTGAGGGCGTAGAGAGCTCGGTCAAGCCTCTCCTTCCGCTGTCATGCCACGCGAAGGCGTGGCATCCAGTACTCCGCGGCGATACTTGGCTGATACGATTGCCGCCTCGGGAATACTGGATTGCCCGCCTTCGCGGCCAATGACAGAGTGCCCGGAAGCGCAAGTTCAATTGGGAGAGAGTAATGTCCCCGCGGACACCCCTCATCACCACCGAGCAACTCGCAGCCATCCTCGACAATCCCAAGCTTCGCCTCTACGACTGCACGACCTACAACGAGCCGGTGCCACCGGGCAGCGACCTGCCTTATCGCGCGGTGCCGGGCGACAAGACGTTTGCGGCCGGCCACATTCCGGGCGCCGATTTCCTCGATCTGCAAGGCGAGTTCTCCGACGCCTCCGCGCAACAGTTTTTCATGATGCCGGATCTGGCCCAGCTGGAGGCCGCCTTCGGCCGCCATGGACTCGACGCGAACAAAACCATCGTGCTCTACAGTATCGGCACGATGATGTGGTCGACGCGGTTCTGGTGGATGCTGCGCTCGCTCGGCGTCGATGCGCTTGTGCTCGACGGCGGTTTCGACAAATGGAAGGACGAGGGGCGGCCGGTCGTATCGGGCGCACCGAAGGGCTATCCGGCCACGACGTTCCAGGCTGCACCTCGCCCAGGCTACTTCGTCGACAAGAACATCGTGAAGGCGCGGATCGGCGATCCCGCGACGGTGATCGTCAACGCGCTCGGTCCGCAGTTTCACCGCGGTCTCGAGCCGAGCCGCTACGGCCGGCCAGGCCGCGTTCCCGGCAGCGTCAACGTTCCCGCCGCGACGCTCACCAATGCCGACAAAACGCTGACGACACTGGCCGATGCCGAGGCCAAATTCACCGCCCAAGGCGTTACGCGCGATAAGAATGTGATCCTGTATTGCGGCGGCGGCATCTCGGCGACGATCGACCTGTTCCTGCTGACCCAGCTCGGCTACGACAAGCTCACGCTCTATGACGCCTCGATGGGCGAATGGGCGAGGGATCCCGCCCTGCCGATCGAGACGGACTAAGGAAGGCGCTTCTTATCTTCTCGCCTCCAGTGGCGCCTAAGAAACTCGGGAACCTTTCCTCAGAGGCTGCATCCAATAGCCAGATCGAACGGAGATGGGTAACCGCAATGCAACCGACCGCAGCCGGCCTATCCGCCGGCGTCAGAACCGCGGAAGCAGAGCTGATCGACCGGGCGAGGGGTCGCGACGAGGCCGCCTTGCGCGAGATCATGCAGGCCAACAACCGCAGGCTCTACCGCCTCGCGCGCGGCATCCTGCGCAGCGACAGCGAGGCCGAGGATGTGGTGCAGGAGACGTATGTCCGTGCCTTCACCCACCTCGACGGTTTTCGGGGCGAGGCCGGGTTGTCGACCTGGCTGTCGCGCATCGCCATCAACGAGGCGCTCGGCCGGGTGCGCAGCCGAAAGCCCGATGTCGAGCTCGGCGCAATACCAGATGATGCCGCGCTGGATGCGCAGATCATCAAGTTTCCCGTTTCTCCCGCAGGCGATCCGGAAAGGACCATGGCCCAACGTGAAATCCAGCGCGTGGTCGAACGCGCAATTGACGAGTTGCCGGATGTCTTCCGCATGGTCTTCGTTGCCCGGGTCATGGAGGGGATGACCATCGAGGAGACCGCCGATTTGCTCGGCGTAAAGCCCGAAACCGTGAAGACGCGACTGCACCGCGCCCGCACCATGCTGCGCGAGAATGTCGAGAAGGAGATCGGGCCAGTGGTGATGAATGCGTTCCCGTTCGCGGGATGGCGATGTGAGCGCTTGACCGTATCAGTGCTGAAGCGGCTCGGCTTCAGCGGCTAAAGTTTTCGGGAACGTTTGCGCGAAATATCCATCCAATTCCTGTGAAGCAACGCGCCGGCCCAAACGTCCGGCACCACAGGAGTATCAAGCCATGTTCTTCCGACCGAGCGCGGCGATCGCCGCAGCCGTTCTGCTGTCCAGTCCTGCGCTGCTGCAAGGCGCGAGTGCAGCCGACAAGCCTACCGATCCGCAGATCGCCCATATTGCCTACACCGCGGGCGTGATCGACATCAACGCAGCGAAGCACGCGATGAAGAAGGCCAAGAACAAGGACGTCAAGGCGTTTGCTGAGGACATGGTGCGCGACCATGAGGCCGTCAACAAGCAGGCGCTCGCGCTGGTCAAGAAGCTGAACGTCACGCCTGAAGACAACGACACCAGCCGCGCGCTGTCCAAGCAGGCGAGCGACAAGCTGGCTGAGCTCGACAAGCTGAGCGGCGCCGCCTTCGACAAGGCCTATGTCCAGAACGAGGTCGCCTACCACAAGGCGGTCAACGGCGCGCTGGAGACCCAGCTCATTCCGTCCGCGAGCAATAACGAGCTGAAGAGCCTGTTGCAGACCGGCCTGAAGATCTTCCAGGGTCATCAACAGCACGCCGAGCACGTCGCGGCCGAGCTAAAATAGGAGAGTGCGATGAAGCCGGGACGCCTCGCTTCGATCGCGCTTGCGGTCATGTTCCTGTCCATGGTCGTCCCGGCGCGTGCGGCGACCATTCAAATCACGATGGATAATCTCGTGATCTCACCGGCCGAAATGTCGGCCAAAGTCGGTGACATCGTTGAGTGGATCAACAAGGACATCTTCGCACACACAGCCACCGCGACCAACGGCGATTTCGACGTCGCTCTGCCGCCGAAGAAGTCCGCGACGTTCGTGGTGAAGAAAGCGGGAACGGTCGATTACTATTGTCGCTATCATCCCAATATGAAGGCGACTCTGAAAGTCGAGCCCTGACGCCAGGAGCGCATTCCCGATCGCATCGGGAATGTCTCACGGTCATCGTCAGACTAAGCTCGTCCGCGCTCAATCGCTTCTGTGCGATAAATCCGCAGCAGACTTCGCGAGCACGTCGCAAAGTCATTCATCCGTCAACTGGCCCCGTCCGTGGCGGGGCCATTTTTGGAACAGGAGTTATTGTCTGGAGATTCCGACCGAGAACTCGCCGTTGCGAATGCGGCCAGGAAAGCCCTCGACGAACTTCGCCACCGCGTCCTCGCCATAGGTGCCGACGAGCTCGGCAAACGCCGCGAACAGGCTCGCCTGCGCCAGGCAATCGCCGTCGACGCCGTCATGGCGCGCCTCGGCCCAGGCCTCGTTGAGATAGCTCAGCGCAGCCTGCTTCTGCTCGTGATCGGGCAGCGGCGCGCGGGCGGGGGCGTAGGAAATCGGCTGGCTCATGAAACTCGGTCAGGGCTGGGGCGCGATCCACGGCGATGCGCTGTGCGAGAGGTGTAGCACGGGCGTTAACGACCGCTAGGCCACATCTTTAAGAACGGTTAACGCCTGTGAACAAAGTCGATGACAGAGTTCCATCCGGGTCATTTCCGGCCGCGCGCAGTGCGAACCGGACGGAGAGCTCAGTTCGCGTAACGCGCCGTGAGATCGCGCGAGATCTTCGAGCCTTCCTCGATATAGCGGCGGATCGCCACCGTCGCCGCGGGCGTGCAGCTCCGGTAGGTCTGCTGAAAGCCGTTATAGCCGCGGTTGAAGGCGGCGATCATGCGGGTGCGGCGCTCGCCGGAGGGGGTTTCGGCATCGATCAGCGCCTGCATCTCGCTGCGCCATTTGTTGCCCTCGTTGGACCCGCAGATGCCGCGCAGATAATGCAGCCCGCCGAGGATCTCCGCCAGCCGCTGCAAATCGCCGTCAAACGGCGCCGCCACGTCCTGAGCCCGGCCGGGCGCAGAGGCGCAAGCGAGAATCAGGGCGAAAATGGCCAGAAGTCGCATGGACATTGGCGGGGTGTATGCCTCCTCGGGGCGTTGCACGCAAGGCGGGGCGTCAGTCTCCGATCAGGCGTGCGGCGGACTGGATGACCTCCTCCAGTCCCCCGGTCAGCTTGAGCTCGCCGAGGCCGGCGATGGCATCCGGGGCGATCCAGCGGTAGTCGTCGAGCTCGTCGTTCAGAGCCGGTTCCTTGGCCACCCAGCGGGCGGCAAAGGACATGATCAGGTAATGACCGGCTCCGGCTGCCGCCGGCAGCACCTCGCGCCAGCCGGCGAGGCCAATGATGTCGATGGCAAGCCCGGTCTCCTCGTCGACTTCGCGCAGCAGGGCCTGGTGCAGCGATTCGCCGAACTCGACCCGACCCCCGGGCAGCGAATAGAACCCCTTTGCGGGCGAACGGGCGCGGCGGGTCAGAAGCACCTTGCCGTCGCGAAAAATCGCGGCACTGACCGCGATCTGGGGATGGGACAGCTGGACCGCGGAAGCCACGGTTCAGTTCGCCATGATGTTGTCGATGTCGGCTTCCGCGCCGCCATTGATGATGCCGCCGCAGGCCGCGATCAGCGGCTTGACCCATGCCGTGGCCTGCTCGGCGAGCCGAACGCGCGTCGTGTCCTTGTCGACCTCGCGCATGGCCGAGCCGACCGCGGTCAGGATCGAGGTCATGGTGTCCGTGATGTGGTCGAACTGGGCCCGCACCTTGGGATCCGCCTTCTCATAAGCCTCGATGGCGAGGTCGCGCGCCTTAAAATTCGACGCCGTGAAATGCTCGGCATAGGACAGCGGCGTCCAGGTCAGAAAATCTTCCGCGCATTCCGGCATGTCAGGGACCATTTCCAGCAGCATCACGGCTTCATTGAAATGGTTGAGATAGTCGGTGGCAAGCCCCGTCCGCGGGTTGATGTTGGCGACGCGCAGCCGCTCGGCCCAGGCGGCGGCCTCGGGGCCCGTCTGTACATGCGTCCGCGCGGGCTGGGAGGCCGTTGAGCTCATTCGCCGCAGTGTTAACGTTCGGGGTTAAAAGGACCTGAACGGACCCTATATAGACCCCCTGGGATGTGTGGACGCTTTGTCATAACTTCGGCCCCCGCGGCTTTGCGGCAATTGTTCGGCTATGTCGAGCAGCCGAATTTTCCGCCCCGGTACAACGTGGCTCCGACGCAGCCGATTCCGGTCGTATGGATCGAGAACGGCGCGCGCCATTTCCGCCTGATGCGTTGGGGGTTTTTGCCGGGCTGGGTCAAGGATCCTCGCGGGTTTACGCTCCTGATCAACGCCCGCTGCGAGACGGTGCTGGAGAAGCCCGCCTTCAGACACGCGATTCGCCGCCGGCGCGGCCTGATCCCGGCGGACGGCTATTTCGAGTGGAAGGTGGAGGGCGGCCGCAAGCAGCCCTTCTTCATCCATCGCGCCGATGGCGCGCCGCTCGGCTTTGCCGCTTTGTTCGAGACCTGGATCGGGCCGAATGGCGAGGAGCTCGACACGGTCGCCATCGTCACGGCAGCGGCCGGCGAAGATCTCGCGGGGCTGCATGACCGCGTGCCCGTCACCATCAGCCCGCGCGATTTCGAGCGCTGGCTCGATTGCCGCAGCGACGAGATCGATGCGATCCTGCCGCTGATGACCGCTCCGCGCATTGGCGAATTCGCCTGGCACCCGGTCTCCACCCGCGTCAACCGCGTCGCCAATGACGACGAGCAGTTGCTGTTGCCGATCAGCGCCGAGGAGATGGAGGCGGACGTCGTGAAGCCGAAGAAGGGAGTGCGGAAGGCGGCGGTTGGGTCGGTGGATGACGGGCAGGGGTCGTTATTCTGATCGCCGATGCCGTAGGGTGGGCGAAGCGAAGCATGCCCACCATCGTGCGCCAAGAAATCGACAGGTGGTGGGCACGGCGCGTTGCGCCTTTGCCCACTCCCTACGGCAGCGGCATATGTCGCGGCTTACACAATCTCCTTCGCCCTCAGCTCCGCGATCTCCGCCGCATCGAACCCCAGCTCGCCCAGCACAGCGTCCGTATCCGCCCCAAGCTCCGGCGCCATGCGGTCCAGCTTGCCGCCGCCATGGGCGAGCTTGAATCCGCTGCCGGCAAAGCGCAGGCGGCCATAAGGCGTGTCCAGCTCCTGGATCGCGCCGCGCGCCTTGATTTGCGGGTGGTCGATCACCTCCTCGACCTTCCAGATGCTGGCGCAGGGTGCGCCGGCATCTTCCAGGATAGTCTCCCATTCGCGCGCCGGCCGTGCCGCCAGCGCGGCCTCGATGATGGCGCGAAGCGCGCCCTCGTTCTCGTTGCGGGAGAACCAGTCGGCGAAGCGCGGATCGCTCATCGTGTCCTCGCGGCCGAGCGCAACCATGAGCGCGCGGTACTGCTTCTCGTTGTTGACGGCGAGCAGGATGTGACCATCGCCGCATTTGAACAGGTTGGCCGTGGTCCTGCGGCTCACCGCCTGGTTGCCCGAGAGCGTTTGACGATGGCTGGCAACGGACCAATCCGCGATCTGGCCCGAGAGGAACGCCAGCGTCGCCTCCAGCATGGAGACGTCGATGAGCTGGCCCTTGCCGGTGCGGTCGCGCTGATACAGTGCGCTCGACACGCCGAACGCCGCGGTCGCGCCCGACAGCACGTCGCATACCGCAAAGCCCGCGCGCGTCGGTCCGGTCTCGGGATGGCCGGTGATCGCCATGATGCCGGACAGCGCCTGCATCTTGCCGTCATAGCCGGGCCGTAGGCGGTCCGGCCCGGTCTGGCCGAAGCCTGACACCGCGCAATAGATCAGCTTCGGATTGATGGCGGATAGAGCCTCGTAGCCGATGCCGAGCTTGTCCATCACGCCGGGACGGAAATTTTCCATGACGACGTCGACCTGGCTCGCGAGCTTCTTCACGATCGCGCTCGCCTCGGGCTTTTGCAGGTCCAGCGTCAGGCTGCGTTTGTTGCCGTTGATGGCCTGGAACGCCGGCGCCAGCCCGCGCTCGGCCCATTCGCGGCTGAGCGGCGTGCGGCGCATGTCCTCGCCCTCGCGCCGCTCGACCTTGATGACGTCGGCGCCAAGTAGCGCGAGCTGATAGCTCGCATAGGGGCCGGCCAGCACTTGCGTGAAGTCCAGGATCTTCACGCCCTCGAACGGTCGCATTACGTCGCTCTCCCTTTTGTCTTCGTTTATTGGAGGATGTCAGGCGGCGCGGTTGCCGCGCGCGATCTCCTTCTGCTTGTCGAATTCGGCGCGGCGGCGCGCCAGCTCTTCCGGCGAAAGCTGCGCCACGTTGTTGTAGTCGAGCTTCCAGGAGGCATCCTCGCTCCAGCGCAGCGGCGATTGCATCGTCGTCTGCGGGCCGCTGGCGGTCTCCAGCAGCCGCAGCGCCAGCTCCAGCGTCTGCGCCTGCGAGGCGATGTCATGCGGCTTGCCGGCGGAATTGCCGAGCGGGAAATCCGAGAAGAGGAAGCGCGGCACGGCGGCGTGCTCGACGATGTCCTTGGCGCAGCCCATGATCACGGTGGCAATGCCGTTCCGCTCCAGGTGCCGCGCCACCAGCGCGGTGGTCTGGTGGCAGACCGGGCAGTTCGGCACCAGCAGCGCGACGTCAACCGCGTCCGCGAGGCAGCGCGCCAGGATCTCCGGCGCGTCGGTCTCGAGCGTGACGCGATGGCTGCGGTTGGTCGGCGCGCCGAAGAAGCGCGGGGCGACCTCGCCGATGCGGCCAGCGGCGCTGGCCTTCAGCAGCTGCGGCAGCGGAAACCAGGTGCCGCTGTCGGTCGCGCTGGTGTGCTTGCGGTCGTAGCCGATGTGCGAGATGCGCAGATCGTGCTGCTTCGACGTATCGCCGTCATAGACCTGGTAAAACTTCGCGCCGCCATTATACGCCGCGCCCGGCCCCTGGTCGCCCTTGCTCGGGTCGAACGGTGCGGCCGTGGTGATGATCGTCACGCGCGACTGCGCCAATGGTTTCTTCAGCGGCTGGAACGGTGCCTCCGTGTAATGCGCCCAGCGATACGGCGTGGTGTAGCCGATCGCCGCGTAATAGTCGCGCGTGCGCTGCATGTAGGGGACGGGAGAATCGTAGTCGGGCGCAAAGCCGAATTCGTCGTCGCGCGGAGCGGACATGGGCGCATCTCCTGGTTCTTGGTTAGGGGCCAGACTAGAGATAGATTTGGGGGCGCTCAACGGGGGCGAGCAGGACGCGGGACAGAATTGCAGGCTCGATAGAGCGAGCCGCGCTCTTCCCTCTCCCCTTGTGGGAGAGGGTGGCTCGCCGCGTCGCGGCGAGACGGATGAGGGGTATCTCTCCGCGAGTCCAACTCCCTCAGGAGTTCGGGGAAGCATACCCCTCATCCGGCGCTTCGCGCCACCTTCTCCCACAAGGGGAGAAGGGAAGAAGCCGGCCGCAAGCTCACCTGAACACGTGCAACGCCACATATTGCAGCAGCATGATCGCCTTGGCGTCGATGATGCGGCCGTCGGCGATCATCGCCAGCGCTTCGTCGATGGCAAGCTCCAGCACCTCGATGTCCTCGCCCTCGTGCGCGAGGCCGCCACCGTCGCTGACCCGCATCTCCGGCTCGTATTCGGCGACGAAGAAATGGAGCTTCTCGGTGATGGCGCCCGGGCTCATGAAGGCCTCGAACACCTTGTGGACATCGTGCAGGCGATAGCCGGTTTCCTCCTCGGCCTCGGCGCGAATGCGCACCTCGGGGGCGGCGTCATCCAGCACGCCGGCGGCGGCTTCGATCAGCAGATCGTCGTAGCCGCGAATGAACGCCGGCAGGCGGAACTGGCGCACCAGGATCACGGTGCGCCGCGCCCGATTATACGGCAGCACGGCCGCGGCGTTGTCGCGCTCATAGGTCTCCCGGTGCTGCGTCTGCCACTCGCCATTGGCGCGCCGGTACTCGAACGTGGTGTTCTTCAGCGGCGTCCAGTTGTCCGAGAGCACGCGGACGTCCTTGATGCGGACACGGTCGGAAATGGTCATGGCTCGGTCTTAGTTGCTTGGAGTCGTCTCGCGGCCGTCGAGCCACTTCTGGAACATCACCGAGGTGGATTTCGTAAAGCCCAGTGACTGGTAGAACGCATTGGCCTGCGCGTTCTCGCGCCGGACCAGGAGCTGGAGCTTGAGAATTCCGGCCGCGCGCAGCCAGTCCTCGGCCGCTGCCATGATGATGCGGCCGTAACCGCGCTTGCGGCAATCAGGATCGACCGCGACGTAATAGACCCAGCCGCGATGACCGTCATGGCCGACCATGATTGTGGCGACGATCGCGCCGCCCTCGCGGCCGACCAGCACCGTGGAATTGTCACGGCGGCGCGCCAGTGCGATGTCGGCACGCGGGTCGTTCCACGGCCGGGTCAGGCCGCAGCGCTGCCACAGCGCCACGACGGGCTCGACATCGGCGTCCTCGATGGCGTCGATCGCAAGAGCGCTCACAGCACCTTCCCCGGATTCATGATTCCCAGCGGATCGAGCATCGCCTTGATCGAGCGCATCAGCTCGATCGCGGTCTTGTCCTTCACCTCGGGCAGTTCGTCGCGCTTGAGCACGCCGATGCCGTGCTCCGCCGAGATCGAGCCGCCCATGCGCAGCACGATCTCGAACACCACCGCGTTCATCTCGTGCCAGCGGGCCAGAAAGTCTGCCGTGTTGGCGCCGACCGGCTGGCTCACGTTGTAGTGCAGATTGCCGTCGCCGAGGTGACCGAACGGCACCGGCCGCGCGCCGGGGATCAGCTTCACCACCGCGGCATCGGCCTCGGCGATGAAGGCGGGCACGGCCGCGACGGGGACGGAGATGTCGTGCTTGATCGAGCCGCCTTCCGGCTTCTGCGCCGCCGACATCTCATCGCGCAGCTTCCAGAAGCCGGCACGCTGGGTGAGATTGGCCGCGATCACGGCGTTGTCGACGATCTCCTCTTCCATGGCGCGGGTCAGGATCGTCTCCAGCGGCGTGCGGGCATCCTCGCCCGGCGAAGACAATTCCATCAGCACGTACCAGGGATGCTTTTCTGCGAGCGGATCGCGCACGTCGACGCCGTGGCGGATGGAGAAGTCGACCGCCATCTGCGACAGCAGCTCGAAGCTGGTCAGCGCATTCGCGGCCTCGCCTTGCGCGATCGTCAGCAGTTTGAGCGCCGCGGCCGGCGACTTCAGCCCGACGAAGGCGGTCTCGACCGCCCGCGGCTTCGGAAACAATTTTAAAGTCGCCGCCGTGACGATGCCGAGCGTGCCTTCCGCGCCGATGAAGAGGTTGTGCAGATTGTAGCCGGTGTTGTCCTTCTTCAGCTTCGACAGCACGTTCAGCACGCGCCCGTCGGCCAGCACCACTTCGAGCCCCAGCGCCATCTCGCGCGCGACGCCATAGGCGAGCGCGGCGGTGCCGCCGGCATTGGTCGAGAGATTGCCGCCGATGGTGCAGCTGCCTTCGGCACCTAACGAGAGCGGAAACAGCCGGTCGACCTCCGCCGCCTTCTGCTGCGCGATTTGCAGCACGACGCCGGCCTCGCAGGTCATGATGTTGGAGGCGGTGTCGACCTCGCGGATCTTGTCGAGCCGCCGCAGCGACACCACCACTTCGCCATTGTGCGGCGTCTGCCCGCCGACGAGGCCGGTATTGCCGCCCTGCGGCACCAGCGCGATCCTGTGCGCGGAGGCGAGCTTGCAGATCTCCGAGACTTCCGCCGTCGAGCCCGGACGCAGCACCAGCGGCGAGCGGCCGTGAAACAAATTGCGTTCCTCGGTGACGTAAGCCTCGATGTCGGCGGCATCGGTGATCGCGTGGCGCTCGCCGACGATCTTGCGGAATTGTTCGATCAACTCGGGCGCAAGCGGCGGGGTGGCGGATGTGTTGATGTTCATGTGGTCGTCCTTCATTCCGCTACTTATACCTTGCGCATGATCTGATCGGAAAACCGCCGCACACTTTTCGCTAACGCGTCCCTTAGAGTCCGGATCATGCGCTATCGGGCAACCGCCGCCCGGCGCAGCCGGTCGTTGATCGCTTCGCCAAGTCCCTCTTCGGGAATCGTCATCACCGCGATCGCCCGCGGCCCCTTCGCATCGAGGCTGCGAAGATAGCCGAACAGATTGGCAGCGGCTTCATCGAGATCGCCGGCGGGCGACAAGTTCATGATAGCGGCGGCGGCTTCAACGCCGGGCAGGCGCCCCGGGCCGAATGCCAGCAGCGCTTCGCCCGGTGCGACCTCGTACGCATTGAGCCGTACATGGGCGCGCGGCGCGTAATGCGAAGCCAGCATGCCTGGCGCCAGCGGCTGGCTGTCCCCGCTCTCGGTCTCCGCGGGTGGCCGCGCCAAGGGTGCGCCGAGCACGGCCTCGATACGCTCGCGCGACAGCCCGCCGGGGCGGAGCAGCATCAAGCTCTCGAAGCAGCCGACAATCGTCGACTCGACGCCGACCTCGACTGGCCCGCCGTCGACGATCAGGTCGATCCGCCCTGCAAGGTCGCTTTTGACATGGTCGGCCAGCGTCGGCGAGACATGGCCCGAGATGTTTGCGGACGGCGCCACCACCGCCCCGCCAAAGGCGTGCAGGATCGCCTGCGCCACCGGATGGGCGGGGATGCGAATCGCGACCGTATCGAGGCCGGCGGTGGCGAGCTCTGCCACCGGGCAGTTATCCGTCTTCGGCACCACCAGGGTCAGCGGCCCCGGCCAGAACGCCTCCGCAAGCTTGAGGGCGCGCGCATCGAGCCGGCCGATCCGCTTTGCGGCGGCAACGTCGGCGACATGGGCGATCAGCGGATTGAACGCAGGCCGCCCCTTGGCGGCGTAGAGATGGGCGATCGCAGCGGCATTGGCGGCATCCGCCCCGAGCCCATAGACCGTCTCGGTCGGAAACGCGACCAGCCCGCCGGCCGCGAGCGCCCGGGCCGCGGCCGCGGCGGCAGCCTCTCCGGCCGGCAAAATCAGCGTTTCAAGACGCGTTTTCACAGGGATAAAATTCCTCAACTCGGCCGCTTGCGGTGCGCCAAACCCAACGCTATAAGCCGCCTTCTTGTCGGAGTGTGGCTCAGCCCGGTAGAGCACTGCGTTCGGGACGCAGGGGTCGCAGGTTCGAATCCTGCCACTCCGACCATTCTTCCAAAAGTCGACGTATTCCTAAAGGCTTGACAGACCGGCCGCCGGCGCCTCGGGAGCGCCTTTTTGCAACGATTTTCGCGGCGGGTCCACGATGGATTTGGCCTAGCAGGGACGTCTGTCGGGGCGGCATGGCTCGCGCCGACCAACGCGCCTTACGGTCATGGCGGTTGCGGTCGACCCTGGGCAGGCCACGAAGTTGTGCAGGTCGGCGCATCTGACTGGCCCGCAGCCCTGGCACTCTGTTTGCTCAGTCAGGACCATCGGCAGTCCCCAGCGGAGGGACTGTTTCAGGGTGAGGCAAACAATGAAAGAAGTGTCCCGTTTTGGCTCCACTGGAGAGCTTCGGCTCAGCGCGCTGATTGCGGATTTGTGGTGGCGCGTTCAGCTCATGAATTCCGACATCCTCGAAGAAGAGGCCAAGGCCGGAGTGTTTGACGTGAAGGACCCGTCCTATCCGCTGCTCGCGACAAACCTTCGCGCGCGACGTGAGAATCTCGTGTCGACGATCAATGCGCTCGAGCAACGCGCGAAATCGGTCCGCGCCGCCGCGTGAGCTTCACCGCCGCGCCACAAGCATGCCGACCAAGAACGCCACCATCAGCGATGGCAGCGGCGCCTCGCGCACCATGCCGCGGACGATGTCCTGCCAGTGCTGCTCCGGGACGAGTCTTGGAGACCTGACGTCGGCGAGCGGCGCCATGCCCAATTCCGAGGCGAGGTCGGTGATCTCGCGCCTGGCAAGGCGCGAGCCGTCGCGGATGCGGAAGATGGCAGCGTCGGATCGCTCGCGCGGCGCCAGCGCCATCAGCGTCGCGATCGCGGTGCGCAACGTCATCTCGCCATAGCCTTGCAGCCTCACCGACTCCTCGGGGTCGGACGTCATGCGAAATCCCTCACGGTGCGAGGCGCGCGATGCCCGTCATGGTCTTGCTCCATGCTCAGCATGGAAATGGTGGTGCGCGAGGTTGGTTCCTTGTTCGGCGAGCGAATCGCGATAGGCCTGATTACTTGCGCAGCAGCTCGCTCAGCGCGGCCGTCGCCTCGGCGCAGCGGATGTCGTCGATTTCGCGCGACAGGCTGAGCGCGCTCGATCTCAGTTCTTCGATCTTCCAGCCCTCGGGATGCTGGCCTTCGAGCTGGCCAAGCCGCTTGTTCAGGTCATCCAGTCTCGATTGGAGTTGCCCGATGCTGGCGGCCCCATTCACTTTCCAAACGCGCTGTGCACGCATCGTAGTTCCCCTGCTAGTCTCACGGCGTTGTGAGAGCGGTTCGTGGCCGTAATGGGAGTTTCTTTTGGCCGGCTTCAGACCGTGGGGAACCGTTGCAAATTCGCAACGATCGCAGCTGGCAAGGGTCGCCCGCACTCACTTGCAGCGTAGCTCCTCATAGCCCGATGGAACGCAGCGTAACCCGGGGTCTGCTTGCGCGCACACTCCCGGTTTGCGCTTCCGCTCCAGCCGCGCCTGTGTCGCCCGTCTGTCAATTCCCTCGCGCAAAAATATTCCACTTTACCGAAATTCGGAAATAACGTATGTATCGCCCATCCCGGCTCATCCGAGAGGGGCGATCATGTGTCGTGATGATCGCGGAGCCGGGCTTGCGGTGGACGCGGCAGCGTCGGGCGCGAAAGGCCAAGGGCAGGGCGGATTGCTCTCCGTGAACCCTTAAGCTTCGCGCAGGACGGACGGCGCTGTCAGGTTCGTCGCGCCAGCATGTCGATGGCAAGGTGCACAACGCCGTCGAACCCTGTGGCGCAGGCGAGCCGCGCGTACGGCAAAACCGTGTGGTCCTGGCCGTCGTTGCTACGGTCAAGCTCTTGCGGATGCGGCATTGGCGTCAACCGGCGCGGTGTCCGTGACTTCTACGAGGGCGAGGGAGGCCAGAACGAACTCGGCTCCCAGGAGAGCGCGGCATAAGCCGTCAAACCACTGCGCAGGGAAGGCCGTGTGTTGGGCTTCACCTGTATGCCGCTGTGCAGTTTTCTGCGTGTGCCTTTCGCACAGCGGACCGTGGGTGCCAGCCGGCATCCGGCCTTCCCTGCGCCCTCCCGGCTTTGAGGGTGGAGCGACGAAGCAAAGCTCGGGCGAAACGCGCCGCGAGAATGCGAAGGCGTGTCTGCGAGTAAACTGCGAGTTTGAAAACGACGTCGGTTCACCTTGCTCCGTCATTGCGAGCGCAGCGAAGCAATCCAGAGTCTTTCCGCGGCGGGATTCTGGATTGCTTCGCTGCGCTCGCAATGACGTGTGGAGAGATCATGCCTCACTCTCCTCTCGTGCCCCGGACGCAGCGCAGCGCCCTTTAGCGATGCGCTGCAGAGCCGGGGCCCATCTTTCCGCATTTTGCCGTGTCGCTTTCTGGGTGCCTGCTCTGCGCCGCAACGCTTGCGCGTTGCAGCTTGTCCGGGACGCGATCTCCTAAGTTTCCGCTATCCATCAGCCAACCTTTATCCATTCCCATTCACAACCAAGTGTCTTTATTCGGAAACAATCATTCCCTATTATCCCGCAATGCAAAAGGCTGCCCGCCGATCTCAGCCCACCCGTCCGCCCGGCCGTCCCCGGGAGTTCGACATGAATACCGCGCTCGACAGGGCCGTGCGCGTGTTTCGCGAGCGCGGTTATCATGCGACCTCGATCGGCGATCTCACCGCGGCGATGCGGCTGGCTACGGGGAGCGTCTACAAGGCGTTTCGCGACAAGCATGCCGTGTTTCTCGCCGCCTTCGAACGCTACACCACGCTGCGCCAGGAGCAGACGCGCAGCGCAGCGGCGTGCGGTGCAAACGGCCGCGAGCAAATCCGCAACGTGCTCTTGTCCTATGTCGAGCATTCCCAGGGCACCGAGGGGCAGCGCGGCTGCCTGGTCGTCGGCAGCGCGGTCGAACTGTCCGCGCTCGATCCCGTGGTCAGCGCCCGCGTCAATGCGCAGCTCAAAACGAACGAAAGCTTCATCGCCGGCCTCATTCGCCAGGGGCAGGCCGATGGGTCGATTCCCCGTCACGTCGATGCCAACGACACCGCGCGGCTGATGATCTGCATCACGCAAGGCATGCGCGTCGCCGGCAAGGCACGCCTGCCGCTCGACGGGACGCGCCTCGTCGCCGTCGCGATGAAACTGCTCGCCTGAATTTTTTGTCATAATAGGGAATAGTCATTCCCTATTCCTGGAGTCTAACGAATGACGATGAATGCCACGATCGAGACCGCGCCCGGACCGGATGCGGTGTCGCAGCGCCTGACCTTCGTGCTTGCCGCGGCCTGTGGCATGGTCGCCGCCAACATCTATTACGCCCAGCCGCTGATCGCGCCGATCAGCGCCGCGCTCGGCCTGTCGCATGCAGCTAGCGGGCTGATCGTCACCATGACGCAGATCGGCTACGGCATCGGGCTTCTCTTCATCGTACCGCTCGGCGACCTCGTCGAGAACCGCACGCTGATCTGCTCGGTCATCGCGCTTGGGGCGGCGGCCCTGCTCGCCGCGGCGTTCGCCACCCACGCGCTGCCGTTCCTGATCGCCGCGCTGTTCATCGGGCTCGGCTCGGTCGCGGTGCAGATCATCATTCCCTATGCCGCGCATCTGGCGCCCGAGGCCATCCGCGGCCGCGTCGTCGGCAATGTCTCGACCGGCCTGATGCTCGGCATCATGCTGGCGCGCCCGGTGTCGAGCTTCGTCACGGCGGCGCTGTCGTGGCACGCAGTGTTCTTCGGCTCGGCCGGGCTGATGATCGTGCTCGCAGCCGTGCTCTGGTTGACGCTGCCGCAGCGCAAGCCGGTGGCGCGCATGCACTATGGCGCGCTGCTGCTGTCGATGCCGCAGCTGGTGCGCACCACGCCGCTGCTGCGCCGCCGTGCGCTCTACCAGGCGAGTCTGTTCGGCTGCTTCACGCTGTTCTGGACGGTAGCGCCGCTCCAGCTCGCGAGCGCATTCGGCTTCACCCAGCGCGGCATCGCGCTGTTCGCGCTCGCAGGCGTTGCCGGCGTGTTCGCGGCCCCGATCGCAGGACGGCTCGCCGACCGCGGCCATAGCCGCCTCGCGACGCTGGTGGCGATGCTGCTCGCAGCCGCCGGATTCCTGATCACGCAGATCGGCGCGGCCGGATCGGTGCTGAACCTCGCCTGCCTGGTGGTGGCCGCGATCGCCATCGATATCGGCGTGCAGGGCAATGTCGTGCTCGGCTTCCGTGCCATTTTCGTGCTCGGGCACGAGCACCGCAGCCGCCTTAACGGGCTCTATATGGCGACGTTCTTCGCCGCAGGTGCTGCCGGCTCCGCGCTCGGCGCCTTCGCCTTCGCACAGGGCGGCTGGACCCTGGCATCGGCCATTGGCCTTGCCCTGCCCGTCGCTGGCCTGCTCTATGCGGCGACCGAATAGCCGCCGGCATGGCCGCAATTATGCGTTGCGGCCCATTTACCAACCCCGCGAGGCCGCAATTTCCGCCTCGCGGTCCGCTCGCCGCTGTAGTACTTTGGTCGCAAGCGGACCTGGTTAACAGGCGGCAGGGGGAGGCTGATGAGGCATACGGGACTGTTTGGCGTACCGCGGGTACGGCCATGGTCGTGGCAGGCGTTTCTGCTGGGGCTTGTCGTCGTGGCGATGTCGGCGGTGCTTCAGGGAATCTGTGTCGCGCTCGGCGCAAAACTCTATTTCGCTGCATTCCTGCCCGGCCTTTTCCTGCTCGGGCTTGTCGCGGGCGTGCCGGCGGCGGCGCTCGCCGCGCTGCTGACCATTCCGCTGGTATGGTGGGCGTTCATGCCGCCCTTTTTCGAGTTCAATTCGCTGACCAGCGCGAATGCCGATTCTATCAACCTGTTCTGCCTGCTGGCCGTGCTGGTGATCGGCCTCGCCGATCTCTGCCGCGAGACGATGGCGATCGTCAGCCGCGACGGGCTGAAGCGCCCGGGCGAGAGCACGGCAACGAATCCGCAATAGATCGACTGTGCACGCGCGTTGCGCGCGCGCAACAGTTCGGCAACCATCCGCGAGCTTGCCGCGCGCCGCTAACTTTTCGAAAAAGATTTGGCCGCAATTTCTCCCGCGGGAATGACGAGGGAGTTTTCGGACATGAACGGCCAAATAACCGGTCACGCCATCTTGGAGAACGTGCGCCGCTACCGCGGCATCGCATCGCTCTACCGCCAGACCGCTGCATTCCGCCCGGGCCAGAGCTGGTCGTTGCTGGAGCAGGCGAGGGAATGGGAAGCGCGGGCGCTACTGGAGCTGGAAGCCTATTTCGCGGCGCGCGCAGACTACGCCGTCCCGCTCGCGGCCTGATCGTCAACCATCGGCACGGCCCCGATCCAGCTTGCCGAAGGTGCGATCGTCGGATCGTGCACGGGACATCACGGTGCAATTACGGAGTTGTCTCGGCAAGCGCCTGTGCTAGCAACGGCTCAACGAGATTCTTCACGTCGGCCGGGGCACGCGATGACCACCTTCAACCGCATCTTCACGACGGAGCGTCTGCTCCAGATCATCGTGATCCTGGCCGCGACGATCGCGATGAAGCTGATGGGCTGAACTTCGGCGGCCTATCCCCCGCCGAGTTCGGGCACGTCGGGCAGATAGTTCGATCCCTCCGAACCCAGAAAATCGAACATCGCCTGCGCCGGCGGCAGCAGCACCTTGTCGCTGCGGCGGATCACGTACCATTGCCGCACGATCGGCAGGCCGGCGACGTCGAGCACGATCAGCCGGCCCTCGGCGAGCTCATGCGCCACGGTGTGCGCCGAGATGAAGGCGATGCCGAGCCCGGCGATCACCGCCTGCTTGATGGTCTCGTTGCTGCTCATCTCCATGCCGATGATCGGCTCGAGATCCGACTTCTGGAACATGCCTTCCATCAGCGTCCGCGTACCCGAGCCCGGTTCGCGGGTGAGGAAGGTCTCGTGCACGAGATCGGTCAGGTTGAGGCCGGAATCCTTCTCCAGCCAGTGCCCCTTCCGCGCGACGATGATGTGCGGATTGCGCCCGAGCTGACGGACGTCGACGGTGACGTCCGCCGGTGGCCGACCCATCACGGCGAAATCGAGGTCGTAGCCGTGCATGGCCTCGCGGATCTCCTCGCGATTGCCGATGGTGAGCTTGATCTCGATCTTGGGATAGCGCTTGGAGAACGCCGCGATCGCGTGCGGCACGAAGTACTTTGCGGTCGAGACCGCGCCGAGCTGCACCGTGCCGCCGGTCCGTCCCGCCAGCAGGTCGAGCGCGCCCTGGCAATCCACGATCGCGGCCTCGACCCGTTCGGCCAGCGCCAGCACCTCCTTGCCGGCCTCCGTCAGCAGCATGCCGTCACCGGTCCGCTGCACCAGCGGCAGGCCGGCGAGGTCCTGAAGCTGCCGAAGCTGCTGGGTCACGGCGGGCTGCGTCAGCCCGAGATGGCCGGACGCCGCCGTCACGCTGCCCTTGGCCGAAACCGCCGCAAGCGAGCGCAGCTGCCGGATCGTCAGATGCCGGAGCTGGGACGCCCCGTGGCCGGGGCCATTATAAGAAAATTCTTTTGAGCTCATTATGAATAGAAATTTTCCTTATTAAGCCGTCCCTGTCAATCTCATCGTGCTGGGACTGACCGCACCGACCTCCACGGGGAGGGAGATAGATGCGGCGCCAGCAAGGGGATGGACGCAGATGACCGGGCAACTGAGGTTGGACGACCACCTTCAACGGTACTCTGAGACCGCGCTGCATGCGCTCGCCGTGGCGGCCGCAGTCGACGCCATCGCGGCAGCGGCGATCGAGATCGCCGATCTCATCGCCTCCGGCGATCTCGCCGACGCCTCGGGCCTGACCACGGGCCGCAACAGCGACGGCGACCTCCAGCGCGATCTCGACGTTCAGGCCGATGCGATCCTGCGCCGCTGCCTCAGCAGGCTGCCGCTCGCTGCCCTGGCGTCGGAGGAGATGCGCGAGGCCCAGATTGTCGACCGTGACGGCCGCATCTGCGTCGCGATCGATCCGCTCGACGGCTCCTCCAACATCGACATCAACATGACCGTCGGCACGATCTTCTCGATCCTGCCGGCACCCGATGATCCCTCACTCGCCTTCCATCAGCGCGGCTCGGCCCAGCTTGCGGCGGGCTTCGCCACCTACGGCCCGCAGACCTCGCTGGTGCTGACGCTCGGCGACGGCGTCGATATCTTCACCCTCGATCGCAAGTCCGGCTGCTTCCGCCTCGCGCGCAGCGGCGTGCAGATCTCCGAGGCTTGCGACGAGTTCGCGATCAACGCGTCCAATCGCCGGCACTGGGATCCGCCAGTGCGCGCTTTCATCGACGAATGCCTCGCCGGTGTCGAAGGCCCCGCCAACCACGATTTCAACATGCGCTGGATCGGCTCGCTGGTCGCGGAAGCCTATCGCATCCTCACCCGCGGCGGTGTGTTCCTTTATCCCTCGGACGCGCGTCCCGGCTATGGCGACGGCCGCCTGCGCCTGACCTACGAAGCGCATCCGATCGCCATGATCATCGAGCAGGCCGGCGGCTCGGCCTCGACCGGGCGCGAGCGCATCCTCGAGCTGTCTGCGCAAAGCCTGCACCAGCGCGTGCCGCTGATCATGGGCTCGAGCAATGAGGTGCGGCGGGTCGAGGAATTGCATTGCGATCCGCTGCTGGTCGCCAGCGTCTCCGCGCCGCTGTTCGCGCGACGCGGATTCTTCCGGCTCTGAGCGAGGCGTCCCATGTCCAGGAAGCATCCCATTATCTCCATCACCGGCTCCTCCGGCGCCGGCACCACCTCGGTCAAGAAGACCTTCGAGCAGATATTCTTCCGCGAGAAAGTCAACGCCGTCTACATCGAGGGCGACGCGTTCCATCGCTACGACCGCGCCGAGATGCGCGCGCAGATGGCGAACGAGGCCGAGCGCGGCAACAAGCACTTCAGCCATTTCAGCCCCGAGACCAACCTGTTCGAGGAGCTGGAGCGCGCGTTCCGCGACTATGGCGAGACCGGCACGGCGGTAACGCGTCACTATGTCCACGATGCCGAGGAATCCGCGTTGCATGGCGCACCTCCCGGCACCTTCACCGATTGGGAGCGGCTACCGGAGAATTCGGACCTGCTATTCTACGAGGGCCTGCACGGCGCCGTCGTCACGGATAAGGTGAATGTCGCGCGCTATGCCGACCTCAAGATCGGCGTCGTGCCCGTGATCAATCTCGAATGGATCCAGAAGCTGCACCGCGATCGCAGCGCGCGCGGTTATTCGACCGAGGCCGTCACCGACACCATCCTGCGGCGCATGCCCGATTACATCCATTACATCTGCCCGCAATTCACCGAGACCGACATGAACTTCCAGCGCGTGCCGACGGTGGACACCTCTAATCCGTTCATCGCGCGCTGGATCCCGACGCCAGACGAATCGATGGTCGTGATCCGCTTCAAGAATCCGCGGGGCATCGACTTCCCCTACCTGCTGTCGATGTTGCCGCAAAGCTGGATGTCGCGCGCGAATTCGATCGTCTGCCCCGGCGCGAAACTCGATCTCGCGATGCAGCTGATCCTGACGCCGCTGATCATGCAGCTCATCGAACGCAAGCGAAACCTGAAGTGAAGCAACGACGATAACGGGAGGGCCCGATGAACATCTCGGTTCATGCCGAAGCCGACCTTACGGCAGTCACGCACAACGATCTCGCCAACGCCGTCCGCTTCCTCGCGGTCGACGCCATCGAGACCGCGCAGTCCGGCCATCCCGGCCTGCCCATGGGTATGGCCGACGTCGCGACGGTGCTGTTCTCACGCTTTCTCAAATTCGACTCGGCGCACCCGAACTGGCCCGACCGCGACCGCTTCGTGCTGTCGGCCGGGCACGGCTCGATGCTGCTCTATGCGCTGCTGCATTTGACCGGCGGTGATGTCAGCCTCGATGACATCAAGGCGTTCCGGCAATGGGGCTCGAAGACACCGGGCCATCCCGAATACGGCCACACTCCGGGCGTCGAGACCACGACTGGACCGCTCGGGCAGGGGATCGCGACGGCTGTCGGCATGGCGCTCGCCGAGCGCATGGCCAATGCGCGGCATGGCGATGGCCTCGTCGATCACTTCACCTATGTGATCGCCGGTGACGGCTGCCTGATGGAGGGTATCAGCCAGGAGGCGATTTCGCTCGCCGGCCATCTCCAGCTCGGCCGCTTGATCGTGCTGTTCGACGACAACGGAATCTCCATCGACGGGCCGACCTCGCTGGCAACCTCCGACGACCAGCTCGCGCGCTTCGCCGCCTCCGGCTGGTCGGTGCGCCGCGTTAACGGCCACGATCCCGAAGCCGTTGCGCAGGCGATTGCGCAAGAGCGTGAGACGACAAAACCGTCGCTGATCGCCTGCCGCACCATCATCGGCTATGGCGCGCCGGACCGCCAGGGCACTGAGAAGGCGCATGGTGCGCCGCTCGGAACCGAGCAGACGGCCGCTGCGCGCCGGATGCTGGGCTGGGATTATCAGCCCTTCGTGGTGCCACTTCCGATCCTGAAGGCGTGGCGGATGATCGGACAGCGCGGGCAGGTCGATCGTCTCGCCTGGCTCGATCGTTATGAACGTGCGACGCCCGAGCAGCGCGACCTGTTCATCGAGGGCAAGGCCGTCACCTTGCCCGGCGCCTATGCGCTGGCTGCGGCGACGTTGCGCGAGCGCTTCGCCAGCGAGCGCCCGAAGATCGCGACGCGCCAGGCCTCGCAACAGGTGCTCGAGGGCGTCGCCGGGACGATTCCCGGTTTCGTCGGCGGCTCGGCCGACCTGACGCATTCGAACCTGACGCACGCCAAGGTGCAGGCTCCCGTCACGCGTGGGACGTTCACTGGCGATTACATCCATTACGGCATTCGCGAGCACGGCATGGCCGCCGCGATGAATGGCCTCGCGCTGCATGGCGGCTTCATCCCCTACGGCGGTACCTTCCTCGCCTTCTCCGACTACAGCCGGCCGGCGATTCGCCTTGCGGCCCTGATGCGGCTGCGCGTCATCCATGTGATGACCCACGACTCCATCGGCCTCGGCGAGGACGGCCCGACGCACCAGCCGGTCGAGCATCTCGCCGCGCTGCGGGTGATTCCGAACCTTCTGGTGTTCCGTCCCGCCGACGCGGTGGAGACGCTGGAGGCCTGGGACTGCGCACTCAATTCCGAGAGCCGTCCGTCCGTGTTGTGCCTGTCGCGTCAGGCCTTGCCGACCTTCCGCAGCGATGCTCGCGGCAGAAACCGCGTCGCGCGCGGCGCCTATCTCGTCGTGTCGCCTGACGGCGGCCGCGACGTGACGTTGATCGCAACCGGCTCGGAAGTGTCGATCGCGCTGGAGGCGGCGCGCCTGCTCGCGACCGAGCACATCCGTGCCGCCGTCGTGTCCGCACCCTGCTTCGCACTGTTCGAGCAACAATCGGACGATTACCGCGCCACCGTGCTCGGCACTGCGCCGCGTGTCGGGATCGAGGCGGCCGTAGCGGGCGACTGGCCGCGCTGGATCGGCATGGACGGCGAGTTCGTCGGCATGCGCGGCTTCGGCGCCTCGGCGCCGGCGCCCGTACTGTACCGCGAGTTCGGCATCACACCGCAAAGCATTGCGGAAGCCGCCCGACGGGCGATCGCTCGCAAGCGACAATGAGGATTCATCGTGGCTCGTATCACCCTTCGCCAACTGCTCGATCACGCCGCCAGCCACGGCTACGCGGTGCCGGCGTTCAACATCAACAACATGGAGCAGGGCATCGCGATCATGCAGGCGGCGGCAGAGGTCGACGCACCGGTCATCATCCAGGCCTCGCGCGGTGCGCGCAGCTACGCCGGCGATCTCATGCTCTCGCACATGATCGACGCGCTGGAGCGGACCTATCCGGACATCCCGCTCTGCATGCACCAGGACCACGGCAATGACGAAGCGACCTGCGCCTCCGCGATCGCCCACGGCTTCACTTCGGTGATGATGGACGGCTCACTGAAAGCCGACGCAAAGACTGCGGCCGAGTACGATTACAACGTCGCGATCACCCGCCGCGTCGTCGATCTCGCCCACTGGGTCGGCGCCTCCGTCGAAGGTGAGCTCGGCGTGCTCGGCTCGCTCGAGCATGGCGGCGGCGAGCAGGAGGACGGCCACGGCGTCGAGGGCAAGGTCAGCCACGACCAATTGCTGACCGATCCGGACCAAGCCGTCGACTTTGTCCGCGCGACGAAGGTCGATGCCCTGGCGATCGCGATGGGCACATCGCACGGCGCTTACAAGTTCAGCCGCAAGCCAGATGGTGACATCCTGGCGATGCGGGTGGTCGAGGAGATCCATCGCCGGTTGCCGAACACGCATCTCGTCATGCACGGCTCGTCGTCGGTGCCGCAGCCGCTGCAGGACATGTTCAATCAGTTCGGCGGCGAGATGCCGCAGACCTGGGGCGTGCCGGTCGAGGAGATCGTACGCGGCATCGGAAGCGGCGTGCGCAAGGTCAATATCGACACGGACTGCCGTCTCGCAATGACCGCGGTGTTCCGCAAGGTCGCCGCGCAGGCGCCCTCCGAATTCGACCCACGAAAGTTCCTCAAGCCGGCGATGGATGCAATGCGCGAGCTTTGCCGCGAGCGCTTCGAGCAGTTCGGCACGGCAGGCCACGCGAGCAAGATCAAGGTGGTTCCGATGAGCGAGATGGCGCGGCGCTATCGCGCCGGCGAACTTGATCCGCGCATTGGCGCCCGCGAACCGGTCGCAGCCTAGTCGTTCAGAGAGAGAAGAGCAGGAGAAAGTCATGAATGCACACGCAGGAACCGTCCGCGGCAAGGAAAGATATCGCTCGGGCGTGATGGAATATAAGCGCATGGGCTACTGGGAGCCCGACTACACGCCAAAGGACACCGACGTCATCGCGCTGTTTCGCGTGACGCCGCAGGAGGGCGTCGACCCGATCGAGGCGTCGGCTGCGGTCGCCGGTGAATCCTCGACCGCGACCTGGACCGTGGTGTGGACCGATCGGCTGACAGCCGCGGAGAAATATCGCGCGAAATGCTATCGCGTCGATCCGGTCCCGGGCTCGCCCGGCTCCTACTTCGCCTACATCGCCTATGACCTCGATCTGTTCGAGCCGGGCTCGATCGCCAACCTCTCGGCCTCGATTATCGGCAACGTGTTCGGCTTCAAGCCGCTGAAGGCGCTGCGGCTGGAGGACATGCGCTTCCCGGTCGCTTATGTGAAGACGTTCCAGGGACCGGCGACCGGCATCGTGGTCGAGCGCGAGCGGCTCGACAAGTTCGGCCGGCCGCTGCTCGGCGCGACCGTGAAGCCGAAGCTCGGGCTTTCGGGCCGCAATTACGGCCGCGTGGTCTACGAAGCGCTGAAGGGCGGGCTCGACTTCACCAAGGACGACGAGAACATCAACTCGCAGCCCTTCATGCACTGGCGCGACCGTTTCCTCTACTGCATGGAGGCGGTGAACCGTGCGCAGGCGGCCTCCGGCGAGGTCAAGGGCACCTACCTGAACGTCACCGCGGGCACGATGGAGGACATTTACGAGCGCGCCGAGTTCGCCAAAGAGCTCGGGTCGTGCATCGTCATGATCGACCTTGTGATCGGCTACACCGCGATTCAGTCGATGGCCAAGTGGGCGCGGCGCAACGACATGATCCTGCATCTGCATCGCGCCGGCCACTCGACCTATACGCGGCAGAAGAGCCACGGCGTGTCGTTCCGCGTCATCGCCAAATGGATGCGGCTTGCCGGTGTCGACCACATTCATGCCGGCACGGTGGTCGGCAAGCTCGAAGGCGACCCCAACACAACGCGCGGCTACTACGACGTCTGCCGCGAGGACTTCAATCCAACCAAGCTCGAGCACGGGCTGTTCTTCGACCAATCCTGGGCGAGCCTGAACAAGATGATGCCGGTGGCCTCCGGCGGCATCCATGCCGGGCAGATGCACCAGCTGCTCGATCTCTTGGGCGAGGACGTCGTGCTGCAATTCGGCGGCGGCACCATCGGCCATCCCATGGGCATTGCGGCCGGCGCGACCGCCAATCGCGTGGCGCTGGAAGCGATGATCCTCGCCCGCAACGAGGGCCGCGACTATGTCCACGAAGGGCCGGAGATCCTCGCCAAGGCGGCCGAGACCTGCACGCCGCTGAAGGCCGCGCTCGAAGTCTGGAAGGACGTCACCTTCAACTATCAATCCACCGATACGCCGGACTTCGTGCCGACGGCGCTGGAAACCGTTTGAGGAGATTCACATGAAACTGACCCAGGGCTGCTTCTCATACCTGCCCGATCTGACCGACGACCAGATCTACAGCCAGGTGCAGTACTGCCTCGCCAATGGCTGGGCGGTGAACATCGAGTTCACCGACGATCCGCATCCCCGCAACACCTATTGGGAGATGTGGGGCCTGCCGATGTTCGATCTCCAGGACGCCGCGGGCGTGATGATGGAGCTCGCCGAGTGCCGCAGAGTGTACGGCGACCGCTACATCCGCATCAGCGGTTTCGATTCCAGCCATGGCTGGGAATCGGTGCGCATCTCCTTCCTCGTCAACCGGCCAGCGCAGGAGGCGGAGTTCGAGCTGGTGCGGCACGAGGTCGGCGGCCGCGCGATCCGCTACACCACGGTACGAAAGCCAGCCGCGCAGGCGTCCGTGTAAGCCATTCCTCTCCGCGCGGAGCACTCCCTGCTCCGTTTCCTTGGCGGACCACTGCTTCGCCGCTCCCCTGCGGCGAAGCTCTTTTCTTCGAGGTGCCGATGCTTGATATTCCTCACGCAACAACCGAACAGAGCGAGACCAATTTCGATCTCCGGAAGGAAGCTGAAGCGGCCGGGATCACCGACACGCTGCAACAGCTCGAGCAGGAGCTGGTCGGATTGAAGCCGGTGAAGAACCGCGTGCGCCAGATCGCCTCGCTGCTTTTGATCGAACGTATCCGGCAGCGCGCGGGATTAGCCTCCGCGCCGCCGACGCTGCACATGTCGTTCACAGGCAATCCCGGCACCGGCAAGACCACGGTAGCGCTGCGCATGGCCAAGATCCTGCATGGCCTCGGCTTCGTGCGGCGCGGGCAGGTGATCTCGGTCACGCGCGACGATCTCGTCGGCCAGTATATCGGCCACACCGCTCCGAAGACCAAGGAGATATTGAAGAAGGCGATGGGCGGCGTGCTGTTCATCGACGAGGCCTATTATCTGCACCGGCCCGACAACGAGCGTGACTACGGCCAGGAGACGATCGAGATCCTGCTCCAGGTGATGGAGAATCAGCGCGAAGACCTGGTCGTGATCCTCGCCGGCTATGGCGAGCGGATGACGAGCTTCTTCGCCTCCAATCCCGGCTTCCGCTCGCGCATCGCGCACCACATCGAATTTCCAGACTATGCTGAAGCCGAGCTGCTCGTCATCGCCGAGCTGATGCTGAAGGAGCGCGGTTATCGCTTCTCGGCGGCCGCGCGCGAGGCGTTCGAAAAATACATCACGCTGCGCCGGACCCAGCCGTTCTTCTCCAACGCGCGGTCGATCCGCAACGCCGTCGACCGTATCCGCCTGCGGCAGGCCGATCGCCTGGTATCCGATCTCGACCGCATGCTCGACATCGCCGACCTCGAAACCATCGATCCCATCGACGTCCTGGCGAGCCGCGTCTTCAGCGGCGGCGCCGACGCGCGGAGTGCAAGGTCATGACGAGAGAGGTGATCGTTGCTCCTTCAATCCTGGCGGCGGATTTCGCGCGTCTCGGCGAGGAGATCGTGGCGATCGATGCGGCGGGGGCCGACTGGATCCATTGCGACGTCATGGACGGACACTTCGTGCCCAACATCAGCTTTGGCCCCCACGTCATCAAGGCGATCCGGCCGCTGACGAAGAAGGTCTTCGACGTGCATCTCATGATCGCGCCTGTTGATCCTTATCTCGAGGCGTTCGCGAAGGCCGGTGCGGACGTCATTACGGTGCACGCAGAAGCCGGCCCGCATCTGGACCGTTCGCTTCAGGCGATCCGGGCGCTCGGCAGGAAAGCCGGCGTGAGCCTGTGTCCGGCGACGGCGGAGAGTGTCATCGAATATGTGCTCGATCGTCTTGACCTCGTGCTGGTGATGACGGTCAATCCCGGCTTCGGCGGCCAGTCCTTCCTCGACTCCCAGTTGGCGAAGATCGCACGGATCAAGACCATGATCCGCAACCGGCCAATCCGGCTCGAGGTCGATGGCGGTGTCACGCGCGACAATGCTGCTGCGGTGGCCGCCGCGGGCGCCGATACGCTCGTGGCGGGTTCCGCGGTGTTTCGCGGCAAAGGCGCCGCGGAATACGCGGCCAATATTGCGGCCATTCGCGCCGCCGCCGACGCCAGCCTGCTTCCAAAGCCGCAAGATAGGTCTGCGCAGCGGATGCGCGTAAGCGATGGAGGCCCTGTCCGGTAGACTACGTCATCGATCGCCGCCTCTACGCCTGGCCCTTGGCGGGCGGGGAGAATTCAGCGTGCGAATCCCCGCCGACTGGAACTTTGGCTCCCCTCCGCATTTGCTAGAACTAACCGAGGCTGGCGCGCGGCGGGCGCAGCAAAACTTTTGCATGACCGCCATCGGCCTGACGCAAATCGAGGCAATAAGCCCTGTGAATGCGAGGGAGGGTCTCATGGAGAACGTACGTCGCTACCGGGCGCTCGCGTCCCTCTGTCGTCAGCAGGCAGCCTACAGGCCGCTCCAGAACTGGGAGCTTCTCGGCCAGGCCGAACATTTCGAATATCTCGCGGAAGTCGAGCTCAAGGCGCATTTCGACGCGTGCAATGCACAAGGCGGCGAGGACGCCCCTGAAGCCGTGGCTTGGAAGCCACCTGCCGCAGCGTGACAGCCGCGGGCCGGCCCGGCTCAATGTCGGCGCGGGCGACCGGCAGGCCGGCTGTGCGGGTCGAGAGCCGGCAGACATGTCCTGCCAGATCGGTCGCTGAAGCTTCGCGCAGGCAGCATCGTCTTCGTTGATCGTCTTGCCCGCTGGCCGGTCCCCAAATCTTTGCCAAGATTTAATCGCGTGGACGGGACGCCGTAAGGTGGCAACGACCATGTTGGGCGCAAGGCGACAGCTGCTCAACATGGACATCTCGACATGAACGATCGCGTCAATTCCGACATCCCCCCCTCCCGCAAGATCTTGAGGACGCGCAGGCTCGCGCCGCTCGGCAGCGTAGCCGCGCTTGGCGTGGCCGTGCTGGCGGCTGCTCCCGGCGCTTTGCCGTTCGCGATGACCTCCTTCGTCGCGCCGGCCCAAGCCGCCGAAACGGCTGCGACCCCGCCGGGCTTCGGCGATCTCGTGGCCAAGGTCAAACCCGCCGTCATCTCGGTGCGGGTCAGAATTGACCAGAGCAACGACAAGAGCGCGATGCTGCAACAGAACCGGATGGATTCGGACGAAGGCTCGCCGCTCGACCAGTTCTCGCGACAGTTCGGTTTCCGCTTTCCGGGTGGCATGAACGGCATGCCGCGTCAGCGCCGCCAAATGATCACGGGCGAAGGCTCCGGCTTCTTCATCTCCGCCGACGGTTATGCCGTAACCAACAACCACGTTGTCGATCACGCTGAGTCCGTGCAGGTGACCATGGACGACGGCACGACCTACGCCGCGAAGGTCGTCGGCACAGATCCGAAGACCGATCTCGCGCTGATCAAGGTCGACGGCAAGAAAGATTTTCCGTTCGTCAAATTCTCCGACCAGAAGCCGCGCATCGGCGATTGGGTCGTCGCGGTCGGCAATCCCTTCGGCCTTGGCGGCACCGTCACCGCGGGTATCGTCTCGGCCAGCGGCCGCGACATCGGCAATGGTCCCTATGACGACTTCATCCAGATCGACGCGCCGATCAACAAGGGCAATTCGGGCGGTCCGGCTTTCGATATGAGCGGCAATGTGATCGGCGTGAACACCGCGATCTTCTCGCCCTCAGGCGGCTCGGTCGGTATCGGCTTCGATATTCCGGCTACGACTGCAAAACTCGTGGTGGCGCAATTGAAGGACAAGGGCGCAGTTACCCGCGGCTGGCTCGGCGTGCAGGTGCAGCCGGTGACGTCGGATATTGCCGACAGCGTTGGCCTCAAGGAGGCGCGCGGCGCGATCGTCGACAATCCGCAACCCGACAGCCCGGCGGCGAAGGCCGGCATCGAGGCGGGCGACGTTATCACCGCGGTCAACGGCACGGCGGTCAAGGATTCCCGCGATCTCGCCCGCACCATCGCCACCCTGGCGCCCGGCAGCTCAATCAAGCTCGACATCTTCCACAAGGGCGAAAGCAAGACCGTGACGCTGGCGCTTGGCGAGTTGCCGAACGAACGGCAGGCGCAGGGCAAGGCCTATGACGGCAAGGTGCAGCCGGGCACCGGCACGCCGCGCCTTGGGCTTGGTCTGGCTCCGGCCGGCGATGTGCAGGGCGCCGGCCGGGAGGGTGTCGTCGTCACGGAGGTTGATCCGGAGGGGCCGGCCGCGCAGCGCGGCATTCAGACCGGAGACGTCATCCTCAATGTCGGTGGCAAGGCTATCAGCAATGTCGCCGAAGTCCGTTCGGAGCTGGCGCAGGCCAAATCGTCCGGCAAGCGCAGCGTGCTGTTGCAGGTCAGAAGTGCGGATGCCACCCGATTCGTCGCGGTGCCGCTCGCGTAAGGCTGACTCCGATCAATACAAATCCAGAAAGGCGGCCTTCCGGCCGCCTTTCGCATTCGCACTCAAGATCCCACACGAGGCCACCGATAACATTCTCGTTAACGGCAGGGAGGGTGACCCGGTTCGTCCGAAAAAGCCGTGTTCGGCCATCAGACTTTCTGGCCGCGCATCTGCTCGGCGGCAATGAAGCCGTGGGGTCGGTTCGCGAGTGTGGAACTTCGAACCCCCTGACCGCTTTGTGGAACTGGCCGGTGGTTCGCATTTGATCGGTGCCGACATGGATCGATTGAAGCTCTCACTGATAAGTACGCTGCTCGTCGCGTGGTTCATCCTGCCGGCAGAAAACGCGCTCGGGCGCGACGATGGCCGCTATGCGAACTCGCCCCTGAAGCCATGGTTCGACAGCCTGCGCAGCCACCTCGGTCCGTGCTGCTCGGATGCGGACGGCTTTGCCGTCTCCGATCCCGATTGGGAATCGCACAACGGGCATTACCGTGTTCGGCTGGACGGGCAATGGGTCGAGGTGCCGGATGAAGCCGTCATCACCGAGCCGAACCGCGCCGGCCGCACCATGGTGTGGCCGGTGAAGACTGCGTTCGGAATTTCGATCCGCTGCTTCATGCCGGGCAGCATGATCTGACCGAGGTCAGCGTGACCGCTTGGTGGATTTGCGCTTTGACGATGCCCTGGACGATTTCTTGGAAGATTTCTTGGAAGTTTTCTTGGCAGATTTCTTGGACGTCTTCCGCTTGGAGGCTTTCTTCGGGACTTTCTTGCCCTTCTTGCGTGCCTTTGACAGTCCGATCGCAATCGCCTGCTTGCGGCTCTTCACGCGTCCGCCGCGACCGCCACGTCCACTCTTCGCGGTACCTTTCTTGTAACGCCGCATCTCGCTTTCGACATCGCTGCCGGAGCTGCGCGAGTAGCGGCGCTTCTTTGCCTTACGTGCCATGCCTTTTCTCCCTTGGCCGAGGAAGAACCGTTCGACACCGGCATGGTTCCGAACAGCACGCGTGCAATGTTCCCGGCGGTCAAGGCAGCCCTAGAACGAATTCGCCAGTTCGATCTCGGCCTCCAGCACCTGGATGCGCCGCGCAGCCTCGGCGAAGGACAGATCCCGCGCATATTGTGCCGGCTGATACGCCTCTTCGCTCAGCCGCTTCAATCTCAGTCCCTGCGCCCGTGTCATCTGCTCGCTAAGGAAAACCCTGGCGTCGTATTTGGCCTGAACCTGCATGTCGCTCCTCCGGTTTGAAAACATGACTTGACTATATGTTCTTATTTTGTTCTAACAAGCCATGGACAACAGAATTAACGAAATTCGGCGTAAAATCAGCGCCTTGAGGCTGGAAATGGCCGAGGTCGAGGCGTCTGTGCGCGATCTCGTCAACGGCGATTGCGACTGCACCGAACGAGCTCTGGCGCAGATCGATCTGCGCCGGAAAATCAACCTGCTGATCGATGAATGGAAGGCGGCTGGGGGCGGTGACGTCCTGCCTGACGTCCGCGGCCAGATGCATCTTCGCTCCGTGAAGAATGTCGACAAGGCGGCGCGCCTGTTGGCTGGCCACTAAGCGTGCGCGCAAGCGACATGCTGCCGATTGTCGATGCCCTCGGACACCTAACGGGCCGCGCTGTGCGGGCGGTGCCGGACGAGATCTGCGACAACGTTCCTCGTCCGCCGTGATGACGTGCCGGCGCGCGTCCGCGATGCTGCGAGGCCTTGTGCGGCGATCGCTATGCCTGGAGGAGGTGAAGCGGGCCGGCGGGCGATACGCTGGTCAGCGCGCCGAGCATGTGGCGCTAAAGTAGCAAAGTGTCTAGCGGTTTTCCGAAAAGATCATGCTCAAACAACAACCTGAAGCGCAATGACGATTCATCCATCTCATTGCGCTTTATGGCGCGAGGGTCTGGATGAACCGTCATCGTGCTTTGGTGAAGGGCCCCGCGCTGAACACGGGACTCTCACGTTACCGCGCAGAGTTCACTTGGTGTTGCTCATGCCGCCCTTGTTGTTCGTCATGGTGCCGCCCTGGTCGGAGCCGGGGCCAGAGCCGCCTTGACCGGAGGGATCGGCACCTTTGGAGGACTTGGTGTTCGCGCCCGTGGTCTGCGATGATGACATCGAGGACCCATGTTTGGCCTTGTGCGACTTCGCCTCCGCGGCGAACGGCGCGGCAGCGAGGCCAGTTGCCAACATTGCGGCGAGGGCGAGCTTGACTGTCTTCATATGGAGGAACTCCCTGGGTTAAATTGACGCAGGCGGCCAACTGCCGTTCCTCGCAGGAGTTCCCCAACAAAGCTTCTCCACGCGTCACGCGCGCTTCAAGATTGCTTGTTCTCTTCCAGGATGAACACGATGCCGGTGAGCGTCGCGCCGATCGCGAAGGTCGTCCCAGTGCGAGAGCGAACACAAGAGCGGCTTGGCTTCCGCCATGACTCAGCAGATTGGCGACGGCTGGATTGGAAAGAATGAGTGTGAGGCTGAAGGCGAGGCCGAGGGCTGCACCCATCATCGCATGTGTCATCAGCTTGATGAGGCCGGTGGGAGAGACCAGGCCCGACGACTTCTTCGCGCGCATGGAACCATGCACCCAAACGCGCGCGATAGTCATTAGTTCCATCTGGATGAAGGAATTTTCATCGCCAGCTTCATCCGACGTTCATGCCCGGCTTGCGAACATGAGGCCATCAACACGGGACATTTGATATGGGCAAGGTAGTCTTTCTGTACCGCTCGCTGGCCTATCGCAACGCGGCCGCAGACATCTTGCGCAAGGCGCGCAAGCTCCCGCGCGGCGCGGAGCGAAGCGCGGCCCGGCGCTACGCGAAGGCGTTGCGTGATCTCGCTCGAACGGAAGCTTGGCTCGAAGGACGCATCGCGCGCGACCCAAGGACGGAGCAGCGCATGACGAACACGGCGTCCGGCTAAAGCTCTCCCTTCCGATTGAAACGGAAGCTCTCGATTCTTGGCTTGACGCGCTTTCTTGACGCGAACCGGTTACCGCTTGGCTGGAAAACGCTCTAACCGGATGCGCGCTGCAACTCGGCCGCGGCGGCGGCATCAAATTTGCTGGGTGCTATCGTGGCCGGCTTGCGTGTCAACGGTACCTCGAGGCGGCACAACAGCCCCTCAGCGCGCCAATCGAATTTCGCCCGTCCGCCGAGCTGGGACTCGACGCTCGCGAGCAGGCTTCGCGTTCCGAAGCCTCGGGATTTCGGCGTCCTGACGAGCGGGCCGCCGGATTCCTCCCAGGTCAGCGTGAGGAGTTCGTCTTCGACCTGCCACCCGATCATGAGCCGCCCGGATCGTGTCGAAAGCGCGCCATATTTTGCCGAGTTGGTGAAAAGCTCGTGCAGAGCGAGCGCCAGTGTCTGGGCAGTCGTCGGCAGCAATTGAACCTCGGGGCCCGCCAACCTGATCTGGCCACTCGGCGAATAGGGTGCCAGCTCCTCGTCGATCAGCTTGGAGAGCTCGGCTCCCTGCCAGCTCGACAGCGACAGGATGGTGTGCACGCGCGCGAGCGCGTTGATGCGTCCCTCGACGGCATTGACATAGGCCTTGACCTCGTCGGCACGGGTGAGGCGCACGATCGATTGCGCCAATGCCAGCGCATTCTTGGCGCGATGATCGACTTCCCGCGCGAGAAGGTTCTGCTGCTCTTCGGCGCGCTTGCGTTCGGTGATGTCCACCGTAACGCCGCTCACCCGCACCACGCGGCTGCTATGGTCTACCGTTGCGGCCGCCGTGCCGACGCACCAGCGTACCTCGCCATCGGGCCGCACAATGCGGAACTCCGTTTCATAGGAGCGCGTGCCGCTGTTGAACTCGGCGATTGCCTTGCGCAACTGATCGACGTCATCGGGATGCAACAGCGCCTGAACGTTGGCCGGGTTGACCTCGAAGCTCTCCGGGCTGACCCCAAAGATGCGATATTGTCCCTCGTCCCACATCCAGTCGCCGGTGATCCAGTCCCAATCCCAAGAGCCCATCTTGCCGGCGGCGATTGCCATGCTGCGCCGCTGCTCGCTCTCGCGAAGCTTGGCGGTGGAATTCTCCAGCTCGGCGGTGCGCGCGCGGACGCGGTCCTCGAGCTCTTGATTCAGTCGTTCGAGCTCGCGGGTCTTGCGATAGAGTTCGGCGAACACCTTGATCTTGGCGCGCAGCACCTCCGGCACGACAGGCACCGGAACGTAGTCGACGGCGCCCATCTCGTAGCCCCGCAGCCGGTCGATGTCGCTCACCTGAATGGCAGAGATGAAGATCATCGCGGTCTTCTGGAAGCGCGGATGCTCGCGGATCATCGCGGCGAGCTCGAAGCCGTCGAGCTCGGGCATGCAGACGTCGACTAGGATGACCGCGATCTCGGTCTTGAGCAGAACCTCCAGCGCCTCGCGGCCGGACGAGGCGATCACGAGGTTCTCGCCGAGATCCTTCAGGATCACCTCATAGGCGAGCAGCTTGGCCGGCTGGTCGTCGACGAGCAGGATGTTGACCTTTTCGTGGTCCATTCGCGGATCCAACTCAGCGGTGCAGCCACATGCGGATCGCAAGCAGCAATTGATCGGTGTTGACGGGTTTGGCGAGATAGTCGGACGCGCCGGCCTCCAGGCATTTCTCACGATCACCCTTCATCGCTTTGGCGGTCAGCGCGATGATCGGCAATCGCGCGAAGGCCGGGTTCTCGCGGATCACACCCATGGTCTGATAGCCATCCATCTGCGGCATCATGATGTCCATCAGCACGATGGCGATTTCCGGATTGGATTCGACCAGCGCGACCGCCTCGCTGCCGGTCGTGGCCGTCAACACCTTCATGCCGCGCCGTTCCAACACGCTCGACAGCGCGAAGATGTTACGGGCATCGTCGTCGACGAGCAGGGCCGTCTTGCCGATCAGGTCCTCGTCGGAACTGTTCAGCTTCTCCAGCATGCGCTGCTTCTCGACCGGTAGTTCCGTGATGACACGGTGCAGGAACAGCGCGGTCTCGTCGAGCAGGCGCTCCGGCGATTCCACGCCCTTGACCACGATGCTGCGCGCCATGGTGTGGAGTTCTGCATCCTCCTCCGCCGAGAGCTCGCGGCCGGTGAACACCACGACCGGAATGTTCGACAGCGCCTCGTCATTGCGGATCTCGTCGAGCACCTCGAAGCCGCTCATGTCCGGCAGCCGCAGGTCGAGCACCACGCAATCGCAAGGCTGCTCGCGCAGCGTCGAGAGCGCGCCGGCACCGGTGTCGGTAACCACGATCTCGATGTCGTCGTGGTGCAGCAGCTCGCGGATCGAGAGTTGTTCGGCCTCGTTGTCCTCGACGATCAGGAGTCGCTTGCGCCGCGGCCGCGCATATTCCTTGATCTGCGTCAGCGCGGCGGAGACGCCTTCCGTCGTCGTCGGCTTGTTGACGAAGGAGAAGGCCCCCCGCGCCAGCGCGTGCTGGCGGTCCTCGTCGAGCGTGATGATCTGGACGGGAATGTGGCGGGTCAGCGGATTGTGCTTGAGCTGGCTCAGCACCGTCCAGCCCAGCACGTCGGGCAGGAACACGTCGAGGGAGACGGCCGTCGGCTGGTACTGTTTGGCGAGCTCCAGCGCTTCGGCACCGCGGGCCGCAACCAGGACCTTGAAGCCCTTGTCGCGGGCGAGATCGACCAGCACGCGCGCATAGTGCGGATCGTCCTCCACAATCAGGAGGATGGTGTCGCCCGGCTCGATGTTGAGGCGGTCGTCGGGAAGCTGCTCGATGACGCGCTGCTGGTCAGGCGCGGCCGGCTGTAGCGCCGGCGGCTGGGTGTGTTGCTGTGGCGCGGGCGCAGCACGCGGTGCGAGCGTCGGGCCGGAATATTTCAACGGCAGATAAATCGTGAAGGACGAGCCCTTGCCCGGCGAACTGCGCAGGTGGATTTCGCCGCCCAGTAGGCTTGCGAGCTCGCGGCTGATCGCAAGCCCGAGGCCCGTGCCGCCATATTTGCGGCTGGTGCCGGCGTCAGCTTGTTGGAACGCTTCGAAGATCAGTTTCTGCTTCTCCAGGGGAATGCCGATGCCGGTATCGGACACCTCGAACGCGATCACGGCTGGTGCGGAGTTCAGTACCGGATGATCCGTCCCCCAGCCGCCGACCGCGCTGGCGACCTTCAGGCGCACCTCGCCTTCGGCGGTGAACTTGAAGGCATTGGAGAGCAGGTTCTTCAGCACCTGTTGCAGGCGCTTGGAGTCGGTGACGATGCTGCGGGGCAGGTTCGGATCGATGTCGATCTTGAACGACAGATTGCGGTTTTCCGCCTCGTGCCGGAACGGCCGGCCCACGGTCTCGAGCAGATTCGCGGTCAGGATTTCCTCGGCGTCGACCGTGACCGTGCCGGACTCGATTTTGGACAGATCGAGAATGTCGCTGATGAGATTGAGCAGGTCGGTGCCGGCGCCGTGGATGGTGCGGGCGAATTCGACCTGCTTGGCCGAGAGGTTGCCGTCCGGATTGTCGGTGAGCTGCTGTCCGAGGATCAGGATCGAGTTCAGCGGCGTGCGCAGCTCGTGGCTCATATTGGCCAGGAATTCGGACTTGTACTTCGAAGTTAGCGCGAGCTCGGTCGCCTTTTCCTCCAGCGCGCGGCGGGCCTGCTCGATCTCCTGGTTCTTGCGCTCGACCTCGACGTTGCGCTCGGCGAGCTGCTGCGCCTTCTGTTCGAGCTGGTCGTTGGTTTGCTGCAATTCGCGCTGCTGCGTCTGCAGCTCGCCGGCGAGCTGCTGCGACTGCTTGAGCAGGCCTTCGGTCTGCATCGTCGCCTCGATCGAGTTGAGCACGATGCCGATGGAGTCGGTGAGCTGCTCCAGGAACGTCATCTGCGATGTCGTGAACGATGTCAGCGAAGCAAGTTCGATCACGGCCTTGACCTGGCTCTCGAACAGCACCGGCAGCACCACCAGGTTCTTCGGCGCGACACGAAGCAGCGCCGAGTTGATCGGCACCACGTCAGGCGGAATGTCGGCGACCACGCGCGGCCGCTTGTCGAGGGCGCACTGGCCGATCAGGCCTTCGCCGAACTGAAGCACGCGCTGATAGGGATAGATGCCGTCGCTGGCGTAAGAAGCGAGCAGCAGGAGCTGCGGATCGTTCTCGTTCTCGACCTGGTAGATCACGCCGGTATGGGCGTTCACCAGTGGCGACAATTCGGTGAGCAGCAGCCGGCCGACGGTGGTGAGGTCACGCTGGCCCTGGAGCATGTTGGTGAATTTCGCGAGGTTGGTCTTCAGCCAGTCCTGCTCGGTGTTCACGTCCGTCGTCAGACGGAGATTCGTGATCATCGTGTTGATGTTGTCTTTCAGCTCAGCGACTTCGCCGCGGGCGTCGACCTGGATCGAGCGCGTCAGGTCGCCTTTGGTCACGGCAGTCGCGACTTCCGCGATCGCGCGCACCTGTGAGGTCAGGTTGGCCGCGAGCAGGTTGACGTTGCCGGTCAGGTCCTTCCAAGTGCCGGCGGCGCCGGGCACGTTGGCCTGGCCGCCGAGGCGGCCCTCGACGCCGACCTCGCGCGCCACCGACGTCACCTGATCGGCGAAGGTAGCAAGCGTCTCGGTCATGTTGTTGATGGTGTCGGCGAGCGCCGCGACCTCGCCCTTCGATTTCACGGTGAGGTTCTGCTTCAGATCGCCGTTGGCGACGGCTGTGACGACCTTGACGATGCCGCGGACCTGTTCGGTCAGGTTTGCCGCCATGAAGTTCACCGTGTCGGTGAGATCCTTCCAGGTGCCGGCGACGCCGGGCACCTGCGCCTGTCCGCCGAGCTTGCCTTCGGTGCCGACCTCGCGCGCCACGCGCGTGACTTCGCCGGCGAAGGCATTGAGCTGGTCCACCATGGTGTTGATGGTGTTCTTCAGCTCGAGGATTTCGCCCTTCACGTCGACCGTGATCTTGCGCGAGAGGTCGCCGCGCGCGACCGCCGTGGTGACTTCGGCGATGTTGCGGACTTGCGTGGTGAGGTTCGCGGCGAGCAGGTTGACGTTGTCGGTGAGGTCCTTCCAGGTGCCGCCGACGCCGGGCACGACGGCCTGACCGCCGAGCCGGCCTTCGGTGCCGACCTCGCGCGCCACGCGCGTGACTTCGGCGGCGAAGGAGCGGAGCTGCTCGACCATGGTATTCAGCGTGTCCTTCAAGAGAAGGATTTCGCCGCGCACATCCACCGTGATCTTCTTCGAGAGGTCGCCGCCGGCGATCGCGGTCGCGACCTCGGCGATGTTGCGGACCTGGGCCGTCAGGTTGGAGGCCATGAAGTTGACGTTGTCGGTGAGGTCCTTCCAGGTGCCGGCGACGCCGGGCACTTCGGCCTGACCGCCGAGCTTGCCTTCGGTGCCGACCTCGCGAGCCACGCGCGTGACCTCGCCCGCAAAGCCATTGAGCTGGTCCACCATGGTATTGATGGTGTTCTTCAGCTCGAGGATTTCGCCCTTCACGTCCACCGTGATCTTGCGCGACAAGTCGCCTCGCGCCACGGCGGTGGTGACTTCGGCGATGTTGCGGACCTGGGCCGTGAGGTTGCCCGCCATCGAGTTCACGCTGTCGGTGAGGTCCTTCCAGGTGCCGGCGACGCCGGGCACGTTGGCTTGACCACCCAGGCGGCCTTCGGTGCCGACCTCGCGCGCCACGCGCGTCACCTCGCCCGCGAAGCGGTTGAGCTGGTCGACCATCGTGTTCAGGGTGTCCTTGAGCTGTAGGATCTCGCCGCGCACGTCCACGGTGATCTTGCGCGAGAGATCGCCGCCGGCGATCGCGGTCGCGACTTCGGCGATGTTGCGCACCTGGGCGGTCAAATTGCCCGCCATCGAGTTCACGGAATCGGTCAGATCCTTCCAGGTGCCGGCGACGCCGGGCACGCCGGCCTGGCCGCCGAGCTTGCCGTCGGTGCCGACCTCGCGGGCGACGCGCGTCACTTCGCCGGCGAAGGCGTTGAGCTGGTCCACCATGGTGTTGAGCGTTTCCTTCAGCTGAAGGATTTCGCCCGATACGTTCACGGTGATCTTCTTCGACAAATCGCCCTTCGCCACCGCGGTCGCGACTTCGGCGATGTTGCGGACCTGTCCGGTCAGGTTCGAGGCCATCGAATTGACGCTATCGGTGAGGTCTTTCCAGGTGCCGCCGACGCCGCGCACGACGGCCTGGCCGCCGAGCTTGCCTTCGGTGCCGACCTCGCGCGCCACGCGCGTCACCTCACCGGCGAAGGCGTTGAGCTGGTCCACCATGGTGTTGATGGTGTCCTTCAGCTCCAGGATCTCGCCGCGCACGTCCACGGTGATCTTCTTCGACAGGTCGCCGCCGGCGACCGCCGTTGTCACCTCCGCGATGTTGCGGACCTGCGCAGTCAGGTTCGAGGCCATCGAGTTGACGCTCTCGGTCAGGTCCTTCCAGGTGCCGGCGACGCCGAGCACGTTGGCCTGACCGCCGAGCCGCCCCTCGGTGCCGACCTCGCGGGCGACGCGCGTCACTTCGCCGGCGAAGGCGTTGAGCTGATCGACCATCGTGTTGAGCGTCTCCTTCAGCTGAAGGATCTCGCCCGAGACGTTGACGGTGATCTTCTTCGACAGATCGCCGCTCGCGATCGCGGTGGCGACATCGGCGATGTTGCGGACCTGTGCGGTCAGGTTCGACGCCATGAAGTTGACGTTGTCGGTGAGGTCCTTCCAGGTGCCGGCGACGCCGGGCACCTGGGCCTGGCCGCCGAGCTTGCCTTCGGTACCGACCTCGCGTGCGACGCGTGTCACTTCGGAGGCGAACGAATTGAGCTGGTCCACCATGGTGTTGATGGTGTCTTTCAGCTCCAGGATCTCGCCGCGCACATCCACGGTGATCTTGCGCGACAGGTCGCCGCGCGCCACGGCAGTCGTCACGTTGGCGATGTTGCGCACCTGGGCGGTCAGATTACCGCACATCGCGTTGACGCTATCGGTGAGGTCCTTCCAGGTGCCGGCGACGCCGGGCACGATCGCCTGGCCGCCGAGCTTGCCGTCGGTGCCGACCTCGCGCGCCACGCGCGTCACTTCGGAGGCGAAGGAGCGGAGCTGATCCACCATCGTGTTGATGGCTTCCTTGAGCTGGAGGATTTCGCCGCGGACGTCGACGGTGATCTTCTTCGACAGGTCGCCATTGGCGACCGCGATCGTCACCTCGGCGATGTTGCGAACCTGGTTGGTCAGGTTGTTCGCCATCGAGTTGACGCTCTCGGTGAGGTCCTTCCAGACGCCGGTCACCTCGGGCACCTGAGCCTGGCCGCCGAGCTTGCCTTCGGTGCCGACCTCGCGCGCCACGCGCGTCACCTCGGAGGTGAACACGCCGAGCTGCTTGATCATGGTGTTAACGATGGTCGCCGACTGCAAGAACTCGCCGCGCAGGGGGCGGCCGTCGACGTCGAGCTTGACGGTCTGGAGCAGATCGCCTTGCGCCACCGCCGCGACTGCACGCGTCACCTCACGGGTCGGCCACAACAGGTCATCGATCAGCGTGTTGACGGACCCTTCCATGTCGGCCCAAGAGCCAGATGCGAGGCCGAATTTCACGCGCTGGCGGGTCTTGCCCTCGCGGCCGACCACCTGGCCGACCAGCTCGAGCTGCTGCGCCATGCGCTGATTGGCGGCGATGATTTCGTTAAAGGTGTCGGCGATCTTACCGTCGATGCCGAGATAATCGCCGCTCATCCGCACGGAGAAATCGCCGCTGCGCATTGCCTGCAAAGCGAGCAGCAATTCCGCCCGGGAATCCGGATCCGACGTACCGTTGGTCTTTGGCTTTGGGACGCGACGACCGGAGCGTGATGCAGTTCCGGGATCGAGGTCGCTCATACTGATTCCCCCGCAGGCGCCGGCCGAATCTATGGCAAGACGCGTTTGGTCAAAATAGAGCGTCAGCCAAATTCGAAATCAAGCGCCAAGGTTGCGGCGCACCGAAAATGGAACCTGCTTTGCTCAGCCCAATAGCATTAACTGCGAACAGTCGGATCGGTTCCACGAAAATTCCGAGAATTCGGCCCTCGGCGGACACCATGGATTAGCGCCTCGCGCACCACGCCTTTCGGAACGGAGCGGCACCCCTGCGGTTAGCCCGCAAAGATAGGGAGAGCGCAGATGAAAGCTGGATTGGCCGTGGTGGTCGTCATGTTGCTTGCCGGATCGGCCTTCGCCCAGGGCGGGGCGCCCAGCGGCCGAGGGGCCGTGACGGGCGATCCCGCCGCCAGCTCGGCCACGCCTCAGGCGGATACGCCGACCACGGGGACGGCGACCCGATCCAACCCGAGCGGGAGCGGCACGTCCACCTCGGGCGGCAGGGATGACAATGGCGATGCGGGCCGGGACAGGATGCCGGAGAGCAACCGGACTGTGCGGCCGGAGAGTCAGCAACATCATCCGAACGACAAATAAAAGACGGCTACTTGTCCGCCATAGTGCGCTCGGCCGCCTTGACCTGCGCACGCAGCGTCGGGAGCTGCTCGCGCGCCAGCGCTGCAAGCGCAGGATTGTCGGGCGCCTTCAGATAGCGTTCGAGCAGGTTGATGGCCGCTTCATATTCGGGAATCTGCGAGGCATAAAAGCTTCGGACGTAAGTTGGTCCGTCCGAAGTTTCGGGTTCGACGAGGCTCGCGCTCGCCGAGGCGGTCTTGCTGACGCGCGGCTCCGCACCGATGGTCTCTTGGATCTGTTTCAGCGCCTTGTCGCGCTTGGCCGCTTCTTCGGCGCGTAGCGCGGCAAGGTTCTTGACCTCCGTGTTGCCCTTCAGGTCGGTGCTCTCAAGCAGACCCTGCTGGAAGCGGCTGAAGGCGTAGAGGCCGCTGATGACGTCGATTGCGCTCGGCGTGGGCTCACCAAGCTGTCGCTCGCCAGTGCTATCGGCAGGCGCTGCGGTGCTGACGCACACCAGGACTATCGCGACGAGAACTCGCATCGATATCAATGACGGATGACGTGCGAAGTTCCCCGAACGTTACGATCCGGTAAGGGCATTGCGACCCGAGAGTTCCGCCCCCACGTCTTCGGTATGAAACAGTCTGACATTTTCAGGGACAACGCCGACAATTGTCTTCAGCTCGCCGAGCGCGCGGAAGGGCAACCCGCTTATAAGCGCTATTCGCGCATGGCGGATGCCTGGACTGCACTTGCGAGGGAGCAGGATTGGCTCGATGGAGAAATCCCGCCCGTGAGGGTCCATATCCCTCAAAAGCTGGATAGGTAGACGCTCTCGTCCTGGTGAAGCCGCGTGTGAGACCGCGCACGGAATGCAAGAGACCAATCCAGGATCATCCGTGAGTAGTCGATCGCGTTGCTTTTCGATTCCAGAAGGAGGTTTCGCAATGGCTCCACGTCTGGTTCTTCTTTCACTGATTCTCGCTTTTGGCGTTTCGGTCGCCTTCGCGACGGTCACGACCGTGCGGCAGGTGCATCTGGAAAATGCATCGGCTGCGGTCCACTCGGCGCGCAGTTAGCGTCGGGGGCTCCCGCCCGGAACAATCGACGTGCCCGCGCGTAACCGCTGCGAAACATCAAGAGAGGCGAGAGCAGATCATGGCCCATTCCGACCACGGAATCGTCAAGGACAAGCGGGCGGAGGAGCAGCCGCGTGACAAGCAGCGTGCGCAATCCGTGCACAAGAGCGATCCCAAAGGCTCACCGTCGCGGGAAGCGACACGCGATCCCAAGCTGAACGACAATGGCAAAACACCGGGCGCCGGCGCGATGCCTGACGATTCAGGAGATGCAACAGGCTAGTTCTCGGGAGGAACGAATCTCCGCGGGAAGAGTCGACGGATTGCTTCCGGTTGTCATGCCCCCGGTGCGCCGGAAGCAATCTCCAAGGACGGCCCTGGCACCCCCGTGCCGGGGTCGTTTGTTTTGTGGACCGTCCTATGGGTTAGTCTCGCCGTCCGGCTCGCCCTGAACATGTCCGCCGGGTCCGCGGCCGAATACGCCGAAATTGCTCGACTTCACGCCGGCTGCCGGATCGACATCCGCTGCGGCCAGCCCGAACTTGAGGAGTTCGCGGACCGCTGCCGCTCGGGTCGGCATGCGATGTTTGAACCGGAAATCGTCAACAGCGGTCAACTCTTCCGGCGAGAGCATGACCTGAAGGCGTTCGGCGCGAAGGTCGTTCATGGTCGATCATGCAAATTGAGCAAGTTGAGTAGTTTACTCAATGGACGAACTAAGTAGGAGTTCCATAAGAGTCAGAAAAATCATCCCTGAAGCTATAAACATCAGCAAAATCAATAATTTGATATTGAGACCAGTTGTGCGCTGGCGCATTTCCTGACGGACGAAGTCAGGTTGTCCCGCGAGCTTTCTGTAGAGACAGAAGCACAGAAGCCGGTGCGTCCGAGCCCCCAGAGGTTATTTAAGGACGTGAGCACCCCGTTTCCTGATGCTACGGCAAGAAGCTCCAGCCGCTCGTTGATCGTGCCCGCGCTCGGGCTGCGGGCGATTTGAGGTGGTGCGCAGCTTCCGCCTCAACCACCATGCTGACACGGCCACCATTACCCAGGCTAGGATGGCGGCCGCGAATGCCCCGGTGATGCTTGCCGACACCACGGCGTAGAAAGCCGCTGCGAACGCTGCGAGGCCGATACTTCCGAGGCCGGCGCCCGCAGCGTCCAACGCTGCGGCCTGCTGCCCGCGTCTTCGCCCGCTGAATCCGGCTTTTTCCTTGGCGCGGCGCTCATGGCGTTCGATCAGCGTCGCGCTGGCACAGAAGATGGCGGGAAGCGCGAGAAACAGTCCGCCGATCGCGAGGCCAAAATGGCTGCCGATGAGGCCTGCCGCTACCGTCGCGAGGCCGCCCAGCACGAAGCGCACGACGTATTCGTACCAATGCGTCTGCTTCAGCGCGGATGATGACAGCTTGACCAGCATCAGGCGGCGCCTCCGAAACCCGCGAGCAGGCCGAAGGCGACCACGAGCCAAACCAAAAATGCGAGGATGGTGGCCGGCAGCGCCGCGAGACGAAATCTCATCAGCAGGTGGCAGACGGCGAGGCTGTAGCAGCCGAGGGCGACAGCGCCGTAGATCATCGTCCAGCTCTCGGCCGCGGCATATTGCGGGCCGTGCTGAACGACCGCGATGCCAAGCGTGGCGAGTGCGACCGACGGCGCCGCGCCGAGAAGCCCGGCAAAGCTCTTCGGCTTGAGCATGTCTCCGAAGATCGCGAAGGCGGAGACGATGAGGCCGCCCGCGACGAAGCGCAGGAGATATTCCGTCATGGCCCTACTCGCGAGGCTTGATGCCGCTGCCGCTGCGATTTTCCGAACGTAAATGGCCTGAACAGTCGCTCGACGACGATTCCGAGGGTGAACCCCGCCACCACGTCGCTGGCCCAATGTGCAAGCACCGCGACGCGCGTCAACGACAGCGCCACGGCAAGGGAGCGCACCAGCCGGCGGGGAGCGGGGGCCAGCAGCCCAGCCGCCGAGGCGAGCGCGCCCATGTGCAGAGCGTGGCCGGACGGAAACGCATCACGTGGCTTTCCGGAGATAGGGATACCGTGCAAATGGCCGCGCAGCGTCAGGCGATCGGGTCTTGTCTGATCGAACACGGACTTTAGCAGGTGCGGGAGCACTGCAGTGGCCACGGAAACTGCCAATACGTGATTTGCAGCAGATCGCGCCTCGGGCCGTCGAAGCTGCGCGTAGAGCCATCCAGCCGCGGCGAGCGCAAGCATCACGTGCTCGTCCGCAGCCCACGTCAAAGTCTGCGCGGTTTGCTCGATGCCCGAATTGGTGTTGTCCGCAATCTCGTGTGCGAGCGCCTGATCGATCCGAGTGGGTTTTACTTCTACGAGGGCCATCGGTCTGGCGAGCTATCCTTCATGACTGTTTTGTAAATTCTGTATGACAATGAAGGTTCCAGCGGGCGCCGTTGCGAGGGCTGTCCCGAGCCCCCTCGCGGCGCCGTAGACATCGCCTGTCGCATAGCTTGCGTCTGCCGCGGCAAGCTGCACGTAGATCGAGGCTAGCTCGCCCGGCTGACCGGGACGACCGAGGGATGTCGTGCCGCCGAACTTTTCCAGCTTCTCCATGATGGCGCCGCCGGACACCTGGAGCGGCATCCAGATCGCTCCGGCGCGACGTGTGGCGGGCGAGCCGGCCGGAGCCTTAGTAGCTGGTCTCGCCATGATCCGGCCGCGGCTCCATGTTGCCGGCAGGGCCGGGCAGGGCTGCGAGTGCTTCTTGAACGGCGGCTTCGGATAGCGGCTGACGGGATTGATCAAGTCGTGCTCAGCTGTGGACGTACGTCCTTCCGCCGTTGCTGTGGACGTACGTCCTTCCGCCGTTGCGGAAGCCAGCGAAGCCGCCGCGAGCGTTCCGCTCGCGGCGTGGCAATGTGCCGGCGCGATATCGAAGTGTTGTCTTGCTGCGCCCTGAGGATCTCCGCATTTGCGACCCAAGGTGCGGAGAATGGCATCGTGGCTCAGACGAGGAGGACGCCGGCGGAGCCGCCGTCCTCGGCCGCTGCCTACTTGGACTGACCGACGCTCGGCGCCTTACCGAGCTCCTTGGCCATGTCGAGATGGTGCTTGAGCGCCGGCAGCGTCTTGCCGGCCCAATCCTTCAACGCGGCATTATCGCCGCCCTTAGCATACCGCTCGAACAGGGAGACGGCGTCCTCATGGGCGCTGACCTGGTAGGAATTGTAGTCGGAACTGAAGTCCTTGCCGGTCGCGCTCTTGAGCTTGTCGAGCTTGCTTTGGTGCGAACTGTCGAGCGCCGTCGGCAGCGTCGCCTGGACCTTGCCGTTGCCGACCAGTCCCTTCAGTTCGCTGCTGGTCTTGGTGTGATCGGTCACCATCTGCTGGGCGAACGATTTCTCCTGCGCATTGCCCTTCTGCTCAGCGAGCTTGCCCGACTCGATCTCGAACATGTCGCTGATGGCGACCTCCTTGACGAAGTCGGCGGTTGCCGGCGCGACGCCGAGTGCCGAATTGACGCCGGTCTTCTCGCCCAGCGATTGGGCCAATGCGGGACCTGCGAGAAGCACGCAAGCAATGGCGACGATGGTTCGTTTCATGGTCCGTCTCTCCAATTGTCGCGCGGCCACCTGCCGCGCCGTGTTGCGCCGATCAACACGCCGCGAGGGCCGAGGTTCCTAACGACTAGTCCGTGGGATTACGCCCGGTGCGCGGGTTGATGGGGTCGGTCGGCTTGCGCCGAAGCCGCTCGGGCAGAAACGGCTCGGCCGGCGCGGCGGTGGCGTCGGCGCGCACGTCGGCATGACGCTGTGCCCGCTCATGCGGTGTCCGGTTGTCGTTGAAATGCCACTTCACGTCGACGCCGTCGACCGGGTCGTTGACGCCGTGCTGAATATCGCGGAAGTCACTCATGGTTCACCTCATTGCTTTCCGGGCAGAATCGATTCCAACACCTGCCGCGCAGCTCCCTTGATCATTCCGCTTTCGTTCGGATCGCCCTTCATCAGGGTGAGCGAGAAATTCTTCGCCTGCTGCAAGGTGATGTGCGGCGGCAGCGGCGGCACCTCGGGATCGGTTTTCACTTCCAGGACGACAGGCATATCGCTCGCCAGCGCCTGCTCCCAGGCCGAGCCGAGCAGCTGGGGACAGTCGACGAAGATGCCGCGCAGGCCGATCAGCTCAGCGAAGCGTGAATAGGAGACGTCAGGAATGCGCTGCGAGGCTTCGAACTTGGGATCGCCGTTGATGATGCGCTGCTCCCAAGTGACCTGGTTGAGGTCTTCGTTATTGAAGACGCAGACGATGAAGTGCGGATCTCGCCAAGACCGCCAGTATTTCGCGGCCGTGATCAACTCGGCCATGTTGTTCATCTGCATGGCGCCGTCGCCGACCAATGCGATCACAGGTCGGTCCGGATGGGCATATTTGGCGGCGAGCGCGTAAGGCACCGCAGCACCCATCGAGGCGAGGCCGCCGGAAAGCGAGGCGGTCATGCCGCGGCGCATCTTCAGGTCGCGCGCAAACCAGTTGGCACAGGAGCCGGAATCGCTGGTGATGATGGCGCGGTCGGGCAGGCGCGGAGACAATTCCCAGGCAACGAGCTGCGGATTGACGGGCGCGGCGGGCTGATGCGCGCGGTCGTCCAGCGTTTTCCACCATGTCGCGACATCCTGCTCGATGGCCTTGCGCCAGGCGCCGTCGCTCTTTGGCGCGAGCCGCGGCAGCAACGCGCGCAATGTGTCGGCGGCATCGCCGACGAGACCGACCTCCATCGGAAAGCGGATCGACATCATGCTGGCATCGATATCGATCTGCACGCCGCGCGCCGCACCTTCCTTGGGCAGGAATTCGGCGTAAGGAAAGGCGGAGCCTATCATCAGCAGCGTGTCGCATTCCATCATCATGTTGTAGCTGGGCTCGGTGCCGAGCAGGCCGATCGAGCCGGTGACCCATGGCAGGTCGTCGGGGAGTGCGGCCTTGCCGAGCAGCGCCTTGGCGCAGCCGGCCGATAGCCGGTCGGCGACCGCGATGACTTCATCGGTGGCGCCAAGCGCGCCGGCCCCGACGAGCATCGCAACCTTATTGCCGGCATTGAGGATGTCCGCCGCGCGGTCGAGATCAGCGTCACGCGGCGTGATGCTGGGCGCGCTGTAGCCGATGCCGGAATGCAACGTGCCGTGCGCACGGGGCGGGTCCTCGTAAGGCTCCTCCTGGATGTCGTTTGGCAGGATGATCGCGGTCGGGACTCGTCTCGCCAGGGCGATCCGCACGCCGCGATCGATCAAGTGCCGGACCTGCGCGGGCGAAGAGGCTTGTGCGACATAGGCGCCGGCGACGTCCTTGAACATCGACACCAGGTCAAGTTCCTGCTGGTAGCTCCCACCCAGCGCATTGCGCGCCTGCTGGCCGACGATGGCGAGCACCGGCTGGTGATCCAGCAGTGCATCGTAGAGGCCAGTGACGAGGTGCGAAGCGCCGGGCCCCGAGGTCGCGATACAGACGCCGAGCTGGCCCGAGAATTTCGCGTAGGCGGTCGCCATGAATGCCGCCATCTCCTCGTGCCGCGCCTGCACGAAGCCGATCCTGCCTTCAGCCCGGTTCATGGCGCCGAACACGCCGTTAATGCCGTCTCCGGGGTAACCGAAGATGTGACGCACGCCCCATTGATGCAGGCGCTGAACGATGAAGTCTGAGACGGTCTGAGACATTAGGGGCGGCTCTCTCGGTTCGGACCTGGTTAGACTCAGAGAACCTGTTGTTTTCGGCGATGTTCCTTGGCTCTTGCGGAACCGCGTCGGAACGATCGCTGACCTCGCGCCGTTGATTCACAAATGGCTGAGTGGAGAATTACGATGCTGAATCAGGGTGAACTGGACCAAAACGAGATGGGCCGGCTGATCGGAAGCGACAAGGTCGAAGGAACATCGGTCTATGGGGCCGATCGAAACCGGATCGGTTCAATCGAACGCGTCATGATCGACAAGATCAGCGGCAAGGTCTCTTACGCAGTGCTTGGCTTCGGCGGATTTCTCGGCCTCGGCAATGATCATTACCCGTTGCCCTGGCAGTCCCTGAAATACGACACCGAGCTTGGCGGCTATGTTACCGCGATTACCGCGAAGGATCTGGAAGGCGCTCCGAAATATGGTGAGAAGGCTGAGTGGAACTGGGGTGATGACGCTGCCGTACGCGGTATCAATGCCTATTACGGCGTCCCCTTCGCGTAACAAAGGACGATGCGATGAGTAAGGAACGGCCGACCGATGATCCCCGGACTCAGAACGACTGGGGTTCGCACAGGCAGACGGACAAGCCTTGGAAGGGCAATCCGGAAAAAGAGCAGGGATCGGACAAAGTAAAGCCCGACCTCGAGAAATGGCACGAGACCAAGACGCACTAACGTCCACTTTCCGTAAGAGCGATCGAGAAGCGCAGCGCGGCGGTGCTGCGCTTTTTCTGAGCACCGCATTCACGAATGACAGCGGTGCTCCAGCAAGTCGGAACCATGCTTCGGCGCTGCGGTTGGGCTGCCGGCGCGCAAGCTTGGCTCAATTGGCTTGCGGCCGGTAGTCCCGACAAAAGGTGGTCAGCGTGGATGCTCAAACCCGGGAGCGTCGGCCGTCCGCGGAGCAGCCGCAGCGGACGAAAGAAGCTCCGAGAACGAATCCTGATCGATCCCGCGACGTCAAAGAGCAGTCGGGCGAACCGGCGCCGCCGTTGCGCCCGAGGCTTCGCCAGCATTGGCTGTTAGCAACTGTCGGCGCCATCGTGCTGATCGCGGCGCTCGTCGGCGGTCTGCTCTGCTGGCTTGAGGTCCGCCATTACGAGTCCACCGACGACGCTTTCGTCGCCTCGCGCAGTTTTTCGGTGGCTTCGAAGGTCGGCGGTTACGTGACCGACATCCCGGTCACAGACAACCAGCACGTCAATGCCGGCGACCTTCTCGCCAAGCTCGACGAGCGCGACTATCGCATCGCCATCGATCAAACCAATGCGCAGGTCGCGGCGGCCAAAGCGAACATCGCCAATGTCGGGGCGCAAATCGACTCCCAGCAGGAGCAGATCAAGCAGGCCCAGGCGCAGCTCGAACAGGCTCAGGCGCAACTCCAGTTCTCGCAGGAAGAATTCGCGCGCGCCCAGGATCTGGCCGAAAAGGGAGCCGGAACCGTGCAGCGCCAGCAACAGACCCGTTCCGACCTTCAGGCGCAGCAGGCCAACACCGAGCGCGCCAAGACCGCGGTGACGGCCGCGCAACTGAGCATCAAATCGCTACAAGCGCAGCTCGAAGGCGCCAAGGCGCAGCTCGGGCAATCGCAGGCGCAGCTCGATCAGGCCAAGCTGAACCTGCAATATACCAGCGTCGTTGCGGCGCAGTCCGGTCGCGTCGTCAAGCTCTCCGGCGCGAAGGGCACATTCGTCACCGCCGGGCAGAGCCTGATGATGTTCGTGCCCGACCAGGTGTGGATCGTGGCCAACTATAAAGAGACCCAGCTCAACGACATGCGGCCGGGCCAGCCGGTAGAGATACGCATCGATGCCTATCCCGGCCGCAAGCTGACCGGCCACGTCGATTCGGTGCAACCGGGTTCGGGCACCGCGTTCAGCCTGCTGCCGGCGGAGAATGCCACCGGCAACTACGTCAAGGTGGTGCAGCGTGTGCCGGTAAAGATCGTGGTCGACAACTGGCCGCCCGATCTGCCGGTCGGACCGGGCATGTCGGTCGTGCCCTGGACCAGGGTGCGATGACGGACGTCGCGCAAGGCGGCGCGGCCGCCGGCGGTTGGTCGCCGGAGCGGTCGGCGGCGGGCGGGCACAATCCCTATCTGATCGCCTTCGTGGTCTCGATCGCGACCTTCATGGAGGTGCTCGACACCACCATCGCCAACGTCGCATTGCGCCACATTGCCGGCGGGCTCGCGGTCGGCATCGACGAGAGCACCTACGTCATCACCAGCTATCTCGTCGCCAACGCCATCGTGCTGTCGATCTCGGGCTGGCTGTCGACCGTGATCGGCCGCAAGCGCTTCTACATGATGTGCGTCGCGACGTTCTCGATCGCGTCGCTCCTGTGCGGCTTCGCCTGGAATTTGCAATCGCTGTACTGTTCCGGATCTTGCAAGGCCTTGGTGGCGGCGGCATGGCGACCAGCGAGCAGGCGATCCTCGCCGATTCCTTCCCACCGCATAAGCGTGGTCAGGCCTTTGCCATCTACGGCGTCGCCGTCGTGGTCGCGCCAGTGATCGGGCCGACGCTCGGCGGCTGGATTACCGATACGTATACTTGGCACTGGGTGTTCCTGATCAACGTTCCCATGGGATTGCTGTCGTTGTTCCTGGTCGGCACGCTGGTCAAAGAGCCGTCGGGCGCAGAGGAGGAGAGGGAGAAGCTGCTCAGCAAGGGTCTGCGTGTCGACTATGTCGGTTTCGCCCTCGTCGCGATCGGGCTCGGCTCGCTCGAATTCGTGCTCGACGAAGGCCAACGCAATGACTGGTTCGGATCGAACATGATCGTCGTCTTCGCGGTGCTCGCGACTGTCTCGCTGCTCTCGCTCATTCCCTGGGAGCTGACGCGGGAGCAGCCCATCGTCGACCTTCGCCTGCTTGGCCGGCGTCAGTTCGCCGCCTGCTTCCTCGTCATGCTCGGCACCGGCGCGGTGCTGATCTCGACGACGCAGCTCCTGCCGCAGCTGCTCCAGACCGAGCTGAACTACACCGCGATGCTGGCCGGTCTCGCGTTGTCGCCCGGTGGCGTCGCGACGCTGGTGCTGATGCCGGTGGTCGGCCGCCTCGTCGGCATCGTGCAGCCGAAATATCTCATCATGTGTGGTGCCGCCATCGTCGCGTTCTCGATGTGGCATCTCACCGGGCTGACCGGCGACATCACCTACGGCTACGCTGCGCTGTCGCGCATCTTCCTTGCGCTCGGTCTCCCCTTCCTGTTCCTGCCGGTGACGACCGCCTCCTATGACGGCATCCCGCCGGACAGGACCAACCAGGCCTCGGCGCTGATCAATGTCGCCCGCAATATCGGCGGCTCCATGGGTGTCGCGCTGGCGCAGACCATTCTGGCGCAGCGCCAGCAATTCCACCAGAGCCGCCTGATCGAGCATGCCGCGCCGTCCGATCTCGGCTACCAGCAGACCATCGACGCCATGACGCGTTACTTCCAAGCGCAGGGCTCCAATGCAAGCGATGCCGCGTCGCAGGCGGTCGCATGGGTCGGCAAAACCTTGCAGCAGCAGATCGACCTCCTCGCCTATATCGACGTGTTCTGGACGCTTGCCATTGTCGCCCTGCTGATGATCCCCACCGCAGCCGTGCTCCGCAGGATCGATTTGCGCGCGCCGGCGCGGGGGCACTGACGGGCTCTCCGCCCCGTTCAGAGAGAAAGGGTGACCGCGGCACGAGACTGCGGCTAGACTGAACCTGACATCAAGCAAAGCCCTGGGAGGAAACTGACGTGAAGACCGCGATCACCGAACTGTTCGGCATCGAGCACCCGATCATCCAGGGCGGCATGCATTTCGTCGGCTTTGCCGAGCTGGCCGCCGCCGTCTCCAATGCCGGCGGGCTCGGCATCATCACCGGGCTCACGCAGAAGACGCCCGAGCTGCTGGCCAAGGAGATCGCGCGCTGCCGCGACATGACGGACAAGCCGTTCGGTGTGAATCTCACCTTCCTGCCGACCTTCTCGGCGCCGCCTTATCCGGAATACATCGCGGCCATCGTCGAAGGTGGCATCAAAGCAGTGGAGACCGCGGGCCGCAGCCCGGAAGCATACATGCCGGCGCTGAAGGCGGCCGGCATCAAGGTCATCCACAAATGCACCTCGGTGCGCCACTCCCTGAAGGCGGAGCGGATCGGCTGCGACGCCGTCAGCGTCGACGGCTTTGAATGCGGCGGCCATCCCGGCGAGGACGACATTCCCAACATGATCCTGCTGCCGCGCGCGGCGGAAGAGTTGAAGATTCCCTTCGTCGCCTCTGGCGGCATGGCCGACGGGCGCAGCCTGGTCGCGGCGTTATCACTCGGCGCAGCCGGCATGAACATGGGCACGCGCTTCATCGCCACCAAGGAAGCGCCGGTGCATCAGAACGTCAAGAACGCGCTGGTCGCCGCCACCGAACTCGACACCCGCCTGATCATGCGGGCGCTGCGCAATACCGAGCGCGTCCTGAAGAACGCCAATGTCGATCGCCTGCTCGAGATCGAGCGCGAGAAGGGCACCAAGCTCACCATCGACGACATTCACGACCAGGTCGCGGGTGTCTATCCCAGGATCATGCTGGATGGTCAGATGGACGCGGGCGCCTGGAGCTGCGGCATGGTCGCAGGCCTCATCCACGACATTCCCTCCTGCAAGGAGCTCGTCGACCGCATCATGAGTGAGGCGGAAACCATCATCCGCAGCCGCCTGATGGGGTTCCTGGATGGGACGGAGACGACGCGAAAAGTCGCCTGACTCCGCCAAACTTCTTAACCACGGCGGCAATTGGCCGCTGGAATTGCGCGTGGCGCCTCCTAAATAGGGCTAAATTACCCCTTCATCAATTTCAGGAGGTGCTCGTGGTCCTGAAAAGCGTTCCCTTTGCAATTGCCGTGGCGCTCGTGCTCGCAGGGGCGGACCTCGCGCATGCTGACGGCTACAAGCCTGACGAATATCTGGGTCTCGATCTGTCCAAGGCCGTACTGTCGCCGAAGCGGCTTGGCCCGGAGACGCAGTTCGCGCCGGTCGCTTTGGAGGCACGCGGCGGCAACGAGGCGCAGGCGCGCGCCGAGCCGATGGACGTGCCGAAGAAGGTTGCCGCCGAACGCGTGCACGTGGCCGAGCCCAAGGTCGGGCATGCCCGGAGCGCCCAGCCGCGCGGTACGGCGCGCACCAAACTCTCACATCGCCACGGCAATCCGCTGGACGCGCAGGCAAGGGACACGCGCATCCAGACCTGGCCGTGCCGCTCCGGCGGGATCTGCAACTGGAAGCGTTAGCCGCAGCGCTGCTGCCTCTTCACCTCGCCTCCGCAAGCGGGCGAGGAAGCGCATCTGCACCGTGGTTACGCTTGCCAGTCGAAACCGTCATGCGCGCGTCGCAAAATCGTAGGCGCGAAGTCAAGAAACCGTCAGGATAGAGTCAAGGAGCGCAGGCACCTTTCGTTGCGATTCGACGAAGGTTTCCTGAATGGCAACGCTCCGCGCCGCGCGGGCCTGGACCCGGCGGCAATTTTTGGTCCATTCAACCTCCAGTCTCGCCGTCGCCTCGCTTGGGACGCTCGCAAAGCCGCATCTCAGTCGCGCTGCCGACCGTCCGCAGATCACGAGCGGCATCCAGTCCGGCGATGTCTCTGGCGGCTCCGCCGTGATCTGGGCGCGCGCCGACCGAGCGGCGCGGATGCAGGTGGAGTGCTCGACCCTCGAGAGCTTCAAGGCGATCGTCGCGTTGGCCTCCGGCGATGCGCTGCCCGAGGCCGATTTCACCTCAAAACTGCTGCTGAAGGATCTGCCTCCCGGGCAGGACATCTTCTATCGCGTCCGCTTCGACGACATCGCGACCGGGATTGCCGGCGAAAGCCGCGTCGGCCATTTTCGCACCGCGCCGGCCGCGGGCCAGTCGATCTCGTTCCTGTGGTCCGGCGACACCGCGGGGCAGGGCTGGGGCATCGACGTCTCGCGTGGCGGATATCGCAGCTATCGCACCATGCTCGACAACCGCCCGGATTTCTTCATCCACTCCGGCGACCACATCTATGCGGACTGCACCATTCCTGCCGAACAAAACCTGCCGAACGGCGAAATTTGGCGCAACATCGTCACCGAGGAAAAATCCGAGGTCGCGCACACGCTGGCGCAGTTCCGCGGCAATTACAAATACAACCACCTCGACGAACACTTTCGCGCCTTCCATGCCGAGGTGCCGATGTTCGCGCAGTGGGACGATCACGAGGTCACCAACGACTGGTCGCCGACCGGCAGCTACGACGCCGCCGGTTACGAGCACGACGGCACGCCGCTCTTGGTCGCGCGCGCCCGCCGCGCGTTCTTCGATTTCATGCCGATCCGCGACGTTGGCGCGCGGCAGGGTCGGGTCTGTCGCAAGATCGCTTACGGCCCGCTGCTCGACGTTTTCATGATCGACATGCGGAGTTATCGCGATGGCACCTGGAATAAGGGAAGCGACCATCGCGGCTGGATCCTCGGCACCGAGCAGCTCGCCTGGTTGAAGCGCGAGCTCGCTGCCTCACGCGCGATCTGGAAGGTGATTGCGGCCGATTTGCCGATCGGCCTGATCAGCCTGGACGCCGTTGCGCTCGGCAGTGGGCCGCCCGACCGGCGTGAGCACGAGATCGCCAATCTGCTGGCGTTCATCAAGCGCGCCGGAATCCGCAACATCGTCTGGCTCACTGCCGATATGCACTACACCGCCGCGCACTACTACGATCCTAACAAGGCGCAATTCCAGGACTTCGATCCGTTCTGGGAGTTCGTCTCCGGCCCGCTGCATGCCGGCACCTGGGGCCCGGGCGAACTCGATGACACCTTTGGTCCGGTCGCAATGTACCAGCACGGCTGTAGCGCTGCGCAGGGCGAGAATCTGGCGCCGTGCTTCGGCTTGCAGTTCTTCGGCCGGGTCGACATCGACGGCCGCAGCGGTGTGATGAGAGTGACCTTGAAGGACGTCGAGAATCGCGATCTCTGGTCAGTCGATATCCAGCCGCAGCAGCAGCCACGACCGGCCGTCGTGGCGCAGCATTCGTAGGCCATTAACTCGATCTTGATTGGCCGCCCGGCGTCTCCCGCGCTATGGTCGCTACTCCCGCCACTTCCTTTCCATCAGCGAAGAGTCTGTCACCGCGCGTCTGGCGCGATGAACTACGTCAGGAGTCTGTTTCATGCACCATCTGCAGACACAGGGCATCAGCATGCCCAAGCTCGGCCTCGGCACCTTCCGCATGCAGGGCGATGCCTGCCGCGCCGCGGTCGAGAGCGCGCTGTCGATTGGCTATCGCCACATCGACACCGCCGAGATGTACGCCAATGAGGAGTCGATCGGTTCGGCCATCGCCGCTTCCCGCCTGCCGCGCGGCGAACTGCACGTCACCACAAAAGTCTGGCACGAGAATCTGGTACCGGAGGCGATCCGTCGCGCTTTCGACGCCAGCCTGAAGAAGCTCAGGCTCGACCATGTCGACCTCTATCTCGTGCACTGGCCGTCGAAATTCGCCAATTGGGGCGCGGTGTTCGAGACCCTGATGAAGCTCAAGGAGGAGGGGCGGACGCGGGCGATCGGCGTTGCGAACTTTACCACCGCGCTGCTCAAGATTGCCGTCGAGGACATCAAGGCGCCAATCGCCTGCAACCAGGTCGAATATCACGCCATGCTCGATCAATCGAAGGTGCTGACCTATCTCAATGCCAGGAGCATCCCGCTGGTCGCCTATTGCCCGCTGGCGCAGGGGCGCTTCGCAATGGATCCGGTGCTGAGCGAGATCGGCGTTAAGCACAACGCGACCGCGGCTCAAGTGGCGCTGAAATGGTTGCTCGATCAAGACGGCGTCGTGGCGATCCCGAAGGCGTCGCGGCGCGAGAGCCAGCAGGCCAATCTCGATGCCCTGAAGATCACGCTCGATGATGCCGACCGCGACAAGATCGCCGCACTGCCGAAGGACAGGCGCTGCGTCAATCCCGGCTTCGCGCCGGCGTGGGATTAGCCCTGGAGTGCTTTCGAACGCGCAGAAAATGGCCCCGCCAGGGGCCATCTCCATGCTGCGTTGCGCTTTAGTCCCAGTGATGGTGGCGATGACTGCGCTTGATGACGACGACCTTGTCGCCGCGATGGTGCCAGCCGCGATGCCAGCCATGGTCACGATGCATGCCGTATTCGGCGTGGGCAGCGTACGGGCCGTGATGATGATGACCGCGCTTGATCACCACCGTCTCGGCGCTCGCCAGCGTCGGCGCTGCGATCACGATCGCGCCGAGAGCTGCAACCACATAACCAAGCTTCTTCATGATGTCCTCCTCCAATCGAATGCACATCTAAACCGTGCATGCACGCGAACGTTCCGGAGGAACGGCGGGAGAATTCTGAACGCCTGTTAATCGCAGCGTTGCTGTGCCGGTGTTGGCGCGCCGGTCGCGACGTATTTGCCGTCTCTGATCGTGTACTCGCCGCGCTCGCTGCGATTGTAGGTCGCGCGCAGGCTGCCATCCTTCTGCAAGAGGAGTCCGAATTCGCGCGTCTGATGGAGCGAGGGGAAGAACATCATCACACCGAGCAGGCCTTCGGCATCGACCGTGGCGGAGACGACCTCGCTCTCGTCCTTGGCTTCGCCGAAGTTGCGCCGGTACATCACCCGGCCGTCCTTCCTGATCTCGTAAGTCAATAGCGCGCCCTTGTCGCGGTCGGGCCGAGCCGCGCAGTCGACGGCCCAAGAGCCGAGCAGGCCCCATTGTTCGACCCTTACCGCAAGCGTCTCGGCACGCGCCGCGGACACGAGTGCGACCCACGGCAGCGCAGCCGCGATCCAGCGGCTCAAGCAACGCGTCATGTCCTGGCAAGCCCTCCGCCTCGTAGAATTCCAAAGAAGAGCATCCCTCACGGCCGCCCACGCTGGCTGCCGATCGCGCGCGAATCGGATCCGGGTCAATGAGGCCGGCCGTTTCCGGGTAGCATGCACTTTCCGAAGGCGAACGTGGATAGACCAATGCTGAATCAAGTCGTCAATCTTGCGGGGCGAAGGGATTTTCGAGCGCTACGTCGCCCAGATCGAGGCCGGTAAGGGCAACGTCTCGGTCTTCCTCTTGCTGCCTCTTGCTGCGGCTAGCCTCCGCATCCGCGGCAGCCAGCCCCAGGTGGCTCGGTATCAGGCCCTCTTCTCGACGTTGGCACTGCGGGCCGGTACGCCAAATTCCTTGCGGCAAACCTCGGCCAGTACGGCGACGCCCTCACGGATCTGCTGATGCGTGGGGCTCGCAAAGCAGAGCCTCAGTCGCGAGCTGGAATGGTTCTTGTTGGTCGACCATTCCGGCCCCGGATTGATCGAGACGCCGGCGGCAAGCGCGGCTTGATACAGTTTGAGCGTATCGACCTGGTCGGGCAGTTTCACCCAGAGGAAGATGCCGCCCTTGGGCTCCTCGAACTCGGCCGCCGTCCCGAACTGCTCGTTGAGGGCCTCCATCAACGTATCGAGCTTGGTGCGCAACGCTTTCGTCAGTGCCGGCACATGGCTCGCGAAATGCGGCTTGCAATAGGTCGCGAGCACCATCTGCTCCAGCGCGCCCGAGCCGGCATCGGTCTTCAGCGCCAGCATCCGCGACATCACATCCCAGGGCGCTACGACGAAGCCGACGCGCAGCGCCGGCGCGATCGATTTCGAGAACGAGCCGATATGGATCACGCCGCCGTTTCGGCTCATGGCATGGATCGCCGGCGGCCGCTGCCCGGACCAGACGAGGTCGGCATAGCAATCGTCTTCGAAGATCGGCACGCCGTATTCGGATGACAGGCGCAGCAGCTCGGCGCGTCGGCTCTCCGGCATGATACTGCCGGTCGGGTTCTGCACGGTCGGAATCGTGTAGATGTATTTCGGCCGGATGCCGCGGCTCTTCAGATCGGCGAGCGTGGAGGCCAGCACGTCCATGCGCATGCCGTCCTTGTCGAGGGGGATGCCCACCACGTTCACGCCGAGCCGCGCCAGGCGGGTCAGCGAGCCCTGATAGCTCTCCTGCTCGAAAATGACGGTGTCGCCGCGCGCTAGCAGCGTGGCGTTGACGAGATCGAGCGCCTGAAGCGAGCCGGAGACGATCAGGAGGTCGTCGACCGTGCAGGTGATGCCGGCATCGCGCTTGAGCTTTGTCACCAGGAATTCGCGCAAGGGCAAATACCCCTGAGGTCCATGCGCCAGCCCATAGGTGGCGAGCGAGCGGCCCTCGCGCTGTAGTGCCAGGTTTGTCGCCTCGATCAGGCCCTCGAGCGGCACCTGTTCGGAGTCGTTGTTGCCGCCGACGAAGCTGTATTTGGCAAGGCCCGTCCAGCGCGCGGAGGGGGCAGGCAGCCCCGCGGGAAACAGGGGTGCGAAGTCGAAGCTGGACGTCATGGGCGTTCCTCGTCTTGTTCTTGTTGGGCGGCCGGCGTTGCACCGGCCTGTCTTACTTCTTGCCGGCCGTCCGGGTCGGACGTCCCTGGCTGATGAAAGCGTAATGCGCATTGGCGACGCCGCCAACCATCAAGGCTTCGACCACGGGCTCGGCGATCTCGCTTGTTGCGGCCCAGTCGACGAGAAAATTGGCTCCGGTCCCGCCGCGTACGTCGTCGGTCGGAATGAAGATCGAGACGGTGGCGAGCGGTCTCAAGGCGACCGGCGCCTTCAGATAGCTCTCGACCTGCTTGCCTGCGGTGTCGAAATAGGCGATGCGTTTGACCACCAGCGGCTGGGTCTCGGAGGCGTTGTGCACGCTCAGCGTCACCGAGAAGTCGACACGCAGCTTGCCCTGGCTCATCGCGACGCTGGAATAGGCGGGCACGTAGAACCCGCCGGATACGGCGAGTTCGTCCTTCGGCAGCGCGGTGAGCGAATCGGCAAAGCTTTGTTCGATACTGATTTTCGATTGCGCGGCGGCGGGCACGGCATAGGCGAGGGGGCATAGCAGCATTGCTGCGAAGAGCCCTTCGCGCATGTGACGAATTGCTCGCTTGCCGCACCGCGACCCATCTCTAGGGTGCGGCAAAACGGACCAATTTGGCATGCACGAGCTCATTCGCGACATCACTCTCTGTATTCTGTTTGCCTGGATGCTGGGCCTGCTCGCCCATTTCTCCCGGCAGCCGCTGATCCTGGCCTACCTTATCGCCGGCTTCTGCATAGGTCCATTCGGCGCCGGCTGGGTCAAATCGCAGGAATCGATCAGCGTCATCTCGGAGCTCGGCCTGATCTTCATGCTGTTCATGATCGGGCTGGAGATCGACCTGAAGAAGATCGTGCGGGCGGGAAAGGTGATCCTGTTCGCGGCAGGCGGCCAGCTGCTCGGGGGCTGCCTGCTCGGGGTTCTGTTCTTCGTCGGCATTGGCTTGTCCCTCGGCGGCGGGCATTTCGATGCGGTCTATCTCTGCGTCGCTTGCGCGTTGTCGAGCACCGTCATCATCGTCAAGGTGCTCTACGAGAAGCGCGAGCTCGACACGCTGCCGGGCCGCATCACCCTCGGCGTGCTGGTGCTCCAGGATATCTTCGCCATCCTGTTCCTGGCGGTGCAGCCGAGCCTGGCTAATCTGCAAGTCAGCGTCATCCTGCTCTCGATCGGCCGCGTCGCGGTGCTGGTCGCTGCCGCGCTGTTGGTCAGCCGCTATGTGCTGCCGCGCCTGTTTCACCAGATCGCCCGGCGGCCCGAGCTGATCCTGCTCGGCGCGCTGGCCTGGTGCTTTCTTGTCGCCGAGATGGCGGAGCGGCTGTCGCTGTCGCGCGAGATGGGCGCCCTGATCGCCGGCGTCTCGCTTTCGACCTTTCCCTATGCGCTCGACGTCACGGCCAAGGTCACCACGCTTCGCGACTTCTTCATCACCCTGTTCTTCGTCGCACTCGGTATGACCATCCCCGTGCCCGGCCTCTCCGTGATCGGGCTCGCTTTGATGATCGCGGCGTTTACCGTGGTGAGCCGGCTCGTCACCACCTTTACCCCGCTTTATCTGATGAAACAGGGGCTGCGCGCCAGCCTGTTGCCGGCCCTCAACCTCGCCCAGATCTCCGAGTTCTCGCTGGTGGTGATCCAGACCGGCATCGCCGACCACCACATCGCAGCCGAGACGGCGAACGCGGCCTCCTTTGCCTTCGTGGTTCTGGCCGTGCTCTCGACCTTCGTGATGACGCGCAGTGACGAGATCACCCGCTGGATGATCGGGCCCCTGAAGCGGATTGGCCTGCGCGACCTCGATCATGGCAGTGGCCATGCCGAGGAGGCCCATGAGGGCGGGCACGGCGAGGCCCGCCGCATCGTCATTCTCGGCTTTTTTCGTGCGGCGAGCGCGCTGCTAGCCGAGATCGAGCGGCAGGCTCCGGTGCTGCTGGAGCAGATCACGGTGGTCGATTTCAACCCGAATGTGTACCAGACCCTGCTCTCGCGGGGGCTGCACGTGATCTATGGCGACATCAGCAATGTCGACACGCTCCTTCATGCCGGCATCGGCAAGTCGGAGATCATCATCCTCAGTGTGCCGGATTCGCTGCTGAAAGGCGCCACCAACGAGAAGCTGGTCCGCCACGTCCGCGCGCTCAACCCCACCGCCCTGATCGTGGCCACGGCCGACCTCCTGGCTGACGTCGGCGAGCTCTACGAGGCCGGCGCCAGCTATGTCACGGTGACCCGGCTCAGCGACGCCCACGAGCTGTTCACGGTGATCGAAGCCGCCCAGGCCGGCCTTCTGGCCGACAAGCGCGCCGAGCTCGATCAACGGCTCGGCGAGCGGCGCGAAGTGCTGCCCTGACCGGCCGGCCTTCCTCTCCGGCGCTCGCGGCCTATATCCTTGATATCTTCGCTGCAAGCCTGAATTACCCTGGCAGGCCTGCCGCCCGGCATATGTGGTTGCGCTGGGGAGACTAGCGCCCCGGGCCAAGTCCGGCTAAGCCTCCCGGCCATAACCGATAGAGATTGGGAAATGCCCGACAGCGTTCAAGAAGTCTTGCAGGCCTTTGCCCGAGGCGAGCTCGTCGTCGTCACCGATGATGAGGATCGCGAGGGCGAGGGCGATCTGATCGTCGCCGCCTCGCTCTGCACCGCCGAGAAGATGGCGTTCATCATCCGCCACACCTCCGGCATCGTCTGCGCGCCCGTGACCACCGAGGACGCGCGCCGTCTGCGGCTCGATCCGATGGTCGCCCACAACGATTCGGCGCACACCACCGCGTTCACGGTCTCGATCGACTACAAGCCCGATGGCGGCACCGGCATCTCGGCCGAGGAACGTGCCTCGTGCTGTCGCGCGCTGGCCAATCCCAATGTCGGCGCTAACGACTTCGCCCGGCCTGGCCACATCTTCCCGCTGATTGCCAAGGACGGCGGCGTGCTGCTGCGCTCCGGCCACACTGAAGCCGCGGTTGACCTCTGCAAGCTCTCCGGCCTGCCGCCGGTGGGTGTCATCAGCGAGCTCATGAACGACGACGGCAGCGTGATGAAGGGTGAGCAAGTCGCCCGCTTCGCCGCCGAGCACAAGCTCAAGCACGTCACCATCGCGGATATGATCGCCTACCGCCAGGCGCGCGAGAAGCTGATCGAGCGGGTCTCGACCTTCGTCACCGAGAGCCCGATCGGACCCTTGCAGGGCTATGCCTACCGCTCGCCGTTCGATTCCATCGCCCACGTCGCCTTCGTCTACAATGGCGTTGGCGACGGCAAGAACGTGCTGACGCGCTTCCACAAGCCGAACATCGTCAAGGACACTTTCACGGGGCATAAGCGCATGGCGGCAGTGCTCGAGCATTTCAAGAAATCCGGCCGTGGCGTGCTGGTTTACCTGCGCGACGGCGCAGCCGGTGTGCCCGTCGCGCCGCTGCCGGACGAGTCGTCCACGGAAGCCGACCGCAACCGCCAGTGGCGTGAGGTCGGCGTCGGCGCGCAGATCCTGCGCGATCTCGGCGTCACTTCGATCCGGCACCTCACGTCCTCGGTGCACGACTACAAAGGCCTGTCGGGCTTCGGCATCGAGATCGTCGCCAACGAGCAGCTCGAAAGCTGACACGCAGTGTCATTCCGGGATTGCGCTGAAAGCGCCAGATCCCGAATCTCGATGTCGTAGAAGCGAGGAGATTCCGGGTACGACGCTTCGCCTCGCATCGATCGAAACCAGGATGCAATTGCACTTGTTGCCGCGGCGCTTTAATTTGTCCGGCAATTTATGACGGAACCAGAAGCGAAAGGACGTTTCATGAGCGCGCGCCCTCAGGCCAAGGACAAGCCGGCTGCGGCTTCTTTCCAGTGGGACGATCCGTTCCTGCTCGACGAGCAACTCACCGAAGACGAGCGCATGGTGCGCGACACCGCGCGCGCCTATGCTCAGGACAAGCTGCTGCCACGCGTCTCCGAGGCCTATCTCGAAGAGAAGACGGACCGCGAGATCTTCAACGAAATGGGTGAACTCGGCCTGATCGGCATCACCCTGCCGGAGGAATATGGCTGCGCCAATGCGAGCTACGTCGCCTATGGCCTCGTCGCGCGCGAGATCGAGCGGGTCGATTCCGGCTATCGCTCGATGAACTCGGTGCAGTCCTCGCTGGTGATGTACCCGATCTACGCCTATGGCGACGAGAACCAGCGCAAGAAATACCTGCCGAAGCTCGCCAGCGGCGAGTGGGTCGGCTGCTTCGGCCTGACCGAGCCCGACGCCGGCTCCGACCCCGCCGGCATGAAGACCCGTGCCGAGAAGGTTTCGGACGGCTATCGCCTCACCGGCAGCAAGATGTGGATCTCGAACGCGCCGATCGCCGATGTATTCGTGGTGTGGGCCAAGTCGGCGGCGCACGACAACCAGATCCGCGGCTTCGTGCTGGAGAAGGGCATGAAGGGCCTCTCCGCGCCGAAGATCGGCGGCAAGCTGTCGCTTCGCGCCTCAATTACCGGCGAGGTCGTGATGGACGGGGTCGTGGTTCCCGAGGACGCGCTGCTGCCCAACGTCTCCGGCCTGAAGGGCCCGTTCGGCTGTCTCAACCGCGCCCGTTACGGCATCTCCTGGGGTGCGCTAGGCGCCGCCGAAGACTGCATGCACCGCGCCCGCCAGTACACGCTCGACCGCAAGCAGTTCGGCAAGCCGCTTGCCGCGACCCAGCTGGTGCAGAAGAAGCTCGCCGACATGGAGACCGAGATCGCGCTCGGCCTTCAGGGCTCGCTTCGCGTCGGCCGCCTGATGGACGAGGGCAAGTTCGCGCCCGAGATGATCTCGATCATGAAGCGCAACAATTGCGGCAAGGCGCTCGACATCGCCCGCACCGCCCGCGACATGCACGGCGGCAACGGCATCTCGATCGAGTACCACGTGATGCGCCACGTCCAGAACCTCGAGACGGTCAACACCTACGAGGGTACCCACGACGTCCACGCCCTGATCCTCGGCCGCGCGATCACGGGCATTCAGGCGTTTTTCTAGCCACGTCTTCCGTGGCTATTATCTTGCTCAGCTGTCATCGCCCGCCTTGTGCGCAGTTGCGCACTGGGGCGGGCAAACCAGTATTCCAGAGACCGCGCCTTTCGCCACAGACGCCGCGGCGTACTGGATACCCCACCTTCGCGGGGTTATGACGGCGAGGGTTCGGCAGTGCACAGGAAGTCCCATGTCCGACAATGACGACGTCCCGTTCAACCGCAACTTTCCGCTGACGCCCGGAATCGTCGAGGAGGTCCGCCCCGGGGTGCGGCGCGTGCTCTGTAACAATCCGAGCCCGTTCACCTTCACCGGCACCGTCAGCTACATCGTGGGCAAGGGCAACGTCGCCATCATCGACCCCGGCCCGGACGACGAGGCACATGCTGCGGCGCTGCTGGAGGCCGTGCGCGGCGAGACGGTGAGCCATATCTTCGTCACCCACACCCACCGCGATCACTCGCCGAACACCGCGCGGATCAAGCAGGTAACGAGCGCGCCCGTTTATGCCGAAGGCCCGCACCGTGCCTCGCGCCCGCGCTTCGAGAGCGAGAAGCACACTCCGGAATCTGGCGCCGATCGCGATTTCACGCCTGATGTCAGGATCGCCCATGGCGACGTCGTCGAAGGCGCCGGTTGGCGGCTCGAGGCGGTGGCGACGCCCGGCCACACCGCAAACCATCTCGCCTTTGCCTGGCCCGAGCGGAAATTCAACTTCGTCGGCGATCACGTCATGGGATGGTCGACATCGATCGTGGCGCCGCCCGACGGCTCGATGATCGACTATATGGACTCGCTGGACCGTCTCGCGTCCCGCGAGGAGGATCTCTACTTCTCCGGCCACGGCCCGGAGATTCCGGACGGCCCGCGCTTCGTGCGCTTCCTGATCCGTCATCGCAAGGCGCGCGAGGCCTCGATCCTGCATCGCCTCGCCAAGGGCGAGACCGACATCCCGACCATGGTGCGTGCGATCTATATCGGGATCGACCCCAGGCTGACGACCGCCGCCGGCTACTCCGTGCTGGCGCACCTGGAGGACCTGGTCGCGCGGGGCGTGGTTGCGACGGACGGCGATCCCGTGATCGGCGGCACGTACCGGATGGCGAGCTAGACTGGCCTCGTCAACCGGGACGATGCGCAGCATCGACCCCGGCATTTCGCGCCACGAGCACTACACCTGCAAGTACTTTGCCGAAGCCGATGGCCTCGACCATTCGACCGTCATCCACAGTAAGGACGAATGTGCGCAGGGAGGCCGACAAGATCATCTCGACCAACACGGTTGAGGGCTACTACAGCATCTTCAAGCGCGCATGAAGGGCGTCTATCAAGCACCTGCACCGCTATCTGGCGGAGGTTCGACTTCCGCTACTCCAACCGCTCGGCAATCGGCGTTGAGGACGGAGAACGTGCAGACCTTGCCGTCAAGGGCGCGGCTGGCAAGCGTCTGAAGTCAATCTCATTGAGCCGGATCGGACGCGCGCTGACCGTCGCCTACTGCGCAAGCGCGCTGCCAAACGAAAGCCTAGCGGGCCTTCTTAGTCTTTGTCTTCTTGGTTTTCTGCACTTTTTTGTTTTTCTTTCAATGACTTAGGAGGGCTTTTGAGCGCGCCGCGAAGTGCAACTTCGAAGCGTTGCTGAGCTTCTGCCTCGAATGTGTCGTATCGGTTCGTTTGCTCATTCGCCTTAACTCAACCGCATAACGAAAACGGGATTCTTGCATGTCCGCCAATGATTTAGTAGAACGGGCGCGACGCGATACCGGGGTGAGACCAGTACCGCGCCGCGCCTACTCTATGGTGGTTGCATTGCTCCCACCTCCTTTAAGTCCCTCAGGGTTCTCCGTGGCTCCCCCTGAGGTTAGTTGCTGAACGGGCTTCGCAACCCATCCTGCCACCCTCGCGGTGGCTGCCCCCTGCAACGGTGCACACGGCCCAAAGCAAGAGGGTGTGGAGGACAGACCGGATTTGATACCGGCATCAACTTGGCGGCCTACTTTGAAGAGGGGGCCCTACGAAAACCAAGCCGTGTTTCTTACACCACTGTCCATCTCATGCGGCGGGCTTAGGCCCGCCGTTTCTATCTTGCATGTCGCCGCTCCTTTTCTTCGGAGTCGTCGCCGTCCTTGGCGCGGGTGCGGCCATCCATATTCTTGACCGTGGGCGGCACGCCACAAGCATTCGCGACCTTTCGCCACCACCGACGAAACTCAACCGGCGTCCACGGCAGCCCGTCCCATTCCGAGCGCACAATCGCTCCAACACTCGGCAGCTTATTGCGAGCGGGTTTGCTTGCGTCGAGGCCAAACTGGATTCGAAGCTCATCAACGATCATCGGGAAATCGAGAAGATTGATCTCGGCGTCGCCCAGCCAACTCGGGCTTGAATGATGCAGCACCAAGTTCTCGTCGATTTCATTCCAGCGAATACCGCGCATCCATTTCAGCGCGCCCGACGTGATGTCGGACATGCCCGGTTCTGAGACGGGCACCCATTCCCCAATTATGTCCTTCTGCAGAAGGCGGGAGCTGGACTGAAAGGCCTGTGCAAGTGCAATCGACGGTCGGCCCATCTTTCGCGCCATAGCCCGGATGTCGTGGGCCTGCTGCTCCGTCAGGCGCTCAGTACGGGCCGGGGGCGGCTTGTATTTCAGTTTGCATAAGATGCCAAACAGGCGTTCGCAGTTGCTGTCCTTAAGCACCTCTGTGCCGAAGCCAAACAGGTTGCGAACCATGCCGATCTTAGCGTGAGCAATGGCAAGAGTGCCGCCCTTGCTCCAATCCGTGTGCCAGTCGATGAAGTGCACCTGCTGAATGCCAGCCAAACGCTCATCCCCATGATCCCTAGTGATCATGCTGAGCAGCGCGTCATAGTGCTTGCGCGACGCATGGGTGAGATTTTTGTAGGGAGAGTCGGGGTGCGACTTATACAGATCGATTAGGGCCAACATTGTTGCCGGGCCATCCGGTGTCGCGGGGGTCGAAGTGAGAACCCCCAAGGCAGGAGCCCCAATACTCGGTGAGGGAAGGTGCAGTCCTGATACCGCCAAGTTGTATTTCGCCGCGATCCGGGCGAGGTCTTCCATGTCCCGTTCCACGGCAGCGGCCTCGGCCAAGAGCCGCGCTCTCCGCTCTGCCATCGTCTCGTAGATGTTGGGGCCGGGCTCGCCGGGCTTGTCGCTCATGATTCGACCTGTTCCGTGGGTCCTTCTACCCGTGGAATGGCCCCATCGCAATGTAAATCGTGAGTTAGAGCGAACTAACTGTAGGGTCTGTGATGTCAATTATGTAAATCGCCATCTCAAGATCCCGGGTTCGTCGCTTTCCGGCGCGCCGGGATAACGCTAGCGCGTCACTTCTTCACCGTCTTCGCCGGCGTCTTTGGCGGCGCGACCGGGGCCTTCTTCACCGGCTTGAGCGCATCGGCATCGGCGGCGGTGTTGAGATCATCAATGAATTTCTTGACGCGGGCAGCGTTACTGCCAAGGTCGCTCTCGAAATAACGCGAGGCGGAGCGGATATCGACACGCGAATCATCGCCATCAGGCACGACCCGTATCGAGACGTCCTCGCGGAACCCCATGATCGGCGTGCGCGCGACTGCCTCGATGCGGCCGATACGGCGCGGCGGCTGCGGCGCGCGCTCGTCGATGACGAGCCATTTGCGCTTATTGACGAGCTGACGCGCGATCGCATAGGCGCGGTCCACCGGGATCTCCAGCTCGATCGGCTCGATATCGGGATAAAACTGGCGCTGCTGCTCGGCCGAATAGAGACCGGCATAGACCGCGGTGTTGGTGCCATCGCCGGTGCGTACGGGCGCCAGCGCGTCGAAGCGCGGCGGGTCGATTGGGTTGGTGGTGATGTCGTGGATCGCCGGCAGCTTGCGGTATTGCAGGCCGAGATAGGCCGGATAGGCGAGGATCGCGCCGTCGATCAGGAAAGCGAGCAGGATGCGCGCCATGCCGCGCGAGCCGTTCTGCCAGATCGCGGCAAAGCCGGCGAGCCCGAACAGGATCGAGAGGACGGCGATCGCGAGCCCGCCGAAGAAGGCCATCAGCGCGGGCTTCATCTCCAGGAAGTCGAAGCGGACGATGATGATCGAGACCACCACCGCCACCACCGCGAACACGGCCAGATTACGCGCCCAGCTTGCGAGGCTGGACACGGGCTCCGACTGATAGGGAGCTGAAAACCTGCGGGCCATCGGGTGAGCTCTGCCGGGGTTTTAAGGCGATGCCGGCCGGATCTGGCGCGACGATGCGCCGTTGAGACCATGGCCCGGGGGCAAATTCAAGGGAGACCGGACTGTTACGGCCCGTCATTCCGGGGCGATGCGGAGCATCGAACCCGGAATCTCCAGATTCCGGGTCGGCTCCTTGAGCCGCCCGGACCGACGCGCGTGATGTCCTACGCCGCCGCGTTCGGGAAGCGGTAATCCTTGAATTGGTCGCGCAACGCCGTCTTGAGGATCTTGCCCGTCGCGGTATGCGGGATGCCGTCGACGAAGGCGACGTCGTCGGGCATCCACCATTTGGCGATCTTGCCGTCCATGAACTTCAGGATGTCCTCGCGCGTGGCCTGCTGGCCGTGCTTGAGCTGCACGATCAGGAGCGGCCGCTCGTCCCATTTCGGGTGGAACACGCCGATCACTGCGGCTTCGGCCACGGCCGGATGGCCGACCGCGAGGTTTTCGAGCTCGATCGAGGAGATCCATTCGCCGCCGGACTTGATCACGTCCTTAGAGCGGTCGGTGATGCGCATGTAGCCGTCCTCGTCGATGGTCGAGACGTCGCCGGTGTCGAAGAAGCCGTCCTCGTCGAGGATGTTGGCGTCGACCCGGTAATAGGCCTTGGCAACGGCCGGGCCGGCGACCTTCAGGCGGCCGAAGGTCTTGCCGTCCCAGGGCAGTTCCCTGCCGGCATCGTCGGTGATCTTCATCTGCACCCCAAATGGCGCGTAGCCCTGCATTTGGAGCACGTCGAGCCGCGCCTCGCCGGTCGCGTTCTGGAAGGGCGGCTTCAGCGCCGCGACGCTGCCGATCGGGCTCATCTCGGTCATGCCCCAGGCGTGGCGGACGTTCGAGCCCATGTCGAGGAAGGCCTTGATCATCGAGCGCGGCATCGCCGAGCCGCCGCAGATCACCGTCTTCAGGTCCGGCAGCTTCAGGTTGTTGGCGCTCATGTGCTGGAGCAGCATCAGCCACACAGTGGGCACGCCCGCCGTGTGCGTCACCTTCTCGGTCGAGAGCAGCTCGTAGACGGAGGCACCGTCGAGCTTGGCGCCGGGCATCACCAGCTTGGTGCCCTGCGAGGGCGCGGAGAAGGCGATGCCCCAGCTGTTGGCGTGGAACAGCGGCACCACCGGCAGCATCGTCTCGGACGCGCTGGTGCCGAGCGCGTCGACATTGTTGGCCATCAGCGCGTGCAGCACGTTGGAGCGATGCGAATACAGCACACCCTTCGGGTCGCCCGTCGTGCCCGACGTGTAGCACATCGCGGCTGCCGTGTTCTCGTCAAAGTCCTTCCATTTGAATTTGCCGTCGGCCTGCGCAATCCAGTCCTCGTAGGCGACCACATTCTTCAGCGTGGTTTCCGGCATATGCGCGTTGTCGGTGAGCACGACGTAGCGTTCCACGCTGGGAAGTTTGTCGGCGATCTTCTCCAGGATCGGAACGAAGGTGATGTCGGTCACCACGATGCGGTCCTGCGCATGGTTGATGATCCAGGCGATCTGCTCGGGGAAAAGGCGAGGATTGACGGTATGGCAGATGGCGCCGATTCCCATGATGCCGTACCACACCTCGAGATGGCGCCAGGTGTTCCAGGCGATCGTGGCGACGCGGTCACCGAGCTTGATGCCGTCGCGCTCCAGCATCTGCGAGACCTTGAGCGCGCGCTTGTGGATTTGGGCGTAGTTGGTGCGATGGATCGGTCCTTCGACCGAGCGCGTCACCACCTCTTGCTTGCCATGAATCCTGGCAGCGTGTTCGATGATCCGGTGGCAGAGCAGGGGCCAATCTTGCATCAAACCGAGCATTCTGACGTTCCTCCGAGAAGTCGCTGGGCGCGTTATCGCTCTCAGCGTTGGGCCAAAGAATTGTCATGAGTTTTAGCCTGCCGGACTTTCGCCGCAAATGGTCTTGTCGCGGCTATATGTCCGCCGGCGCAGCAATGGTTACCGCTGCGATCGGGCTGTCGCTTGTGCTCGCCGAGAGGGCAGAGGCGCGGAAATATCCTGCGCCGCTGGATATCTTCGGCCTTGGTACGCCACGGCCGCGCGCAGCCGCTCGTCCCGCCAAGATTCCATTGCCGCGACGCCGCCCTGAGGAGGCCCCGAAGGCAGCCGACGAGGGGGCGTCGGAGCCGGAAGACAAGGCCTCTGCCGACAAGCCAAGCGCCGACAAGCCGGCCGAAGCTGCGCCGCCGCCCGAGAAGCAGGCCTCGGCCTGCCGGCTAGCGCTGACCGAGGAGATCGCGGTCGCGCCCTCCATTCCGGATATCCGCGGCCCCGGCGCCTGCGGCGGCGAGGATCTGGTGCGGTTGGAAGCCATCGTGCTGCCGGACAAGCGCAAGGTGGCGGTCAAGCCGGCGGCGATCCTCCGTTGCACCATGGCGTCGGCAGTGGCCGATTGGGTGCGCAAGGACATGGCGCCACTGGCCGCGAGCCTCGGCTCTGCCATCAGCGACCTCGACAATTTCGACAGCTTCGAGTGCCGCGGCCGTAACCGCGTCGTCGGCGCGATGCTGTCCGAGCACGGCAAGGCCAATGCGCTCGACGTCCGCGCGATCAAGCTCGCCAACGGGCAGTCGATCGGCCTCACCGACCGGACCATGTCGCGCGAGGTGCGCGAGCGCGTGCTGCAGTCCGTATGCGCGCGCTTTTCCACCGTGCTCGGCCCGGGCTCGGACTGGTACCACGAGGACCACATCCATCTCGATTTGGCGCAGCGGCGCAATGACTATCGGATCTGCCAGTGGAACGTCTGGGATCCCTTGCCGCAAGTCGCCCCGCTGCTGCCGGCGGAACGTCCCGAGGAGGCGCCGCCGCGCGAGGTCGCGGCCAAGCCCGAAGCGAACGAGGACGCGGGCGACGGGGCGGAGAAACCCGGTGCGCCCGCGGACAAACCGACGGCTGCTGGCAACAAAGCCCGGTCGCACAAGCCGGCAACAAAAAAACGCCGGTGAAACCGGCGCTTTTGAATGTCAGAGATCGAAGCCGATCAGTAGCTGCCAGCCTGGCCAGTTTGGCTGCTGCCGAGCGCCAGCCGCGAATTATACGGCGAGTCGCCATGCTTCGGCTCGAGGACCACGACGATGGTGCCGACCTTGACGCGGTTGTAGAGATCGATCGCGTCCTCATTGGTCAGGCGGATGCAGCCCGATGAAATCGAGGCGCCGATATATTCCGGCTGGTTGGTGCCGTGGATGCGGAACAGCGTGTCCTTGCCGCCCGAATAGAGATACATGGCGCGGGAGCCCATCGGATTGTCCGGACCCGGCGCGACATAGGTCGGCACGCCCAGGCGCGAAATCTCGCCCGGGGTCGGATGCCAGGCCGGCCACTCGGTCATGCTGCCGACCTTGGCGATGCCCGACCAAGCCATGGCCTCTTCACCGACGGTGATGCCGTAGCGGATCGCCTTGCCGCCCTCCAGCACGTAGTAGAGGTAGTGATTGTCGGAATCGACCACGATCGAGCCCGGCGATTCCTTACGGTGATACTCGACAATGGCGCGGCGGAACGGCTCTGCAACCGGGGTGTTCTCGTATTTGACCTTGGCGAGGAGTTCCTTGTCCTTCGGTTTGAAGGCCTTGGTGTCCGTCGCCTCGAAATGCGTGGCCTGCATGCAGCCCGACAGCATCAGGCCAACGGCCAAAATCCCAAATTTTACTTTCAGCGACGACATGGTTTGGTTCCAATCAAAACAATACCGTGCGGAAGGCCTGAGCTTGGCGCCCAAATTCCTCGACTCCGCTAATCCCATTATGGTTGAAATCTGCCACAATTCCAGCACAGAAGCCCTTATCCCGCGCTGCAAGAGCCAAGCTGTGGCTTTTCTGCCGCAAGTTTTACGGTGCTGTGTGAGTTTTGCGGCAAAGGCCGCCGGGACTGTCGATTCCGTGCCACAGTTGAGCCACGGCCCCGCCCCACATACCAACGCTCCGTTAATCCGACTGTCATCGTGAACTTGTCAGAATCGCGCTAAGGGCGTGGCTGTCATTCTGTCGCAGGTTCTCTGGAGTTGTCATGTTTTCGGTGTTTGTTCCCTCCGAGGCCTCCCTCAAGAAGGCCGTCATCGAGGATCTCACTGCGCTGCCGGAGAGCGCGGTCTGGATCGACCTCGTCAACCCGAGTGCGGCCGAGGACAAGGCGGTGGAGCGGCTGGCGGGCATCGCGATCCCGACCCGCGAAGACATGCAGGAGATCGAGATCTCCAGCCGGCTCTATATCGAGAACGGCGCGCGCTACATGACCGCGACGCTGATGTGCCACTCCGATACCGACATGCCCCGGACCACGGCAGTGACCTTCATCCTCGGCGACCACCGCTTGGTGACGGTGCGCTATGACTTGCCGAAGCCGTTCGCCCTGGTCGAGGCCAAGCTCGCCCGCTCCTGCACGCCGGCGATCACCGGCGAGATGGTGCTGATGGAACTCCTGGACGCGGTGATCGACCGCTGCGCCGACATTCTGGAGCGCTGCGGCGCCGAGATCGACCAGGTCTCGCACGACATCTTCGAGCCCGAGAGCGAGCGCCACGGCCAGGCCAAGCGATATTCCCAGATCCTGATCTCGATCGGCCGCAAGGGCGATCTGACCTCGAAGGTTCGCGAGAGCCTGGTGTCGATCGGCCGCGTCGTGACCTTCTTGTCCGCAGTGGTCGAAGGCGTGAAATGGTCGAAGGACATGCGCGAGCAGCTCAAGACCATGCAGCGCGACGTGGCCTCGCTGACCGATCACGCATCCTATCTCTCCAACAAGATCACTTTCGTGCTCGACGCCATGCTCGGCGTCGTCAATCTCGAGCAGAACAACATCATCAAGCTGTTCTCGGTCATGGCCGTCGTCCTGATGCCGCCGACGCTGATCGCCTCGATCTACGGCATGAATTTCAAGATCATGCCGGAACTCGAATGGGTCCACGGCTATCCGATGGCGCTGGTGATGATGTTGATCGCGGCGATCGTCCCGTACTGGATCTTCAAGTGGAAGAAGTGGCTGTAGGAGCATGATCCGGACCCGGAGGGCCGCGTTAGCGCAAACTGTGCGGCGGTTTTCCCTCGCGACAAACGCGAACGCGTTTGCGCGGAGATCATGCTCAAGCAAAGATCCCTACTGAGACCTTACGCCAGTCGCACAGACATGGTCGATCGTGTCGCAGAATAGAGCGGGATTGAGGCGGTGCGGTGACCTGTGCTCTGTGCCCCAATTCCTCCGGTAAAATTTGAGCGGTGGGCTGAACGTTTGCGCGAAACTTGTCTGCGATAAGCAGCGTGTTAGCCGCGAGGAACAGCCATGGTTGAAAAACACATAACGACGCCCCGCAACGTCATCGATCTGGCGAACTATCGACAGGTCGTGACGAGCGGCAAGGCGCCGTCGTTGTCGGCACGCATGTGCCGGCACTGTGGTGCTCCGCTGCTCGACGGCGAGAACGACGACGACTGCTCGACAGCATTCAACGCGGCCGCTCCGCGGCCGCGCGAGAGGTCGCGTCGGATTCGACTCGATTGAGGAACGGAAGGAAGGGCGATCCAGGTCTTGCGGCGGCGTTGTCTGGATCGCCTTGCTTCCCTAAGCAGCTAACAGCCCAATCATTGGCAAAAGCAATCACACGTGCTGGCCGCCGTTGATGTGGATCTCGGCGCCGTTGACGTAGGAACTGGTCTCCGTGCACAGCACGTAGATGATCTTGGCAACCTCGTCAGGCGTGCCGAGCCGGTGCATCGGGATCTGCTGCTCGACGATCTTCTCGGTGCCGGGTGACAGAATCGAGGTGTCGATCTCACCCGGCGCGATCGCGTTGACGCGCACGCCGATGCGGCCGAAGTCGGAAGCCATCTCGCGCGTCAGAGACGCGAGCGCGGCCTTGGACGTCGCGTAGGCGGCGCCGGCGAAAGGATGGACGCGCGAGCCCGCGATCGAGGTGACGTTGACGACTGATCCCTTTGCCGCCTTCAGCTCTTCGATCAGTCCACGCGCCATCATGATCGGCGCGAAAAAGTTGACGTTGAAGACGTGCGTCCAGGTATCGAGGTCGGTGTCGACCGAGCCGAGCCGCGCGCCACCCGGGCCCTTCGGCGAGATCGCGGCGTTGTTGACCAGCGCATGCAGCGTGCCGTCCTCGAGCCGGCGCCGGATCTCGGTGATCGCGCGCGCGGTATCCTCGGGATCGCCGAGGTCGACTTGGATGTGGTCCTCGGGGCCTGCGTCCCACGGGCAGTCTTCCGGGAAAGGATGCCGTGAGCAGGTGATGACGCGCCAGCCGGCCGAGGAGAACCGGATCACGGTGGCGTGACCGATGCCGCGGCTGGCTCCGGTCAGGAGCAGCGTACGACGCGGCACATTGGATGAATGCGGCATGGACATCTTTCAGGTCGGAAAGCTGAAGACAAGGCTCAAGGATACATCCGCATCTTGGACCACGGTCGGCCGGCTGCGTCACGGCGAAATTCGATGCGGTCGTGCAGGCGGAATGGGCGGTCGTGCCAAAACTCGATCCGCATCGGCGCGATGCGCCAGCCGCTCCAGCCCGGCGGCCGCGGCACCTCGCCGATGACGTATTTGGCCGCGACTTTTGCGATGGCCTGTTCGAACGCGAAGCGGCTCTCCAGCGGCTCGGACTGCTTGCTCGCCCAGGCGCCGATCTGCGCCTGCTTGGGGCGGGTGGCGAAATAGGCATCGGCCTCGGCGTCGGTCACCGGCGTCACGTTGCCGCGGATGCGGACCTGACGGCGCAGCGACTTCCAGTGGAAAAGTAACGCTGCCTTAGGATTTGCGGCGAGTTCGCGGCCCTTCTGGCTTGCGATGTGGCTGTAGAAGACGAAACCCTCGGTATCGAAGCCCTTCATCAACACCATGCGCACATCCGGAAGCCCGTCCGCGTCCACGGTCGCGAGCGCCATCGCGTTCGGATCGTTCGGCTCGCTCTTGATCGCCTCGTTCAGCCAGGCCTCGAACAACGCAAATGGCTCGTCGGCGGTGGTGAAATCACCGGATGTTAAGGGTGTCTGGTGTTTCATCGAGGTCGTGTCGGTCATGTCTGGAGTCCGAGTTGCGTCCCGCGGCCCAAAACGCGCTGTTGTCCGCTACCGCCCTATATAGGGCATGGCGACGCGTTGGCCTATCGACGATCCGACCGTCTGGCTTCGTCATGACGCTGCTTCTGATCGGGCTTGGTGCCGGCGGCTGCAGCTTTTCGCGCAACGACAGCAGCGCCTATGCCAAGGCGGACGACAGCGACCTGACTGGATCGATCGCGCGGCCAGCGAAGGACGCCCCGCCGACCGAGACTGATCTCGCCTTCGCCCGCAACGCCGCCTCGGACGTCCTCAGCAAGGGCGACAAGGATTCGAGCCAGCACTGGGAGAACCCGGAGACCGGCGCGCGCGGCTCGGTCACCCCGATCGCGCAATCCTATGCCGCCGAAGACGGCCGCAAGTGCCGCGACTTTCTGGCGAGCTATGTCAACGGCAATACCGAAAGCTGGCTCCAGGGCGCCGGCTGCCAAAGCAGCCGTGGCCGTTGGGAGATTCATACGCTAAAGCCGTGGCGGAGCTGAGCATGATCGGGACCCGAAGGGCCGCGCTCGCGAAATGTGGGAACCGGTCTTCCGCTAAGATCATGCTCGAATCATCTAGGGTCGGCACACGCCCCTAGTTGCAAAAATGCCACTCTCTCCCCACATGACTGCCAGATGGGGCAGGGAGCCCTTTGAACAATTCGATTTCTTGAAGGAGACGTGACGGATGCGCGACCCCTATGAGGTCTTGGGGGTGCCGCGGAGCGCCAACGCTGCCGCCATCAAGAGCGCCTATCGCAAGCTTGCCAAGAAGCATCATCCCGACAGCAACAAGGGTGACCCGAAGGCTGCCGAGCGCTTCGCCGAGATCAATTCGGCCAACGAGATTCTGGGCGACGAGGACAAGCGCAAGCAGTTCGACCGCGGCGAGATCGACGCCGAGGGCAAGCCGCGCTTCCAGGGCTTTCCGGGTGGCGGCGGGCCGCGCGGCCGCGCAGGGCCCGGCGGTTTCGAGAGCTATACATTCCGGAGCGGCGGTGCGGGTGGCGCCCCGGGCGGCGGTGCGTTCGAGGATATCCTCAACAGCATGTTCGGCGGCGGGATGCGTGGCGCGCGCCCTGGGGCTGGGGCCGCCCAGTTCGACTTCGACACCGGCGGGATCGGGCTCGATCTCGACGTGAACGTTGCCATGTCCGTCTCGCTGGAAGAGGCGGTCAAGGGCGGCGAGAAGCGCGTCCGGCTGCCCACGGGCAAGGAGCTTAATGTCAAGATTCCGGCTGGCGTCACCGAAGGCCAGCAGATCCGGCTGCGGGGGCAGGGCGAAAGCGCGCAAGGCCATCCGCCCGGCGATCTCCTAATCACCATCAACATCGCGCCCCACCCCTACTTCAAGGTCGAAGGCGCCGACTTGCGCATCGATCTGCCGGTCACGCTGTACGAGGCGGTGCTCGGCGCCAAGGTCCGCGTGCCCACGCTCGGCAACGCCGTGGAGCTCTCTGTGCCGAAAAACACCTCCAGCGGCCGGACCTTCCGCCTCAAGGGCAAAGGACTGCCGAAGGCGGGTGGAACCGGGGATCTCTTGGTGACAATCAGGATTATGCTACCGGACGGGAACGACGCTGAGCTTGAAGCATTGATGGAAAAGTGGCGAGACCAACACCCCTACAATCCACGGAGCGGACTCGGCTAACGCATGATCCGGAAAACTGCGCAGCGGTTTTCTGAAAAGGTCATGCGCGAACGACAGGGCGCTATCCGAGCCCGCCTCGACGATCGGAGCATTCTCTTCCCGAAAGGATGATGCTCAACAGACGCCTGAAGCGTAGTCGCGCTTCGACGCAGATGTTTGAGACGTGTCAGCTGTCCGGCGGGGCAGCCGACAAAAAGGTGCGGCCTCGAGAGGGGGACCAGCGCGGTACCAAAAACCCCAATCGAGGCCGCCCGCGTCGATCGGCGGATCGAACGCTGCGCATTTTCGCGTGATCATCCGGTGCGATAATGAGACGCGCCGATGTCGTGATTCCAAATTTTCAATGACGGAATCGAGGCACCCGTTTGCTCGGGTTGTCTACCTGCCGTTCTTCTCGGCTTGGTCGTACACGGCCTGGGCCACCTTGGTCAGCCGGTCACGGTCGGTACCGCCGCTGACGACGTAGCCAACCCCACGTTCGGCCCAGAACAGCGCACCGTCCTTATCCGTCTTGGCATAGCGCATCTGCGTCGCGCCGTTCTCGGTCTTGGCGGCGTAGATCGTGTACCGCTCGCCCGAGGCGCCTTCATACATCAGGAACGACGCCGGACCGTTCGGGCCCGGCAAGAGCCGGCCGCCGACGAGCTTCAGCCCGCTCGCCTCCAGGTTCGGAGCGAACACAGTCCAGCCGCAGCGCCGTGTCAGCCAAGCCTGGAGGTGGTCACGCTCGTTGCCGCCGACCTCGACAGGGTGGCGGACCTCGACGACGTAGAGGCGGTGGGCGTCGAGCGCGTCGGCCGTGAAGCTCTGGAAAGTCGAGGGCGCGTTGGCGGCGCCATGCGCCACCCACCCGGCCGTGCCCCCGGCAACGAAGGCAACCAGCACAGCCGCGGCGGCGCCATAGAGCCATTGCCGGGGGCGGCGCTCCAGCCGCTCAAGCTCCAGCCGTGCCGGCACCGGCTCGTGGGCGACGGAATCGTAGCGGGCGTGCAGCATCTCGGCCATGGCGCGCCACGACTGCACACGCTCGGCCTCGTCAGGGTTGGCGGCAAGCCAGGCCTCGACATCGGCGCGACGTTCGGCCGGCAGCTCGCCGTCGACATAGGCGTGCAGCTCGTCTTCGGTCACCGGGATCTTGCGATCGTTCATATCGGTTGTCTCTGGCTCTGGGGCCCAAAATGTTCTTCGTGGCTCAAAGTCGCTCGCTCCATCGGCATGTGGGCGGACAACACGCGATGCATCAACTCTGCCATCATTTCACCCGCCTGAGCGCCGGGCGCTCGCCGCTCAGCGAGGCTTTGACGTGGGCGCGGGCGCGCGCCAGGCGCGACATCACGGTGCCGATCGGCACGCCCTGGATGTCGGCGACCTCGCGATAGCTCATGCCCTCCAGCATCACCAGCAGCAGCACCGAACGCTGCTCCTCGACGAGGGTGGCCAGCGCCTTCTCGATATCGCGCCCTTCGGCCTCGGTCCCGCTGGCGTCCGGGTTGTTTTCCGTCAGCGGCATCAATTGCGGACGCCTCGCCAGTGAGCGCCGCCGGTTCTTGTTGAGGTTGGTCAGGATCGTGTAGAGCCAGCTCCTGACGTCGCCTCCGAGGAACAAGCGCTCGGAGCGCAGCGCGCGCACCAACGTATCCTGCACCAGATCGTCGGCCGCATCCCCATCGCGCGTGAGCGCGCGGGCATAGCGGCGCAACGCCGGGATCATGGCTTCCACGCTCTGGCGAAACGCATTCATTGCGGTTTTCACGTCCCGGTGTCCGGCGCGAGCGCCTCAACGATCATAACACCCGAATGAAACGGCTATTCCGGCGCTCGAAACAGCGTAAACGCCGTGTATTAGGACTGTACCGCGAAGGAGGGCTGGTGTACCTCCAGACCTTAACCCGCTCGATGGGACGTTGAGAAATGGCGCAGAATTCAGGTCTGATGCAGGGCAAACGGGGCGTGATCCTCGGCGTTGCCAACAACCGCTCGATCGCCTGGGGCATCGCCAAGGCATGCCGCGCGGCCGGTGCCGAGCTCGCCTTCACCTATCAGGGCGATGCGCTGAAGAAGCGCGTCGAGCCGCTCGCCGCGGAGGTCGGCGGTCTCGTGCTCGGCCATTGCGACGTCACCGACGCTGCCACCATCGACGCCGCCTTCGCGGTGCTGAAGGAGAAATGGGGCAAGATCGACTTCCTGGTGCACGCGATCGCCTATGGCGAGCAGCTCGACGGCCGCTATATCGACACCACGCAGGAGAATTTTTCGAAGTCGATGCTGATCTCCTGCTACTCGTTCACCGCGGTGGCGCAGCGCGCCGAGAAGCTGATGACGGACGGCGGCTCGCTCATCACGCTCAGCTATTACGGTGCCGAGAAATGGATGCCGCATTACAACGTCATGGGCGTGGCCAAGGCCGCGCTGGAAGCCAGCGTGCGCTATCTCGCCGCCGATCTCGGCGAGAAGAACATCCGCGTCAACGCGATCTCGGCAGGTCCCATCAAGACGCTCGCCGCGTCCGGCATCGGCGATTTCCGCTATATCCTGAAGTGGAACGAGTACAACGCGCCGATGCGGCGCAACGTTTCGACCGAAGACGTCGGTGGCAGCGCGCTGTATTTCCTCTCCGACTTGTCGCGCGGCGTGACCGGCGAGGTTCACCACGTCGATTCCGGCTATCACGTGCTCGGCATGAAGCGCCCGGACGCGCCTGATATCTCGCTGGGTGGCAAGGACTAACTTTCAGCGGCAATGCCCGTGCCTACGATCTACTTTCTGCGCCACGGCGAGACCGAGTGGAACGCGCTCGGGCGGCTTCAGGGCACTCAGGACATCCCGCTGAACGCACGTGGCCGCAGCCAGGCCGCGCACGCGGCTGACGTTCTGGCCGGTCTGTTCAGGCGCGACGGCAAGGACAAGGCGGCGCTGCCCTATGTCTCGAGCCCGCTGGGACGTGCGCGCCAGACCATGGAACTGGTCCGCCGCAAGCTTGAATTGCCGCTTGCCGATTACTCGCTCGACGACCGCCTGCGGGAGATCGGCTATGGCACGTGGGAGGGGCTGACATTGGCCGAAAGCGAGGCCTCCGATCCTGATGTCTATGCAAGGCGCCTCGCCGACAAATGGACGGTCGCGCCCGCTGGCGGCGAGACCTATGCGGCCGTACAGCTGCGCGTCCTCGATTGGTACGAGTCGCTTCTGGTCGATACCGTCGCGGTCGCCCATGGCGGCACCTGCCGGGCCCTGATGGTGGCTTTGGGCATCGAGACCCCCGCCAGCGCTGCCGACCTCTATATCCAGCAGGGCGCCGTCTACGTGTTCCGCGACGGCCGGCTGGAGAAGTTCAGTTAGGCGAGATTTTCGTCATTCCGGGGCGCCCGAAGGGCGAACCCGGAATCTCGAGATTCCGGGTTCGATGCTCTGCATCGCCCCGGAATGACGGAACTAGGGTTGAATGCCGTGGCCCTCGGGGCTACGACGTTGACATACAACGTTTATATAAAAACTAAGCACAGGCGACAGCCAAGCATGTCCTTCAACACATTCGGCCACATGTTCCGTGTCACCACCTTCGGCGAGAGCCACGGGGTGGCGATCGGCTGCGTGGTCGACGGCTGTCCTCCCATGATCCCGCTCAGCGAGAGCGACATCCAGAGCGACCTCGACCGCCGCCGGCCGGGCCAGTCGCGCTTCACCACCCAGCGCCAGGAGCCGGACCAGGTGAAAATCCTGTCCGGCGTGATGGCGCATCCGGAGACCGGCGTGCAGGTGACGACGGGCACCCCGATCGGGCTCCTGATCGAGAACACCGACCAGCGCTCGAAGGACTATTCCGAGATCAAGGACAAGTTTCGACCCGGTCATGCCGACTTCACCTATGAGGCGAAGTACGGCCTGCGCGACTATCGCGGCGGCGGGCGCTCCTCGGCGCGCGAGACCGCGACGCGCGTTGCCGCCGGTGCGATCGCACGAAAAGTGCTGCCCGACGTCAGGGTACGCGGCGCGCTGGTGCAGATGGGCCCGCACAAGATCGACCGCACCAAATGGGACTGGGACGAGATCGGGAAAAATCCGTTCTTCTGTCCCGACAAGGACAAGGCCGCCTTCTTCGAGACCTATCTTGACGGCATCCGCAAGAGCGGCTCCTCGATCGGCGCGGTGATCGAGGTTGTCGCCGAAGGCGTGCCGGCGGGCCTTGGCGCGCCCATCTATGCCAAGCTCGACTCCGATTTGGCGGCCGCGATGATGACCATCAACGCCGTGAAGGGTGTCGAGATCGGCGCCGGCTTTGGCGCGGCCGAATTGACCGGCGAGGAGAACGCCGACGAGATGCGCACCGGCAACGACGGCACGCGCTTTCTCTCCAACCATGCCGGCGGCGTTCTGGGCGGCATCTCCACCGGACAGCCGGTGGTGGTGCGCTTCGCAGTGAAGCCGACCTCGTCGATCCTCCAGCCGCGTCTCACGGTCGATCGCAAGGGCGCTGATACCGAGATCTTCACGAAGGGCCGCCATGACCCCTGCGTCGGCATCCGTGCCGTTCCCGTCGGCGAGGCCATGATGGCCTGCGTGCTGGCCGATCACTTTTTGCGCGATCGCGGGCAGGTGGGACGCTAGTTTTTTACCTCTCCCCGACGGGTAGAGGTGAACGCCGCCGCCGGCGTTGGTGTCGCAGCACTAGCTCTCCGCGCAGCTTGACGGGCCCACAACTTCGTCCGCAAATGCGGACATGAACAGCTCCGAGCTCCAGCGCATTACCAACTGGCTGATCGACGGCGCTTGGTCGTCGCAAGAGCCGGCCGAGATGATCGCCGATTTCTGCGAACGTCTGGTCGCGGCCGGCCTGCCGCTGTGGCGCTTCGGTATCTTCATCCGCACGTTGCATCCGGAAATCTTCGGTCGCAACTTCATATGGCGGCAGGGCGAGGAGGTCGAAATCGGCAGCGTCGATTTCGATATTCTGGACACGCCCGAATTCGCCCGCAGCCCGCTCCGCATCGTCTTCGAGCAGGGGCTGGAGGTCAGGGGACGCGCGAGCGATCCCGACAGCAAGCGATTTCCGTTCCTCGACGACATGCGTGCCGAAGGCGCGACCGACTACATCGCGGTGCCGGTGCCGTTTCTCGATGGCTCCATCCACGCGACGAGCTGGGTCACGCAGCATCCCGGCGGCTTCAGCGACGACGACATCGCGGCGATCCGAACCATCATAGCGCCGCTGGCGCGCGTCAGCGAGATCATCAGCCTGCGCCGCACCGCCGAGATGCTGCTCGATACCTATGTCGGCAACCGCGCCGGCGCGCGCATTCTCGGGGGCCAGATCCGCCGTGGCCACACCGACATCATGCAGGCGGTGATCTGGCTCTCGGACCTGCGCGGCTTCACCGCGCTGTCGGACCGGCTGCCGGCCGAGACGGTGGTCGCGATCCTCAACCATTATTTCGACTGCCAGGTCACCGCGATCCGGGGCCATGGCGGCGAGGTGCTGAAATTCATGGGCGACGGCCTGCTCGCGGTGTTTCCGATCGATGAATATGTCGGCGATGCTGCCCATGTCTGCGCGCGCGTGCTGGAGGCCGCGCGCGAAGCGCGCGCCAGCGTGGAGTCGCTCGCGTTTCCGGTCGGCGACGCCGTCGAGCGCTTCCGTTTCGGCGTCGCGCTGCACGTCGGCAACATCCTCTACGGCAATATCGGCGGGGGCAACCGGCTGGACTTCACCTGCATTGGCCCCGCCGTCAATCTCGCGGCCCGGCTGGAGAAGATCACGGGCCGGCTGGGGCGGACTGTCGTCGCCTCGGAGGGTTTTGCCAATGTCTGCCACCACGACTGGCACGAGCTCGGAGAATTTCCAATCGCAGGATTTTCAAAGGCGCAGCGCGTGTACGGGCTGGCGGAAGAAACGCATGCGCTGGTGAGCTGAGCCTTATTCCTCCGGCTCGGTCGTGAACAGCAGCGGATAGCCCTTGGCGCGGCCGGCGTCGGTGGCGCGCGTGGCCTTGGTCTCGGCGACGTCCTTGGTGAACACGGCGACGACGCAGGCGCCCAGCTTGTGCGCGGTGATCATCACCTTGTAGGCCTGATCCTCGGTCATGCGGAATTCGGCCTTGAGCACCATCGTGACGAATTCGCGCGGCGTGTAGTCATCGTTGATCAGGATGACCTTGTGCAGCCGTGGTCGCTCGACCTTGGTCTTCGTCCTGGTTTTCGGTGTGGTAACGGTGTCGTTCATTCCGCCTCCCGGACACGGCGGGCTCGGGTTCCTGCTGGAGCGATCAGCTCGCGACCTTCGCACCATATTGCAGGACCTGCACCTTCTCCAAGGTGATCAGGCCGCTCGACATCATGCCATCGAGGATGGGCAGGAATGCGTTGATGTTGTCCTCGCTGTCGACGATCTCGATCAGCAGCGGCAGGTCTTCGGAAAGTCGCAGGATCTTCGACGTGTGCAGCCGGCTCGACCTGCCGAAGCCCATCGGACCGCGCAGCACGGTGGCGCCGGCGAGGTGCCGCTCGCGCGCCGTCATCACGATTGCTTCATAGAGCGGCTTGCCGTCGAAATGGTCGCTCTCGCCGATGAAGATCCGGAGCGAAACTGCCTGAGCGGGGACTTGCATGGTCAGCTCCTTGTCAAGCGGTTGGTGCGGCTCGCCATCATATGCCCGAGCCATGCCGACACCAGCCAGCAGACGACGGACGCCGTGACATAGGCAAGTGCCGTGTACTTCATGCCGCCGTGGAGCAGGCGGAAGGTCTCCAGGCTGAAGGTGGAGAACGTGGTGTAGCCGCCGCAGAACCCGGTCATGACGAACTGTCGGTGCTCTGGGCGCGCCAGCACGCGGCCGTCGGGGCCGGTCAGCGTCGCGTAGAAGCCGATGATCAGCGATCCCGTCGCGTTGATGAACAGCGTGGCGAAGGGAAAGCCCGGCCCGGTGTCGAGCGCGAGACCGACGAGATAGCGGGTCAGCCCGCCGACGATGCTGCCGGCGGCAACCCAGGCGTAGAGTATCGCGCTACGCCAGCGATCGGCGGAGGAGGGGACGGTCATGTGCTGCTATCCTCCAAGACTGTCCGCAAGGAGAAAGCCGCAACTAACGGCGGCGAGGCACAGCCCGACCGAGAACACGACATTGCCGAGTGCGTGCATTGGCTCGCCGCACCGCGCCAGCGTCAGGGTTTGCAGGCTGAACGAGGACACTGTGGTGTAGCAGCCGAGAAAGCCGGTCACCGCGAACAGCCAAGGGTTGGGCGTGGCGAACACCGAGCCGGGATGGGCCGCGAGCGCGCCAAAAATGCCGATCAGGAAGGCGCCGGTGACGTTGATCGTCATGGTACCCCACGGAAACGTCTCGCCCAGCCGCCGCGCGATCGCGCCGGACACGAAATAGCGCGCGCAGCCGCCGAGCACGCTCCCGATCATGATCGCAAGCGCTCCACTCAGCACGACGAAAAGCTCCCCGTCATCATTTCTGCTCCGCTGCCAGACCGTTGCCGACGGCAAGCAGTCCTATGAGCGAGATCAGCGCAAAGCCGAGCCCTGCCAGAAACGTGCCTGCCGGACCATAGGCATCCCACAACGCGCCGGCGATCACGCTCGCGGCCAGCAGTGCCAGACCCGTGAACAGGTTGAAATAGCCGAACGCGGTGCCGCGCAGGCTCGGCGGCGCGGCGTCGGCGACCAGGGCCGAGAGCAGACCTTGCGTCAATCCCATATGCAGCCCCCACAGCACGACGCCGAGCGCGAGGCCTGCAAGGCTCGGGAGCAGTGCCAGCGCGAGGTCGGCGCCGGCAAGGAAGACCAGGCCGAGCGCGAGCAGGCCGGTCCGGTTGATCCGGTCCGACAGCACGCCGGCCGGATAGGCCGAAAGCGCATAAGCGACGTTCATCAGCACCAGCACCGCCGGCACCCACATCGCATTGAGCCCGATGTTCTGTGCGCGCAGGATCAGGAAGGCCTCGCTGAAGCGCGCGAGCGTGAAGACGATGCCGACCGCGACGACGCGCCAGTAGACGGATCCGAGCTGCCGCATCGCGGCAAGATTGAGCGGGTTCTTCGCAGGCTCCCGGCTCGGATCCGCCGGCTCGTGCACGGCAAGTGCGATCAGTCCAAAGGACAGGAAGGCCGGCAGCACCGCAACCCAGAACACGATCGTAAAATTATCCGCCGTCCACCACATCAGGCCGATGGCCGCGAGCGGCCCGACGAAGGCACCGATCGTGTCGAGCGATTGTCGCAGGCCAAAGCTCGCGCCGCGCAGCCCGTTAGGAGCGATGTCGGCGATCAGGGCATCGCGCGGCGCGCCGCGAATGCCCTTGCCGACGCGATCGATGAAGCGCGCCGCCACCAGCCACCCGACGCTCGACGCGAGCGGAAACAGCGGCTTGGTGAAGGCGGCTAGCCCGTAGCCGAGCGCGGCGAGCAGCTTGCGTCGACCAAGCCAGTCCGACAGGGCGCCGGAGAAGATTTTCGTGATCGAGGCGGTCGCCTCGGCAATGCCCTCGATGAAACCGACCGTGAGCGTGGAGGCGCCGAGCACGGTGACGAGATAGACCGGCAGCAGCGCATGGATCATCTCGGAGGAGATGTCCATTAGCATCGAGACGAAGCCGAGCACCCAGATTCCCCTGGGCAGTGAGGCGCGCTCAGCATTCGGTGTCGTCGTCGTCACGTCTTCGCCTTCTCCTGCCCTGGCTTGCTGGCCTTCGTCACCAGGCAACAAAAAACCCGCCATCGGCGGGTTGGTCCATGCTCCCACCAAAGGCGGAGGCCTAAAGATTGCCCCACCTCAAGCAGGAGTCATCAGCCCACTACGATCATCGACCGCCGGGCGGTTGTCGGGGGACTCCATCCCCATCTGTGCGTCCAGCCTAGCATGGAAATTGCGCCGGACAAGTGGGCGGGAAGTGTCCCTACACACCACATCATTACACCTGTCATTCCAAGGATCGCGAACCAAGGCTCGCGAGCGAGACCCCGGAATCTCGACATTCCGGGCTCGGCTCTGCGAGGCGCCCCGGAGTGACGGTGCGTATGTGATCGCTGGTGTTCCGGCGGCGCGAGCGCGGCAACAGCGCGGCAGCTTTGCGTTGGGCCGATCCTAACTCGAATGTGAAGCGCAAGCGATCTTCGCACTTTGCGGCAAGGCGATTGCATGTCACCATCGCGTCATACGACGGGAGACTGGTGCGATGCGCTTGCTGTTCTCGATCGGGGCTGTACTGGTGGCCGGCGTGCTTGCCGGAGGGGACGTCGCGGGCATCGCGGCGCCAGGACCAAAATTCGAGCTGCCCGAGAACCAGGCGCAGCGGCCGGTTGCCGACAAGGATGCGCAGGCGGTCGACGTCGAACTGATCCTCGCCGTCGACGTGTCCTACTCCATGGACATGGACGAGCTCGCGATCCAGCGCGAAGGCTACGCGCAGGCAATCCAGTCGAAGGAATTCCTCCAGGCACTGAAGCTCGGTCCGAACGGCCGCATCGCCGTGACCTATTTCGAGTGGGCCGCTTCCAGCGACCAGAAGATCATCATCCCCTGGCGGCTGGTCGACGGCCCCGAGACCGCGGATGCGGTCGCCGCCGAGATCATGAAGACGCCGATCCGGCGCGCCTCGCGCACCTCGATCTCCGGCGCGATCACATTCGCGATGCCGCTGTTCGACGAGGATCCCTACCGGGGCTTGCGTCGCGTGATCGACATTTCCGGCGACGGCCCCAACAACAATGGCGGCCCGGTCACGGTGGCGCGCGATGCCGCGCTGGAGAAGGGCATCGTCATCAACGGTCTGCCGATCATGGTCAAGGAGCCGTCCTATTCGACCATGGATATCGACAATCTCGATTTCTACTACGAGGACTGCGTCATCGGCGGTCCCGGCTCTTTCGTCATCACGATCAAGGACCGCGACAAGTTCAAGGAAGCGATCCGCACCAAGCTGCTGATGGAGGTCGCCGGCCGCAGGCCGGAGCGCCCCGTGATGCGGGTTGCGGACAAGGAGCCGCGCGTCAATTGCATGATCGGCGAGAAGATCTGGTCGGACCGCTGGGGCCGCTAATAGCGCGATTGGGACCTTTCGCCTCATCCCACCCGACGGTTGAATTTAACCGCTCGTTAACCGGCACATGGCCCTAATCCGATTGTTTCAGTTCGTTCCCGATTGCTGTTTTGACCCTGCTGTCGGGCGCGATCGAGAGCGGGTTCGTCGAACCCGTCCACCGAGCAGACTATGGCCATCGTCACGTCGAGCAGCAGCCAGATTTCGCCCGCCAATGAGCGAGTCTTTCACCAGAGCAAGTTGCTCGGTGAATGGAAGGGCAATTGGGTCGGCAACAACCAGCCCGTCGGCTTCAAGGTCGTGAACATCCGCGGTGCCCGGGCGCAGGTCGAGTACACCCATAACGGGCAAACCGAGCGGGGCTTTGCCGAGGTCAATGGCTCGCTGATCACCTTTGGCGGGGTCACGGTGGGCACCAAGGACGGTAAGAGCATGGTGCTGTTGTTCTCGGCGGGCGGCGCTGGCAAGCAGACCGCCAATCTCGAGAAGCAGGAACCGCCGGCTTCCGACAGCCGCCTCATGGGAAGCTGGGGCGGCTATTCCAGCGATAACGGCAAGAGCGCGAGCTTCAAGGTGCTCTCGGTCAACGGCAAAGAAGCCCAGGTCAGCGTCACCACCGACGGCGTCACCCGCCAGGGCACCGGCACCGTCTACAAGAACGTCATCATGTTCGGGCAGGCGCAGATCGCAACCGACGACGGACAGAATGGCAAGGTCATCTATCAGGTCGGCACAAAATCTTTCATGGTGCCGGTGACGAAATATCCGCCGGCGGACTCCTCGTCTTCGGTCGACAAGACCGCCTGAAAGCTGCCTCTCACCATTTCGGTGGCCGCTCCACGAACGTCCTCAAGCCCCCTTGCGCCTCATCCTGTAGAGGCATCCCGCGACGTGGGTCCGCTCGTTACGTGCGTACGTGCGGCCGCGAGCTCGGCATAGCCCGACGTCGTAGTCGGAGGAGGGATGCACGTTACCCCACGCGCGTGAGCCGCCGAGCACCACGGCCTGAACGCCCGGTACCTCCGCAAGAATGGGTGTCAGGCGGGGTGAGCAAGGGATCGGGGAACATCAGGTGCAACTCTCCGGGAGCCCCGCGCCGTGACGTCGGCCGGATCGCTCCGCTGGCATTGGTCATGTTCGACGAGTATAATTTGCAAAACTCTTGACGGTCATCTGAATGTTCAACCTCGCAGCTTCATGTGCACTTGCAACTCTCGCAGTGCTCTGCCTGACCGGCGCACCGGCTCATGCGCAAGTTGCGCCGCTGAGATATTGGATCCCCGGCGGGCCTTTCGGCCTCAGTGGAGGTGCCGGCCAGAGCTCCGATACTTACGGCGGCTTCTCAAGCTTCAATGCCGGCGATGCGGGGTGGCGCACCAGCTATGCGAATGGTTTCTTTGTTGGCAGCGAGCGCGGCAATTTTGGTTTGAGCGGCTCAACCAGGCCGGCTCGGCCGGCAATTTCAGCGCGCTGTCCTATGACAGCACGCAGTTCGGCTACGCCACCAAAGCGGCAGGTGGTTTGCCTGTCACGTTCTTCGCCGGTTTCGACACCTTGAAGTACGGCAACGGCATCGGCAGCTCGCTGGCGCCGCTCACCTCCAACGCCGCACCCGGTTATGGTGCGTTCGCGGGTGTCGAGTTCAAGCCGACCCCCAATCTCAGCCTGTCGTTCGGCGCCGGTTTCAGCCAGCAGCAATCGGGACGCATGGACAGCGACATCAACTCCTCGATGCTCCCCGGCGAGTCGCCCGCATTGGGCGGCCTGCGGCGCTAGAGCATGATCCGGAAAAGTGCGCAGCGGTTTTCCGAAAAGATCATGCTCAAAACAAGACCTAAAGCGCGGCGATTTATCCTGCTCTCATTGCGCTTTAGCGCGTAAACCGCGCAACCAGCTCCACATGCGGCGTGTGCCGGAATTGGTCGACCGGCACCACCGCGTCCAGCCGGTAGCCGCCGTCGATCAGCAGTCGCGCATCGCGGGCAAAGGTCGCGACGTTGCAGGACACGGCGATCACGATGGGCACCTTGCTTGCGGCGAGCTTCAGCGCCTGGGCCTGCGCGCCCTGGCGCGGTGGATCGAACACCACCGCGTCGAAGTCGCGCAGCTCCTGCGGTACTAGGGCGCGGCGGAACAGGTCGCGTGGCTGGGCTTTGATTGGCTTCAGGCCGGGCGTGCGCGCCGCTTTCGCGAGCGCGGCGATCGCGCCGGCGTCGCTGTCATAGGCGGTGACGCGCGCCTTCTCGGCCAGCCTCAACGCGAACGGCCCGACGCCGCAGAAGAGGTCGAGAACCTCCTTGGCCTTGCCGACGCGCTCGGCGACGAGCGCGGCCAGCGTCTCTTCGCCCACCACCGTCGCCTGCAGGAACGAGCCCGGCGGCAGCGTCACCTCCGCGCGGCCCATCTTCACCGTGGGCGGCAGGCGTTGCAGCACCAGCTCGCCATGCCGGGTCAGTCGTGCCAAGCGGTGCTGATCGGCGACGCGCGACAGCGCCGTGACCAGCGGCGTCGGCAGCGGGCCGGAGCCGCGCACGTCGACGTCGAGGCCGTTGGCCGTGGCGGTGACCTGGATGTCGAGCGGTTTCGTCACGGGCACCTTGGACGTCAGCGGCTCGGCGAGCGCCCAGGCGGCATCGAGCGCGCCGGCGAGCGCGGGATCGAGGATGGGGCAGCGATGGATCGGAATGACGTCGTGCGAGCTCGTCGCGGAGAAGCCGACCTTGAGGATGTCATGCGTGCCGAACCGGCCGTGCAGCGTGATGCGTCTGCGGCCGGCGCCGTGCGCATCGACCAGCGGCGTCACTTCGCAATCCACGCCGGCCTGCGCCAACGTCTCGACCACGATGCCGCGCTTCCAGGCGCGATAGGGCTCAGCCGCCCAATGCTGGATGGCGCAACCGCCGCAGACGCCGAAATGCGGACAGAACGGCTCGATGCGCTCGGGGCTTGCGACGTCCACCGCGAGCAGCTTGCGGCGATCGGGATGATGGCCTGCGGCATGATCGACCTCGACGGTCTCGCCTCGAAGCGTATAGGGCACATAGATCGCTTCGCCCGTCGCCAGCGAGACGCCGTCGCCGCGATGGCCGACATGATCGATTGTCAGGCGCTCAACCACGCCGCGCGCCCAGGAAGAATTCGATGTTGCCGTCACCGCCCGTGATCGATGACGGAAACACCTCGATGTCGATGCAGCCGAGCGAGGCCGCAAACGCTGCGATGTCGTCACAGATCTCCCGGTGCACGGCGGTGTCGCGGATGATGCCTTTCTTGTTGTGCTTCCGGTCGGCCTCGAATTGGGGCTTGATCAGCGCCAGCAGGCTCATGGGCGCCGCTGCCAGCGACAGCGCCACCGGCAGCACCGCCTTGAGCGAAATGAAGCTGACGTCGACGACGACGATATCGGGCCGCGCCGGCAGGCGCTTGCCTTCGTAGGACCGAATGTCGGTCTCCTCCATCGACACGATCTTTGGATGATCGCGCAGCGAGGGATGCAACTGGCTGGTGCCGACGTCGATGGCGAACACCAGGCTTGCCCCGTTCGCCAGCAGCACCTCGGTGAAGCCGCCGGTGGAGGCGCCGACATCGAGGCAGACATGGTCCTCGATTTCAATCGGGTAATGCTCCAGCGCGCCGGCGAGCTTGACGCCGCCGCGGGAAACATAGGGGTGGGCCGGCTCGGCCTGGATCACCGCGTCCTCGGCGATCGTCTCCGATGGTTTGGTCACCTGCTTGTCGTCGGCCGTGACCAGCCCGGCCTCGATCGCCGCGCGCGCCCGCGCCCGGCTTTCGAACAAGCCGCGCTCGACCAGCAATACGTCCGCGCGCTTGCGGGGAGTGGACATTACGCTCTCATGGGCACGACTGAGCTGCTTATGTAGCGATCAATCGCGCAGCCGCCATCCGGACGCAAGCCTCGAAAGCGGCGAGATCGTGCCAGACATCGATCGGCATCTCGGCCGGCGTCACCAGCGGGCAGCCATGCCGCTCCAGCGCATGGATCATCATGAGGTTGTCGACGAGGCCGAAATCCTCGACCGTCAGTCCCTGCGCATCGACCAGCCGTCCGTCCTCGGAGGTAACGTCCATGAAACGGCCGACGCGGTCGGCATAGGCGGCGCCGTCATTGGAATAGGCGAGGCAGAGTTTACGCCGCCCGGCCATGTAGCCGAGCTCGTAGACGGTGCCGGGATCGGCGCCTGCGCCGCGGAACGGCGTGAGATTGGCGATGATGGCGTCGGCCTCGTTCATCATCGCCTCGTTGCCACAAAAGATCTGCCGCGAAGCGTCGGGCGCGGTGAGGTCGATCGCGTTGTCGAGCGGATAGAGGCCGGTGAGACCGTGAGCCGTGCAGATATCGATCTTGCGGCGGCCGATCTCGATCGCGTCCGGCAGGAATACGTCGGGGCCTGCAAGATAGATTTTCATGGGAGATAAAGCCCGAAAATCGTGGATCGAGACCCGAGCCGCGGGGCGTGCTCTGCTCCCTCCCCCGCTTGCGGGGAGGGTTGGGGAGAGGATGTCTTCGATCGAGAACCCCCGAGAGGAAAGAGCCCTCACCCGACGCGTCACCTCTCCCGCAAGCGGGAGAGGTGAGCATCAAGCCAGCTTGACCGTCTCGGCCTTGACGTCCTTGCCGAGCGCTTCGAACACCTTGGCGACGATGCCCTTGGCGTCGAGACCGGCGCGGGCGTACATCGCGGCGGGCGTATCGTGATCCAGGAACACGTCGGGCAGCACCATCGAGCGGAACTTGACCATGCCGGTGTCCAGCACGCCCTGATCGGTCAGGAACTGGGCGACATGCGAGCCGAAGCCGCCGATCGAGCCTTCTTCGATCGTGATCAGGATCTCATGGTCGCGGGCGAGCTTGAGCACCAGCTCGGTGTCGAGCGGCTTCATGAAGCGCGCATCCGCAATCGAGGTCGACAGGCCGTGGGCTGCGAGCTCGTCGGCCGCCTTCTCGCATTCGGCGAGGCGCGTGCCGAACGAGAGCAGGGCGATCTTGCTGCCCTGGCGGATCATGCGGCCCTTGCCGATTTCGAGCGGGATGCCGACTTCGGGCATCTCGATGCCGCGGCCTTCGCCGCGCGGATAGCGCAGCGAGCTCGGACGGTCGTCGATCGCGACCTGCGTCGCCACCATATGCACGAGCTCGGCCTCGTCCGCCGCCGCCATGATCACCATGTTCGGCAGGCAGCCGAGATAGGCGTTGTCGAACGAGCCGGCATGCGTCGCGCCGTCGGCGCCGACCAGGCCTGCGCGGTCGATGGCGAAGCGGACGGGCAGGCTCTGGATTGCGACGTCATGCACGATCTGGTCGTAGCCGCGCTGGAGGAAGGTCGAGTAGATCGCGCAGAACGGCTTGTAGCCTTCGGTCGCAAGACCGGCGGCGAACGTCACCGCATGCTGCTCGGCGATGCCGACGTCGAAGGTGCGGTCGGGGAACGCCTTGTTGAAGATGTCGACGCCAGTGCCCGACGGCATGGCCGCCGTGATGGCGACAATCTTGTCGTCCTTCTGCGCTTCCTTGACGAGGCTCTGGCCGAACACGTTCTGGTAGGCCGGCGCGTTCGGCTTGGCTTTGGCCTGCGTGCCGGTCGCGACGTCGAACTTGACGACGGCGTGGTACTTGTCGGCGGACGCTTCCGCCGGGCCATAGCCCTTGCCCTTCTGCGTCACGACGTGGACCAGGATCGGTCCTTCCTCCATGTCGCGCACGTTCTTCAGCACGGGCAGAAGGTGATCGAGATTGTGACCGTCGATCGGACCGACGTAATAGAAGCCGAGCTCCTCGAACAGCGTGCCGCCATCCATCATGAAGCCGCGGGAGTACTCCTCGACACGGTTGGCGCGGTTGGCAATGATCTTGGGCAGGCGCTTGTTGATCTGCTTGGCCGCATCGCGCAGCGTGCGATAGGTCTTGCCGGAGTAGAGGCGCGACAGATAGGCGCTCATGGCGCCGACCGGCGGCGCGATCGACATGTCGTTGTCGTTGAGGATGACGATCAGGCGCGAGTTCATCGCACCGGCATTGTTCATGGCCTCGTAGGCCATGCCCGCCGACATCGCGCCGTCACCGATCACGGCGATCACGTTGTTCTTGCCGCCGGAGAGATCGCGCGCCACGGCCATGCCGAGGCCGGCCGAGATCGAGGTCGAGGAATGCGCCGCGCCGAACGGATCGTAATCGCTCTCGCTGCGCTTGGTGAAGCCGGACAGGCCGCCGCCGGTGCGCAGCGTGCGGATGCGGTCGCGCCGGCCGGTGAGGATCTTGTGCGGATAGGCCTGATGGCCGACGTCCCAGATCAGCCGGTCGCGCGGCGTGTCGAAGACGTAATGGATCGCGGTCGTGAGTTCGACGACGCCGAGACCCGCGCCGAAGTGACCCCCGGTCACCGAGACGGCATCGATCGTCTCCTGCCGCAGCTCGTCGGCGACCTGGCGAACCTGCTCGATCTTCAGCTTGCGCAGGTCTTCCGGCGTCCGGATGGTGTCGAGAAGCGGCGTTTTACTGTATGCGTTCACGGCGATTTCCAATTTGTCAGCGCCGGAAGGTCATTCCGGTGCGCGATGGGTTTGCTCAATATCGGCGCAGCGCGAGTCCTCAAACCGTCGGAGCCACCTGCATGGGGCAAGGCCCCGTCTTCAGCTTAGGTAAGCTTAAGTGCGCTCCGGTTCAGTCTCTGTGATCCCTGTCACTTAGATCGGCTTCGCCCGTCCCAGCCAATTCTTTAGCAGTTTGAAGCCCTTGTCGTCGGTAATCGATGCCCACGCAAGGCTTACAAAAAGCCACACTCCGCGCAGCTTTACACCAAACCTTGGGCCAAAGCCAACCCGCTGGGCCGATTGGGGGTATGCAGGTGCAACCGGCGGGCCGGAGTGGTTAACTGCGGCCCGTGACGCAGGGTTCCGGGCCTGCCGGATCCTTCGCGGGCTTTTTTGGCCAGAATCGGGTCTTTTTTGGTCTCTCAGGACCCGGATTCCGGTACCGGCCGCACCGGCTGGAGCCCACGTTCATGGACGGCGAGGGTGCGATCACGAAAGGTGCAGCTACGCTCCAAACCTGCCCTATTACAGCGGTCAGAAACCGAGGGGAGGCCTTTAGCTTACTGGACGTCGAGCGGCGCGGTGCCGGTGGCCTGGCCGCTGGCATCGGTGGTGATCTTGTCGACCCGCGCCTCGGCCTGCCGCAGTAGATCCTCGCAGCGGCGCTTCAGGGCCTCGCCGCGCTCATAGATCGTCACGGATTCCTCGAGCGGCACCTTGCCGTCTTCGAGCCGCTTCACGATCGTTTCGAGTTCCTCGATCGCGCGCTCGAAGGTGAGCCTGGAGACGTCGATTTGGGTATTTTCGGCCATATCCGTTTCCGATTGCCCGGTTCGCTTCACATGAGAAAAAGCAGAATTTTGCGGGCTTAATGTGGCGGGTGCGTCACGCGCCCATCAGGGCGCCGACATGCGCCGTAACAGATTCTTTCAGTCCTTGCAGGTCATAGCCGCCCTCGAGCACCGAAACAATGCGGCCTCCTGCGGTCTTGTCGGCGAGGTCCATCAGCTTGCGGGTCACCCAGGCAAAGTCCTCGGCGCGTAGGTTCAGCGAGGCGAGCGGGTCGCGGTAATGCGCGTCGAAACCTGCTGAGATGACGAGCAGCTTGGGGCTGAATTTTTCGAGCTGCGGCAGGATCAGATGCTCGAACGCGGAACGGAATTCCGGCCCGCCGTCCTCCGACGCGAGCGGCGCATTGACGATGGTGTCGTGGTCGCCGCGCTCGCTCTTGGCGCCGGTACCCGGGAACAGCGGCATCTGGTGCGTCGAGCAGTACATCACGGTCGGGTCCGACCAGAAGATGTCCTGCGTGCCGTTGCCGTGATGCACGTCGAAATCGACGATCGCCGCGCGCTCGATGCCGTATTTGCGCTGCGCATGGCGCGCCGCGATAGCGACATTGTCGAAGAAGCAGAAGCCCATCGGCTTGCCGATCTCGGCGTGATGTCCGGGCGGGCGCACCGCGACGAAGGCGTTGCGATGCTGGCCCGTCATCACCGCTTCGGTTGCCGCGACCGCGCCGCCGACGCCGCGCATCACCGCTTCCCAGGTGCCCGGCGACATCGAGGTGTCGCCGTCGATGTAGACCTGGCCGCTGGTCGGCGCGATGTGGCGCAACTCGGTGACGTAATGCTCGTTGTGGCACAGCGTGACCAGATCGAGATCGCCCTCCGGAGCCTGGTCGCGCACCAGAAACTGGAAACGCTCGTGCGACAGCGCTTCCTCCACCGCGCGCAGGCGATCCGGCCTTTCAGGATGTCCCGGCGGAGTGACGTGGTCGAGGCAGGCCTTGTGGGAGAGGAGAAGCGTGCTCATCAGGTCGGCCTCATGGGATGCGGGCTCTTGCCGTCGCTTGGCGCATCCGGCGCCAAAACGCAAATGCAAAACCCAAATCTAGGCGTTTGGGCGGCAATGGCAAAGGGCCGTCCCGGGCCCGCCCGTTCGATCCGGATCAATTCACGCGCAGGATGCGGGTAGGCGGCAGCGGTCCAATCGGCCCATGCGCTCGGAAGAACGCGAACAGCGCGTCCGCGTCGTAACCGCCATATTGTGGCGCGGTACCCTGTTTGGCGACGGTAAAGCCGTCGCCGCCGACGGCGAGGTAATCATTGAGGGTGACGCGGTAGCCGCTTCCAGCTTCGATCGGCCTGCCGCCGAGACTCATCCTGTCGGCGATCACGCGCTCGCCGAATGGCTTCGCCGCATCCCAGGCATAGCTGAACCCGTTCGACACTTGGAGGATCCGTGGCCGCTTCGGGTCCGACCATTGCTGCTCGAGCAAGTCCTTGAGCTGGCGGCCCGTGAGCGTCATGGTGACGAGGCGGTTGCGAAACGGCTGGCTGGCGAAGACATCGCCGAATGTGATCGCGCCGTTCTCCTTGGGAACGATGTCGGTGCGGATGCCGCCGGGATTGGTGAGCGCGATCACGGCGCCGCCCTCCTTGGCATCGCGGGTTGCAAGCAATTGCGCATCGGCAATGACGTCGCCGAGCGCGCTTTCGCCGGCCTCGTTCGGAATGCGCGACAGCGTCTGCGTCACCGATCCGGCCGGCCGGTTGGCGATCGGCGCCGACAGCTTGTCGTACGCCTCGATCAGCGCGGTCTGGTCCGGATCTTTCGCAAGCGAGGCATTGGCGACGATGACGTTCTCGGCCCTGGCGCTGACGATGTCGCGGCTTGCGGGATCGAGCTTGACGTCGATCGCGGTGACCAGCGTGCCGTATTTGTCGCCGCTGGTGACGAGGCGTCCATCGATATCGCAGACATAGGCGCGGTGGGTGTGGCCGCTGACGACGATGTCGACGGCCCGGTCGAATTTCTTCACGATGTCGACGATCGGACCCGAGATGCCGGGACATTCGTTGTAGTCGCCGGTGGGCTCGCCGCCTTCGTGGATCAGCACGACGATCGCTTCCACCCCACGCCCCTTCAATTGCGGCACGAGCGCATTGACTGTCTCGGCTTCGTCGCGAAATTCGAGACCGGCGATGCCGGCGGGCGAGACGATGCCGGCGGTGCCCTTCAGCGTCAGTCCGATGAAGCCGACGGGAACGCCGTCGAACTCCCTGATCTCGTACGGCGGCAGCACGCTGTTGCCGGTCGCGGTCTCGATGGTCGAGGCCGCGAGATAGTGGAATTTGGCGCCCGTGAAGGGATGCGGCCCCTGGCAGCCGTCGACCGGATGGCAGCCGCCGTTCTGCATCCGCAAGAGCTCGGCCTTGCCCTCGTCGAATTCGTGATTGCCGATCGAACTAATCGCAAGACCCATCTTCGAGAGCGACTCGATTGAAGGCTCGTCGTGAAACATCGCCGACAGGAACGGGCTCGCGCCGATCAGATCGCCTGCGGCGACGAAGATCGTGTTCCTGTGTCCATCGCGCAGCTGCCTCACCAGCGTCGCCATGTATTCGGCGCCGCCGGCCGCCACCATCACCTTCCTGGCCTTGTCCTCGGGATCATTGATGCGAATGCCCCCTGGCGAAGGCCGCAGATTGCCGTGGAAATCGTTGATCGCGAGGATGCGCAGCTCGACCGGGGCTGCGGTCTCGGCTGAGGCGGGGAGGGTGCTGGCGAGAGCGAGGGCAGCAAGGATGGATCGATATCGCATGGAACAAGATTAGTCGGTCCGCGCAAAGATTTCACGAAACTCTTTTGTTGAAGCACCGCGCGTGCCGCACGCTCCCGCCCGCCCCTTGAGGGGGCGGGTCGGTTCGCATGAAATGCGAACCGGGGCGGGGCGACAGACCATCCTGTGAGCAGGTGCTGGCAAGGTTCGTATCCCGGCGAGAGTCTTCGTGCGGCTCACCCCACCCCGCCCGCGCTTCGCGCGAGCGACCCTCCCCCACCAGGGGAGGGTGACAGCCGAGTGCTCGCCCTACCGCTTCTTCCTATTCGCAAACGCGTTGAACGCAGCAATCGCCTCTTCCGACTTGAGCCGCTCGCCGAACAAATGGGCTTCCTGGTCGATGCGGCGGGTCAACTCCTCCGGCGGGGCGCGCAGCAGTCTGCGCGAGGTCGCGACCGCCTCGGCCGGCAGCCGGCAGATCTCGCGCGCCACCTTGCGCGCCTCGACCTCGGTGTGTCCGGGCGAGACCACGGTGTTGACGAAGCCTGCGGCATGCGCCTCCGCGGCGGAAAAAGTCCGTCCCATCACCAGCATCGCGAAGGCGCGCTGGTAGCCCATCGTGTTCGGCACCAGCAGGCTGGCCGCGCCGACCGGAACGAGCCCGAGATGGATGTAGGGCGCGGAGAAGGTCGCAGCGTTCGAGGCGAGCACATAGTCGCAGTGGAACAGCATCACGGTGCCCATGCCGATCGAGACGCCATCCACGGCCGCGATGATCGGCTTGGCATTGAGGGCGAGCGAATAGAGAAACTTGGCCCCGTTCGACAGCATTTCGGGGTGCGAGGCGTCGGCCTTCAGGAAATCCTCGATGTCGTCGCCGGCAGTGAACACGCCGGAGCCACCGGTGATGATCATGCAGCGGATATCAGGGTTGTTCTGCGCGGTGTCGATCGCGCGGCTCATCTCCTGATACATGTCCTGCGTGATCGCGTTCTTCTTGCTCGGACGACGCAGGGTGATCACGCGCGTTCCACGCTCTTCGGTGACGACGATATTGCCATTCGGCATGAGAGCCCCCTGCGGTCGCCACGGCGCTTGCCTTTGGCGTGTCTCACGAAAGGTCAGCCTACATCATCTTGCAGGCGTGCCAATGCGCTGCTCAAGCTTTTCGATCCCGATCTTGTGTCGTCAGCACAGGCCGCCGGCCGCATCGTCACGCGCTGTCGCGCGTTGCAACATTGGGCTACAATGGTTCACTTGAAAAACTGCTGGTTGTGGGGCATGATCGCGCCTGGTGCCGTTTCCTTTGACTGATTGCTCGATCGATGATTGCCGCAGCGGCTGTCGCTGACCGGCAGCATCGGCTTCCGTTCCGCGATGCTGACCGCCACGCTCGCGATAATGGGGCTGGTGTTGCGGGTGGTCGTGACGTTCATCGGTCGGCCCGCCGGGACCTCGCTGGCATCGGCGGGACATCCGTCCGGTGACGATGCGGCCGCACCGAGCCACTCGCGAACTAAGGGAAGGTCCTCGTCAAAAACGCGGTGCCGTCCCGACGGAGGCCGGGACACATTGGTTGTGGGGCAGGCAGCCGCCGCCTTATCCCAGCAGCACCGCATCCGCCGCCGCAACCGATTCCGCGCTCTCCGTCACCGTGCGCTCGAGCGAAGGCGCCTGCACGGTGATGTTCTCGGCGAAGAAGCGGGCGAGCGAGACGTAGCGTGCGGCGTCCGTGATGCCGTCGGCCTTGGCGGCGAGCGCTTCGGAGGCCAGCATGCAGCCGCCGAGCGTGGCGCCGAACTGCTGCAAATAAGGCGTAGCTCCCGCGAGCGCCTCGTTCGGTGCGGAGGCAACCCGCTCCAAAAGCCATTTGCTGGTGCGCGTCAGCGCGTCCAGCGCCTCGCGCAGCTTGGTGGCCGTGGTGCCGAAGGCGGGATCGTTGGAAGCCTCGACCTGGCTGACGGTGGCCGAGAGCTCGTCGAGCAGCGCCCATACCGACGCGCCGCCATTGGCCGCGAGCTTGCGCGTGACGAGGTCGATCGCCTGGATGCCGTTGGTGCCTTCGTAGATCGCGGTGATGCGGGCATCGCGATAATGCTGCGCCGCGCCGGTCTCCTCGATGAAGCCCATGCCGCCATGGACCTGCACGCCGAGATAGGCGACCTCGTTGCCGATGTCGGTGGAATAACCCTTGGCGATCGGCGTCAGCAGCGCCGCGCGTGCGGCCGCATCGGCCCGCACCTTCGCGTCCTTGGCGCGGATGGAAACGTCGATCGCGACGGCGGTCGCATAGCAGATGGTGCGCGCCGCGGCGGTCTGCGCCCGCATCCGCATCAGCATGCGCTTGACGTCGGGATGGACGAAGATCGCATCCGCGCCGTCGCCCTTGCTGCCGACGGCGCGGCCCTGCTTGCGCTCCTGGGCGTAGGACAGCGCCTGCTGGTAGGCGCGATCGGCGACCCCGACGCCCTCCAGGCCGACGCCGAGGCGGGCCTGGTTCATCATCGTGAACATGCAGCGCATGCCCTGGTTCTCTTCGCCGATCAGGAAACCGACCGCCCCGCCGTGATCGCCCATGGTCATGGTGCAGGTCGGCGAAGCATGGATGCCGAGCTTGTGCTCGACGCCGCTCGCATAGATGTCGTTGCGCTGCCCCAGTGAGCCATCTTCGTTGACCATGAACTTCGGCACGAGGAACAGCGAGATCCCCTTGGTGCCGGCGGGCGCGTCAGGCAGGCGCGCCAGCACGAAATGCACGATGTTGTCGGTCATGTCGTGCTCGCCATAGGTGATGAAGATCTTCGTCCCTTTGATGCGATAGGTGCCGTCGGCCTGCCGCTCGGCGCGGGTGCGCAGCGCGCCGACGTCGGAGCCGGCCTGCGGCTCGGTGAGCTGCATCGTGCCGGTCCATACGCCGGAGACGAGCTTCTCAAGATAGATCTTTTTCAGCTCGTCGCTGCCATGTGCCTCCAGCGCCTCGATCGCGGAGGCCGTCAGCAGCGGGCAGAGCCCGAAGGCGACATTGGCTGCGCTCCAGATCTCGGTGCAGGCGGCGTTGATCGCGAGTGGCAGGCCCTGGCCGCCAAAGCCTTCCGGCCCCGAGACGGCGTTCCAGCCGCCCTCGGTCCAACGCTTGTAGGCATCCGGCCAGCCCGGCGCGGTCGTGACCTTGCCGTCGCTCAGCTTGATGCCGTGCTCGTCGCCGACGCGGTTGAGCGGCGCCAGCACGTCGGACGCGAACTTCCCCGCTTCCTCCAGCACGGCCGCGACAATGTCGGCGTCGAAATCGCCGTAATGGCCGGCCGCCACGGCGGCCTTGAGCCCCGCGCCGTGGTTGAGCGACAGCAGCATGTCAGAGATCGGCGCGCGGTAGGTCATGGCTCACTCCCGTGGACAAATATTGGTGCCGTATTCCCATGAAACGGGGGCGGTCTCAATGGCGGGAACGGATGGCGCTGGCCGGCGGGGGGGCCCGGCGGTTGTCGGGCCTCATAATAGAGTAGAGCGAGACGCGGATCCTTCGGCCGGTCTTCCCAGGCCGCGGCATTTTGCCCCTCCAGGCGGTTGAAATGCCGCCCCGCTCCCTATAGACCGGCTGCGACCCGAGGGAATCTGCGGTAGCCAGTTCTTCCGCCCGCCCCCGGTCGCCAGTTGGGGCGTAGCCAAGCGGTAAGGCAGCGGATTTTGATTCCGCCATTCGGAGGTTCGATCCCTCCCGCCCCAGCCAGAAGCTCCGCTTGATTCGATCCTGCCCCGCTGCGCTGAATCAACCAGCGGCGAACCGGTGTTCGGCAAGTCCCTGCGCGATGCCGTGAATGGCGAGCAGATGGCCGGCTTCGGACTCTCGGTCCAATTGCATGGGATCGAGGAATTTTCTTGCGGTGGTGACGAACATGGTCGTCAGGTCACGGCCGCCGAAGCAGACGCATGTCGGATTGGTCACGGGGAGGGGAATGATCGTGTCGATCCGGCCGTCCGGCCGATAGCGCACGATCCGGCCGCCGGAGAAGAACGCGGTCCAGACCCCGCCATCGACGTCGACGCAGGCGCCGTCCGGTCGCTCTTTCGAGGCGGTATAGTCTGCGAACAGTCTTCTGTTGCCGATCACGCCATCATCGAGGTCGAAGTCGAACTGCCAGGTGCAGTATCGCCGCGTATCGGTGAAGTAGAGCGTGCGATTGTCGGGCGAAAACGCAATTCCGTTGCTGACGATGACCTCCGCGAACATCGGCGTGGCTGTACTGCCGTCGACGCGATAAAGCGAGCCGTTCGGCCGGTGCAGATCATTGTCCATCGTCCCGATCCACAGGCGGCCCCGCGCATCGACCCGTCCGTCGTTGAGCCGATTGTCGCGCCCCGTCTCGATTTCGCAGAAGCGGCTCGATTCCCGGCTTGCAGCATCGTAGCGAAACAGCCCCAGATCCTGCGCGAGGATGTGTGAGCCGTCCGACACCAGCGCCTGGCTTCCGAGAAACCGGCAATCGTGGCGAGTTGTCCGGTGAGCGCCAGTCGACGGATCGAACGATTGATGAAGCCGGCGGTCGATATCGATCCACCACAGCTTGTTTAAGCGGCTGCACCACAAGGGCGTCTCGCCCAGCACGTCGCCTGCCGGCACTGCGGTTTGAACCTTGTCGGCAGCGATGATCCTCGCCGTCACCGCGCACTCCTTCAGCGCAGCGAGCTGTTGGCGAGCGCATCGGCAACGCAGTTGTTGACATGCGCGCAGAGCACCTTCTGCGCCGTCTCGGCGTCGCGCCTCAGCGCGCATTCGAGCAGTGCCCTGTGCTGCTCGGCCGGCTCGGCGCCACGATAGCGGAAAGCCACCATCTGGTAGCGGAAGTATTTGTCGAAGACGAGGCTATGCGTTTCCATCAGCAGGCGCGACCCGCAATTCGAGATCAGCGCCTGGTGAAACTCGCCATCATAGCGCTTCCATTGCTCCGGCTCGCCGATCCCCGAGTCCATCAGCCGCTCCGTCGAGGCGAGCTTGTGATGGGCCGAGACGACGCGCCCCTCCCATTCGACGTCGGCGCTGGCGAAAGAGACCGCCATGGCGTGCGACTCCAGCAGCAGCCGCAAGCCGGCGAGCTCGCGCAGATTATCGGCGGACACCCCGGCAACTTCGAAGCCGCGCTTGCCTTCTGCGGCCACGAAGCCTTCCGCCGCCAGCCGGCTCAGGATCTCGCGCAGCGTGCTGACGCTCACGCCATAGCTCTCGCGCAACGCTTCGAGCCTGAGCCGATGGGCTGGCTTGAGCCGTCCGAAAACGATGTCAGCTCGGATTCTGCGATAGCAGTCCTCGCCGATCGCCGATTCCTCTTTGTCAATCAAGGGCATCGTCTGGTCTCCCGTCGTAGTATATGATAATCTAAAATTCATATGATGAAAACGATTTCCTCCTTTGACTCCGATAATACCCTATGTTTATGCTCGCCAAAAGGCGCGGCCTCAGACCGCGGCGTGATCGAGGGAGGTGGGCATGCAGAGGAAAATGCTGGGCTGGGCCGTCATCGCGGTGGGGGCAGTTCTCGCCGTGCTACCTGCGGCTGCGCAGGTGCAGGAGCGGACGATCCGCTGGGGGCACCTCAACAACACCGACCACCCCGTCAGCCTCAGCGTGCAGAAATTTGCCGAGGTCCTGGCCGCCAAGAGCGGGGGCAAGCTGAAGATCCGCGAATTTGCCGCGTCCCAACTCGGAAACGAATTGCAGCAGCAATCGGCGGTCCGGGGCGGCACCCAGGAAATCTTCTCGGCGTCGACCACCTCGCTCGCCAGCGTCGTCAAGGATCTTGGCCTGTTCGATTTCCCCTTCAGCGTCGCCAACTTCGACCAGGCGACCGCGCTTGCCGATGGACCGTTCGGCAAGACGATGATGGACCTCCTGCCAGGGAAGGACCTGATCGCGCTCGGCTATTGGGGCCTGGGCTTCCGCAACGTCACCAACAGCAGAGGGCCGGTGGCGAAGCTCGAAGATCTCGCCGGCCTGAAGCTGCGTGTGATTCCGAACCCGGTCTATTTGGAGACCTTCAAGGCCTTCAAGGCCAACCCGGTGCCGATGGCGTTCGGCGAGCTCTACACCGCCCTCGAGAACAAGACGGTCGACGGCCAGGAAAATCCCTACAGCGTCATCCTGTCCAACAAATTCTACGAGGTGCAGAAATACGTCTCGGCGACCAACCACACCTTCACCCAGAACATCATCATCGTGAGCAAGAAGTTCTGGGACAAGCTGTCGCCCGAGGAGCAGAAGATGTTCCGCGACACCTACGCGGAGACGGTCCAGTATCAGCGCGAGCAGACCAAACTCGCCGCCGATCGGGCGCTCGGCGAGCTGAAGGCCAAGGGCATGCAGTTCAACGAGATCGCGCCGGCGGAATATGCGCGGATGCAGGAGGCGGTGAAGCCCGTCATCGAGAAGTTCTCCAGCGAATACGATCCCGACAAGGTGAAGCTCTTCAACGCCGAGCTCGCGCGCATTCGCAGCACCATCAAGTGACGGGACGGTAGATAAGGCGAATGGCAAAGATCCTCAACGCTTATTGCGACGTGTTGAAGGCGGCGGTCGCCGTTTGCCTTGCTGCGATGGTGGTGCTCGTGTTCAGCAACGTGGTGCTGCGCTACATCTTCAATTCGGGTATCGCGGTATCCGAGGAGCTGTCGCGCTGGCTCCTGGTCTGGCTGACCTTTCTCGGGGCCATCGTTGCACTGCGCCAGCACGCACATCTCGGCGTCGATACGCTCGTGCGTGCGCTGCCGCCGCGAGGCAGGATGCTCTGCTTCGTGGTCAGCTACCTCCTGATGCTCTATGCCGATTGGCTGCTGACGCTCGGAAGCTGGAAGCAAGCCGTTCTGACCTTCGGCGACACCGCGCCGGCGTCGGGTATCTCGGTCGGGCTTTTCTTCTACTCATCCGGGCTCGTCTTCGGCGTCTCGGCGGCCGCCATCCTCGCTTACGACCTCTTCCAGGTCGTCATCGGCGCGGCGAGCGGCGAGGACCTTATTGCTGTGAAGGAAAGCGACGGGCACAGCTGAGCTCCGCAAGCCCTGTTCTCGGCCGGATTGCACCATGACGATTGTCGTCTTCACAGTCTCGCTCCTCGGCGCCATGGCGCTGGGCATGCCGATCGCGTTTGCCCTGATCGTCTGCGGCATCGCCTTGATGCACTTCCTCGACATATTCGACTCCCAGATCGTCGCGCAGAACATCATCAACGGCGCTGACAGTTTCCCGCTGATGGCGGTACCGTTCTTCATGCTTGCCGGCGAAATCATGAACAAGGGCGGGCTTGCCAGGCGAATCGTGGACATCGCGTTCGCGGTCGTCGGCCACGTGCGGGGCGGGCTCGGCTATGTCGCGATCCTGGCATCCTGCGCGCTCGCCTCGCTGTCCGGATCGGCGGCGGCGGATGCTGCGGCGCTGGCCGCCCTGCTGGTCCCAATGATGGTCGCGGCAGGCCACAAGAAGATGTACGCGGCCGGGCTGGTCGCGGCGGGAGGGATCATCGCACCTGTCATCCCACCGAGCATCGGCTTCGTCTTGTTCGGTGTCGCCGGCGGCGTCTCGATCTCGAAGCTGTTTCTCGCCGGCATCGTGCCCGGGCTGCTGCTCGGCCTCGGCCTTTGTGTTGCGTGGTGGTGGGTCGCCCGTGACGAGAACATCGAAAGCCCGCCCCGCAAGTCCTTGCGTGAGATAGCGAAAGCGGTGACCGACGGATTTTGGGCGCTGATGCTGCCGGTCATCATCGTCGTCGGTCTGCGTTTCGGCATCTTCACGCCGACCGAAGCGGCAGTCGTGGTGGCCGTCTATGCGTTGTTCGTCGCCACCTGCATCTACCGGGAGCTGAAGCTCTCGCAACTCTACGAGGTGATGGTCTCGGCGGCGCTCAGCACAAGCATCGTGATGTTTCTGGTCGCCGCAGCGCTGGTCTCGTCCTGGCTCATCACGGTAGCCGAGATCGCGACCCAGGTCGTCGATCTCGTGCGCCCGTTCATGGGCAGCCCGACGCTCTTGATGCTCGCGATCATGATCCTCGTCGTCATCGTCGGCACCGCGCTCGATATGGCGCCGACTATCCTGATCCTGACGCCGATCCTCATGCCCATCGTCAAGCAGGCCGGGATCGATCCAGTCTATTTTGGCGTGCTGTTCATCATCAACAATGCGATCGGCCTGATAACGCCGCCAGTGGGCGTCGTGCTGAACGTCGTCTGCGGCGTCTCGCGGATCAGCATGGAGGACGTCATCAAGGGCGTCTGGCCCTTCCTGATCGCGCAACTCGCCGTGTTGCTTCTGATGGTGCTTTTCCCCCAATTGGTCACGGAGCCGGCAAAATGGTTCGGTGGCTAGTCACGTCCTGTCGAAAGGAGCGGCCCCATGGCCACGCGGATCATGATCCTGAACGGCCCCAATCTCAATTTCCTCGGCATCAGGGAGCCACACATCTATGGCTCAACGACCCTTGGCGAAATAGAGGCAAGCTGCCTGGAACTCGCCAAGCTTCTTGACGTCTCGCTGTCGTTTCATCAATCGAATATCGAAGGTGAGCTCGTCGGCCTGATCCAATCGGCTCGTGGCAACGCGGATGCGATCATCATGAACCCGGCGGCGTTCTCGTTCACTTCGATTGCTTTGATCGATGCCTTGAAGATCTTCGATGGCCCCACGATCGAAGTGCACATCTCCAACATTCACGCCCGCGATGAGCTGCACCGGCATTCGATCACGTCCAGCGCCTCGACGGCCGTGATCTGCGGGCTTGGTCCTTACGGCTATATCGCCGCCATTCTGGCGGCCGTTCAGCGGCTCGGACGATTGCCCGATGGCGTTCCGGCTGCATTGCACGGCTTGAAGCCGAGGAGCAAGGCGTAGAGCAGGGAGGAGCGGATGCGCGGTGCGGGATTTCTGGCAATCTGGAGCGATATCGCGTCTGAGGACCTGACAGACTATCGGCATTGGCTCACCCGCGAGCACACGATGGAACGTGTGACGACGCGGGGCTTTCTCGCCTGCCGTGTCTTCCGCGCGTTGCGCGCCGATATGAACCGCTTCTTCATCTTGTACGAGCTCGAAACGCCTGACGTCCTGGACGGCCCGGCCTATCTGGCGCGCCTCAATTCACCGACGCTCTGGTCGCAGCGCATCATGCCCCGGCTGGGCAATTTCGTTCGCGGCGGGGGCAATGTGACAGTTCGCGCCGGGCGCGGCGAGGGCGCCACCGCGATAGTGCTGCGGATCGACCGGCCTCTGGACGATCCGGCAGGGTTTGCCAATGCCATTGCCGGTTGCGACGGCGTGGTCGCCGTTCAGATCGGTGCGACGGATCAGGATCGCACGTCAGTTCCGACGGTCGAAAAAGGCATGCGGACGAGCGAAGGCCTGTTTGCCGGCCTGCTGATGGTCGAGGCTCTCGACGAGACGGCGCTCCAAGCCGCTTGGCACAAGGCCGCCGAACTGGCGCCTGATGTCGGTGGCCGCCTTGGGGATCCGGAAATTTACCAAGGCATTTTCGCCCTCGATGCGCGTATCGCGGATTTCAACTGATGCGGTCGAGCGGGCGTTCGCAACCCGACGGGCCTGACACCAGGATGGATAGCGATGACGCGCGCGTAGTGTCTCCTTCAGGAGAGTTGGCGATAGGCGCGCGCAGCGGCGTGATTGTGTCCTTGCGCGCAACGGTACGCCGCTGCGCAGGCTCTACGCCGTGGGCAATGATGCGGCAGGCTTAGCCTATCCCTCATACTGATCCGGCCCCATCGCCCAGGCCGCCTCGTCATGCCCGTACGCATAGTTCCGGTTGGTCAGCGCCGGGTTGCGATTGACCATCGGCCGCATGAACATCGGGTGGGTCGCGCTGCGCACCTCGTGCTCGACAGTGAAGAGGTGCTTGCCGCTATCGAGGTCGACGATGTCGCAAAACCGGTACTGGTATTGATTGTCCTCGCGGGAAATCAGGTCGCGCGCCAGGAGCTTGCGATAGGGGCCGGAGAAGTCGGTGATGTAGATCTGCACATGGTGGCCGTCATAGTCCGGCTGCGGCCGATCGGTCTCGCGGAACAACAGGTGCTGGTCGCGGCCCGTCTTCACCGCGGCCACCTTGCCGCCGCCGTTTCGCAAGTCGGCGGGCATGCCCATGACTTCAGGATAGAACGCGCAGATGCCGGTTGCCGATCCCGCCGGCACGTTGAACTCGACATAGGGAATCCCGAGCGCGATGCGCCCGAAGCGCGCGGCGTCGGGCTCGTAGCAGCGCAAGCGGTTGCCCCATGGACAAACCGCCTCGACATGGTCGTTGCGCTCGGCGAAGGTGAACGCGGTGCCATCGAGCTTTTTGGCGACCGAAGCCAGCCGCGCGAGCAGTGCCTCGCGGCCGGCGATGACCAGCCCGACATGGCCGCGCAGCACCTGCGGCCTGCCGCTCGGCAAATGAAACTGGCTCCGTCCGGCGTTGATCCACATATTGGTGTCGGACACCATCAGATAGGGATCGCGGGTCAGCCCGAGTCCTGCCACGTAGAACAGGGTGGCGAGGCGCTGATCGGGGACCTGGATGTTGACGTGCTCGAAATGGATCGCGTTGCCGAGATCTTCCTTGGAGCGATCGAATGGCTGCGGCATGGATGGGGGCACTGGCTGGGGCACGGAGTTCATATTAAAGCAAACTTCTCCGCCGGTCGAAATTGTTCGCGCAGGGGCATCATGTCCACCGCCAGCCTTGCTGGGATCGCCAGTCCCTGCAAGTCGCACCGCGCGAGCAGGGGCCGGCGTGTGAGGGGAAAATTTTCGCGCAGCCCCCTTGAACAAAGATCGACTTGTTCCTAGGTCGTTTGCCGCCCGGGGGCCGGTTCCGGACCCGGATTTTGGACATCGCTGAACCTAGCAAGGAGGATGTGCATGCATTTCCGCCCGTTGCACGACCGTGTGCTCGTGCGCCGAATCGATGCCGAGGAGAAGACCGCCGGCGGCATCATCATTCCCGACACCGCCAAGGAGAAGCCGCAGCAGGGCGAGATCATCGCCGCTGGGCCGGGGGCGCGTAACGAGCAAGGCCAGCTCGTGCCGCTCGACGTCAAGGTCGGTGACCGGGTGCTGTTCGGCAAGTGGTCGGGCACCGAGGTCAAGATCGACGGCGAGGAGCTCTTGATCATGAAGGAAAGCGATCTTCTCGGCGTGGTCGAGCAGGCCGGCACGCTGAAGAAGGCGGCGTAACACTGACAGTCATCGAACGGAAAGGAGTTTGCAAAAATGGCTGCCAAGGACGTGAAGTTCGCGACCGAGGCCCGCGAGCGCATGCTGCGGGGCGTCGACACACTGGCGAATGCGGTGAAGGTCACGCTCGGTCCAAAGGGACGCAACGTCGTCATCGAAAAATCGTTCGGCGCGCCGCGCATCACCAAGGATGGCGTCACCGTCGCCAAAGAGATCGAACTGGAGGACAAGTTCGAGAATATGGGCGCACAGATGGTGCGCGAGGTCGCGTCAAAGACCAATGATCTTGCCGGAGACGGCACCACGACGGCGACCGTGCTGGCGCAGGCCATCGTCAAGGAGGGTGCCAAGGCAGTCGCCGCCGGGATGAACCCGATGGATCTCAAGCGCGGCATCGACCTTGCCGTGGACGCCATCGTGACCGACCTCAAATCGCACGCCAAGAAGGTTACCTCGAACGACGAGATTGCCCAGGTCGGCACCATTTCCGCCAATGGCGATACCGAGATCGGGCGCTTCCTGGCCGAGGCCATGCAGAAGGTCGGCAATGAGGGCGTGATCACGGTCGAAGAAGCCAAGAGCCTCCACACCGAGCTCGAGGTGGTCGAGGGCACGCAGTTCGATCGCGGCTACGTCTCCCCCTACTTTGTCACCAATCCGGAGAAGATGCGGGTCGAGCTCGAAGACCCCTATGTGCTGATCCACGAGAAGAAGCTGTCGGGCCTGCAGACGATGCTGCCGCTGCTCGAACAGGTCGTGCAATCGGGCAAGCCGCTGCTGATCATCGCAGAGGAGGTCGAGGGCGAGGCGCTGGCGACATTGGTCGTCAACCGTCTGCGTGGCGGCCTGAAGGTTGCCGCCGTCAAGGCGCCGGGCTTCGGCGACCGCCGCAAGGCAATGCTGGAGGACATCGCGATCCTCACCGGCGGCACCGTGATCTCCGAAGATCTCGGCATCAAGCTCGAGAACGTCTCGGTGAAGATGCTGGGCCGCGCCAAGAAGGTCGTCATTGACAAGGAGAACACCACGATCGTCGACGGGGCCGGCGCCAAGAAGGACATCGAGGCGAGAAGCCAGCAGATCAGAACCCAGATCGAGGAAACCACCTCGGATTACGACCGCGAGAAGCTCCAGGAGCGGCTGGCCAAGCTCGCCGGTGGCGTCGCGGTGATCCGGGTCGGCGGCGCGACCGAGGTCGAGGTGAAGGAACGCAAGGACCGCGTCGACGACGCGCTGCATGCGACCCGGGCTGCGGTCGAGGAGGGCATCCTGCCTGGCGGCGGCGTGGCACTGCTGCGCTCCCTCAAGGCGCTCGAGGGCGTCAAGACCGCCAATGCCGACCAGAAGGCCGGCGTGGACATCGTGCGCCGCGCAATCCAGGTGCCGGCTCGACAGATCGTGCAGAATGCAGGCGAGGACGGCTCCGTCGTCGTCGGCAAGCTCCTCGAGAACCAGACCTACACTTGGGGCTTCAACGCGGCGAGCGGCGAGTACCAGGACATGGTGCAGGCCGGCGTGATCGATCCTGCCAAGGTGGTGCGCACGGCCTTGCAGGACGCGGCCTCGGTTGCTTCGCTGCTCATCACGACCGAAGCGCTGGTGGCCGACAAGCCGAAGAAGACGGAAGCGGCAAGCGCTCCCGCGATGGACTTCTGAGACGAGCGAGCCCGGCCCAGCGGCCGGGCTCGTTCTCCATGAGCTGTCACGATCAATTGCATCTGTTTTCGAACGATAGGAGGATGAGATGATCAAGGATCGTACGTTCTCCGCTCGCGCGGAGAACGCCCGAATAATGTTGCGGCACCTCGCCGCGTTGGCCGTTGGTGCCGGCCTTTCCCTCGTGCCCTTTGCGGCCTACGGCGCCGAAAGTCCCGGTTCTATCAGGAACGCGGCAGACAGTTTCGAACAGCTCGCGTTGCCGCCGATCCCATACCTGGACACGATGCCCTGGCAGAATTGGGAGTGGGCCAGTGCAACCATGAAGGTGGATACGTTGCTGTCGCCGGTCCTGGGGCCATCAGGTATCCGGCTCGATCTCGCGCCGTCGGATCGGGTCCGACCACAGCCTGCCATGAGCTGACAGCGGAGCGGCCGGCCGGCCGCTCCGGACGTAACGAGGCCGCGAACCGAAAGGAGGATGATCAGAGATGAGAGGCGTTATCGCTGCCATTGCCTTGTTGGGGATGGTCAATGCGCTTCAGGCCAAAGAGGCGGACTCTCCGCGCGCAGAGGCGCGGATTTCGGCCGAGCCCGCCCGGCAGCTCGCTACCAGTTCCGTTGCAACGTCTCGCAGCAATGCTGAAAAAGTGCGCCAGAATGGGCGCAGAAGCGCTGACTTTTCGGCCGAACGTATCGTCCCCGACATCTGCAGAGGATGCTGATCGGCCTTGGCCGATCAGCATCCGTTTCGCGCTCATCTAATGTATTGTCGCGAGGTTCGGATCGGCCAGGCCCGCGCAGACCTTCGCCTTGATCCGTTGCAACGCGCGCTGCTCGATTTGGCGGATTCGCTCGCGCGAGATGCCGAACTTGCCGGCGAGCGAGTCCAATGTCTTGTGCGGCTCGTCCAAATATCGTGCTTCGATGATGCTGCGCTCCCGTGGCGACAGCGCAGCAATGGCGTCCGTGAGGGCAGCTTTCTTTCGTTCACGATCGGCGGCTTCCAGCAGCAGACTTTCAGGATCGGGGGAGGGATCCACGAGACGATCCTGCCATTCATCGCCTTCTGTCTCGACGCTGAGCGGCACGTTGAGCGAGATGTCGCCGCGCAGCCTGCCATTCATCTCGACCACGTCATCCTCCTTCACCTCGAGACTATCGGCGATATATCTGAGCTGATCGGCGCGCAGATCGCCATCCTCGGCCACGCCAAGCCTGCGCTTCAGCTTGCGGAGATTGAAGAAAAGCTTCTTCTGCGCCGCGGTGGTGCCCAGCTTGACCAGCGACCATGATCTCAGGATGAATTCCTGCACTGATGCCCTGATCCACTAGGAGGCATAAGTCGCAAGCCGGAAGCCTTTCTCCGGATCGAACCGCTTGACGGCGAGCATCAGTCCGACGTTAGCCTCCGAGATGAGGTCGGCGATTGCCAGGCCGTAGCGGCGATGCTGGAGCGCAATCTTGGCCGCCAGCCGCAGGTGGCTCGTCACCAGCCGATAGGCCGCGTCACGATCGCCGCAATCGCGCAAGCGCCGGGCATATTCGGCTTCTTCCGACGGCTCGAGCAGCGGAAATCGATGGATCTCCTTCAGGTAGCGGGATAGCCCGCCTTCGGAATGGATCGCGGGAAGTGATGAGGCAACTAACATCGCGCACCCCCCTCACGAACATCGTTCGCGCCGATCGGGGGCGCGCTGCTGATCAATGTGGGAGTGGCGAAGAAGCGCCGAAAGCGGCACAGCTGGGAGCGCGGCGATTTTGGCGGGCCGCGCGGTCGTAGCGCAGGCAGGTTTCATGTCCAAATCCTCAATCGAGCAAGATGGTCAGAATCACCACCAGCCTCACTCGCTGAGCCCGAACTTGGCACCCAGACGCTCTCAGGCCGGTGGACGCATTTAGAATTTGAAAATCGGCGGAAGGTTCCGACTTGAATGTTGGATGCTGAAATTGGCAAGGAGAGGCCCGCCCCTTTCTCCGATGCAGACAGCCTCTTGAAACCTGAAGCCTTCGTTCCAATTTGGTCCACGCGCGCGGTGGAGTTCTTCGAATGCCATTCGCGTGCCCGGCAGGTTGGTCGGCCCCCTTCGCCTGGTGCGCATGTCTGGTTAGTGGGATGGATGATTATCGTGATCTTGTCAGCGCGGCTCTTGCGCTGTTCTGCGCCGGCGTGATCTTGGTGGCCGGCCACCTCTTGATCGAATGGCACGCCAGGCATGCCGAGCCCGGCATAGAGGTCGAGGCGCCGAAGAGCGGAGGCTCGCCTTCGCCGCTCCTCTCAAACGGCTCGCCGCCAAATAGGAAGATGATCGAACTCTCAACGGAGGTCAGGCGGAAGCGGCCTACTTAAAGCTGTCTTGCGTCATGAAGCTCAAATCGCACGCAGCCCCTCCTTGGGCATTTCGTGGATCAGCGCATCGATATCGCTCTGCTCCAGTGTCTCCCGTTCCAAAAGCTTCTTCGCGGCGCGGTCCAGGATCGGCCGCCGCGTGTTCAGGATGCCTGGGTGCGCTGGAAGACCTGATCGACAATGGCTTTCACCTCGCGGTCGACTGCGGCCGCAGTTTCTTCCGCATAGTCGCGCTCGCGAACCGGATAGGGACGGTCGGCGCCGGCAAGGAAGTTGCCGGGATCGCGTTCATAGGCGACGCTGCCCAGTCTCTCGGACATGCCGTAACGCGTCACCATGCTGCGGGCGATGTCGGTTACGCGCCGCAGATCGTCGGCCGCACCGGTGGACAGGTGTCCGAACACGATCAGCTCCGCGGCGCGGCCGCCGAGCAGCACCGCCATCTTGTTCTCCAGCTCCTCCTTGGTCATCAGGAAGCGGTCTTCGATCGGTCGCTGAATGGTGTAGCCGAGCGCGCCCACACCGCGCGGGATGATCGAGACCTTGTGCACGGGATCCGTGCCCGGCAGGGAGAGCGCGACGAGGGCGTGCCCCATCTCGTGGTAGGCGACGATCTCGCGCTCCTTGGCGTTGAGCAGGCGATTGCGCTTTTCGAGGCCCGCGACCATGCGCTCGACCGCATTGTTGAAGTCGCTCATGCTCACCGCGTCAGCCGCGCGGCGCGTCGCCAGCAGCGCGGCTTCATTGACGAGATTGGCGAGGTCCGCACCCGTGAAACCCGGGGTGAGCGCGGCAACGGCGTCCGCATCGACGCCTGCCGCCAGGCGCACTTTCTTCATGTGCACCTTGAGGATCTCTATGCGGCCCTTTTTGTCGGGCCGGTCGACCAGCACCTGCCGGTCGAAGCGTCCGGCGCGGAGCAAGGCGGGATCGAGGATTTCGGGCCGGTTGGTGGCGGCGAGGATGACGAGCCCGGAGCGCGAATCGAAGCCGTCGAGCTCGACGAGCAGCTGGTTGAGCGTTTGCTCCTTCTCATCGTGGCCGCCGGCGAAAGGGCCGATGCCACGGGCCCGGCCAAGCGCATCGAGCTCGTCGATGAAGATGATGGCCGGCGCCTTTTCATGCGCCTGCTGGAACAGGTCCCGCACGCGTGCGGCGCCGACGCCGACGAACATCTCGACGAACTCCGAACCCGAGATCGAGAAGAACGGCACTCTGGCCTCGCCGGCGACGGCCTTGGCCAGCAGGGTCTTGCCTGTGCCCGGCGGGCCGACCAGAAGCACGCCTTTCGGCATGCGGCCGCCGAGGCGGCCATAATCGGTCGGGTTCTTCAGGAAATCGACGACCTCGCGAAGCTCGTCCTTGGCTTCGTCGACCCCGGCGACGTCGGCAAAGGTGACGCCGGTATTGGACTCGACATAGACCTTGGCCTTGCTCTTGCCGATGGCCATCAATCCGCCGCCGATCCCGCCGCCTTCCGCCATGCGGCGGCCGATGTACCACCACAGGCCGAAGAACAGGAGCACGGGCATGACCCACGACAAAAGGTCGCGCAGGAACGTGCTCTCGATCTGCCCGGTGAAACGGACGTTGTATTTCTCCAGCTCCTGCGCAACGTCCTGGTCGACACGCGTGGTGACGAATTGCTTCTGGCCGCCCGGCAGCGGCTCCTTCAGCGTGCCCTGCAGGGTGCGGTCGGAGATGCCCACGCTATCGACTTTCCCCTGACGCAAGAGCTGCTGGTATTCGCTAAAGGGGATCACGGCTATCTGGTGGGCCGCGGAGATCAGGTGCTGGATCAAGAAGACCGCGAAGATTGCGGCGACAGCATACCCAAGATTGAAGCGGACATTCTTGTTCATGCGAAAGCCAGGTCCGATATCGTTGCGCAGCCGGGTAGCCTCGAGGCGCGTTTTTTAGCGCGCTCGTTTGGGCCCGGTACGCATCCGGACCTGCATCGTACCGACAGAACTTTTCCCGCCGCCATCTGTTCCTGGCAGACCAACTGCGCCCTCAGTGAGAGGTACTCGCATCCGCAGGGGTGCGTTCAGGCGATGGCGACGCAAGATAGCGATAAGGCCCGGTTGCAGGCCGGGCCTTATCTCAGCTCACCAGGGATACCAATAGGGATATGCCGCTGGATAATAGCGGACGGTCCGATAGTATCGGGGTCCATAATAGACCGGCGGACCATAGACCGGCTCATAGTAGACCGGCGGTGCAGTCGCGGCGGCCAATGCTCCGGTGAACAGGCCGAGCGCGACGGCGGGACCGATGCCTGGACCACCCCAGTGATGGTGGCCTCGCCAGTGGGCCGAAGCCGGCGCAACCGTTCCGATGAGGAGCGTTGCTGCCGCGGCGATTGCAAGAGCAAGCTTTCTCATGTGACTTCCCTCGAATACGCGCCCGCGAAGCGCGGGCTTCCCAATCCTCTGCATGAGTTCCGTTTTGCCGAACACGCGGCCCGGCAGCATCAAAACTTAGGAATGGCCGCGGCGAGTTCAAGTCTCGTGCTTCGGCTCCTTTGCGGATCCGACGTTTGGTCGCACTGGCGAACGTGCCCGGCCTCCCTTGCCGTGGCCGCCAGCCCCTGTAATTTGGAGCGCAAACATCAGGGGGGAAGCGATCGATGGGAGGAGTTCTGGAAGGCGTCCGCGTGCTCGATTTCGGGCGCTATATCGCGGGGCCCTATTGCGCGACATTGCTGGCCGAATTCGGCGCCGAGGTCATTCGGGTGGAAAAGCGCGACGGCAGCGAGGATCGCTTCGTGGCACCGGTCGGCGACGATGGCGAAGGCGCGCTGTTTCTCCAGGTCAACCGCAACAAGAAATGCATTACGCTCGATCCGATGAAGGAGGAGGGGCAGGAGGTGATGCGCCGCCTGATTGCCACCGCGGACGTTGTCGTCGCCAATCTGCCGCCGCAGACCCTGCGCGCGATGAAGCTCGACTACGCGTCGTTGCAGACGATCAAGCCCGACATCATTCTGACCACGGCGACCGCGTTCGGCGGGCCGGGGCCCTGGTCCGACCGGGTCGGCTTCGATGGCGTGGGGCAGGTGATGTCGGGGGCGGTGTACATGACCGGCGCAGGCGATCCGCCGTATCGGGCCGCGGTGAATTGGGTCGATTTCGGCACGGCGCTGCACTGCGCGTTCGGAACGCTTGCCGCGCTGATCGAGCGCGGCAAATCCGGGCGCGGGCAGATCGTCGAGGGCGCGCTGCTCGCAACCGCTTTGTCCTTCACCAATGCCACCTTGATCGAGCAGGCCGTCATCAACGTCAATCGCGTGCCGACCGGCAACCTCGGCCAGACCGCGGCGCCGGCCGACATCTACCGCACCAAGGACGGTTGGGTGCTGTGCCAGGTCACGGGTCAGCCGCTGTTCAAGCGCTGGGCGAGGCTGATGGGCGAGGAGGAGCTGTGGCTGAACGACCCGCGCTTTGCCGACGACATCAGCCGCGGCAACAACGGCCCTGTCATCAGCGAGCGGATGGCGCGCTGGTGCGCCGAGCGCACCACGCAGGAGGCTGTCGACACCCTGGGCAAGGCCATGATTCCGACCGGACCTGTCCTCAGCCCGCAACAGGCGCTGAACCATCCGCACATTCGCGCCGCCGGCTTCATGCAGGACGTCGACTATCCGGGCCTGCCGAAGCCCGCACCGACCGCCCGCGCGGCCGTGCGGCTGTCGAAGACGCCGGGCGAAATCGCAACGCGCCCGCCGACGCTGGGCGAGCACACCGATCTCGTCCTCACCGAGCTCGGCTACGACGAGGCCGCGATCGCGGCGCTTCGGCGAGATGGCGTCATCTAGACCATGACACGAGGCGCAGCCAATCCGAACGGCTGCGAGTACGCCCCCCTCCGAACACCCCGCGGCGAAGAACGAATTAGAGCGGCGCAAAGGTCTTGCAAGGGGGAAGCGAAAATAATCGATCGCGGACGCTCGCGTCCGGCGGACAAACGGAACGAGGCGGGGAGCGGCGAAGGAGCATCTTGACACCGTAACAAGCCGGAATATTTTTCACGCCGGAAGAACTATCTTTCGATATATCGAAATCAAGAGGACCGTGGAGAGACCGTCAGGAGTGACGATGATGCTTGACCAGGATCTGGCCCGCATTCGTGCGCACCGAAGCAACCTCCAGCGATATCGGCGCCTGCTGAAGACGAAGCTCTCAGATATCGAACGCCAGTTCATCGACCGACGGCTCGCCGAAGAGCAGGCCGCGCTCGAGGCGCTCGCCGCCGATGTCTTTCCCGCCACGTTCACGCTCCCGAATATGCAATCGGCTTCCGCCGCGATGGGAGCGGAACGATGAGCGACGTCCGCAACCTCCTCATCCGCGGCAGCGAGAAGGTGATCCAGCACTATCGCCTGCTGCTGGCCAGCGCGAAGACCGAAAGCGAGCGCCAGCTCTATCGGAGCCGGATCGAGCGAGAGCAGCGCCTGCTCGAGACGCTGCAAGACGGCGTCCCGCAGCGATCGGCGGCATGAGGTCCCACCCTGGTGTAGCGACAATCAGGTGCAGCGCAGTGTGGCCGGGCGCTACAGCAATTGCTTCAACGTCCGGGCATCGGCCGGCGCCGCGCTCTTCTGGTCGTTGTCGAAATAAACATAGACGTCGCAGCCCTGCCGCTTCCATGACTTGATACGCCGCGCCCATTGCGCCAGCATGGTCTTGGTATAGTGCCCGTGATAGCGCCCGCTCGGCCCGTGTCCGCGCACATAGACGAAATCCGCCGTGCGCTTCCATGGCGCCGGCGCATCGTGATGATCCGACAGGCACAGCGAGATGTTCTCGTCGGCCAGCATGCGCAGGATGCGCGGCTGGTACCAGCTCGGATGACGGAATTCGAAGCTATAGCGCCGTTTCCTCGACAATAGCTTGAAGAAGGCGGCGAGGCGGTCCGCGTTGGCCTCGAATTGCGGCGGGAGCTGGAACAGGATCGGCCCCGCCTTGCCGCCCAGCGTTGAAATACGATCCTCCAGCAGCTCGAGGCTGTTGACGGAGCGGTCCGACAGGCGCTTCCAATGCGTGATGAATTTCGACGCCTTCCAGGCGAAGACGAAATCGCGGCCGGTCTGCTCGCGCCACCCTTTCACCGCTTCCGGCGTCGGCGTGCGGTAAAACACGCCGTTCAGCTCGGTGGTATCGAACTGTCCGGCGTAGTAGCCAAGCTGCTGCTTCAGCGGCAGGCCTTCGGGAAAGAACGGTCCTCGCCAGGAATCGTAGTGCCAGCCGGAGGTGCCGATCAGAATGCGCGCCATGTTTCACGTGCCATCCGTTGCCATTTGCCGGAGGGAACGTCCGCGCGGCCGATACGTTGCTCGTGAGCTTGATCAACGCAGGACTGAACCGATGTACGCGCTGTTCGAAGGCAACAAGCAGATCGGGGACCCCTTTCCGACCGAGAAAGAAGTGTGGGAGGCCGCCTTGATCGAGGGATTGGTGACCGACGTCCCGGTCGCCGACGAGGAGGGCGGCGGCCGGCTGCTGCCTGCCGGCTATCATGTCGAGCGGGTGGAAGAGGTTTGCGAGCCGCGGCCGGACTGGAAGCTGCCGCGCGAGATCTCCTGAATAGGCCTGCGCCTAATTCGACGCCAGCGCCATCTTGGCGACCTCGGCCATCCAGCCCGATGCGACGGGGAGGATCGCGTCGTTGAAATCGTAGCGCGGGCCGTGCAGCTCCGCGCCATCGCGCAAGTCCCCGTTGCCGATCCAGACGAAGGCGCCCGGCCGCTGCTGGAGATAGAATGCAAAGTCCTCGCCGGCCATGCTGGGCGCGAGATCGCGCCGCACGGGAGCCTGCACCTTCTCCGCGGCGATGCGGGCAAGCTCCGCTTCGGCCGGCGTGTTGATCACCACACCCACACCCCAGATGATCTCTGGCGTGACCGTGACGCCGAAGCTCGTCGCAATCCCGGCGCAGGTGCGCTCGATCCCGTCGAGGATGGTATCCTTGACCGCGTCGCGATGGTACCGCAGCGTGCCGCGGACCACGACGCGTCCGGCGATCTGGTTCGGCGCGGTGCCGCCTTCGATGGTGCAGAGCGAGAGCACTGCGGTGTCGAGCGGATCGACGCTGCGCGAGGTGATCGATTGCAGCGCCACGATCAGGTGGCCGGCCGCCACCACCGGATCGCGCGTCAGATGTGGCATGCCGGCATGTCCGGCATGGCCCTCGATGGTGATGGTGATGCGCCCGCCCGAGGCCATGACGACGCCGTCATGCACCGCGATGGTGCCGGCCGCAAGGCCCGGCCAGTTGTGAAAGCCGAACACCCGCTCCATCGGAAAGCGGTCGAACAGCCCGGCCGCGACCATCGCGCGCGAGCCGCCAAAGCCTTCTTCGGCCGGCTGGAAGATGAAGTCCACCGTGCCGCTCCAATCGGTGTCGGCGGCGAGCAGTGCTGCCGCGCCGAGCAGCGAGGCGGTATGCCCGTCATGGCCGCAGGCATGCATCACGCCGGGAGTTTTTGAGGCGTAGGGCAGGCCGCTGTCCTCGGTGATCGGCAGCGCATCCATGTCGGCGCGCAGGCCGACGCGCCTCTGCGCATGCCCGCGCATCAAGGTCGCGACGATGCCGTGGCCGCCAAAGCCTGAGACGAAGGAGATGCCGAGCTCGGTGAGCCTGTCCTGCACGAAGGCAGAGGTCTCCTTCTCCTGCAGGGACAATTCGGGATGCGCATGCAGATGGCGGCGCCACGCGGTCAATTTCTGGTGCAGCTCGGGTGTCAAGATGGGGGTCTTTCGCAGGGGATTGGCGGCGGCACCATAGCGGAATATCCGTGCCCTGCATCAAGCGCCATGGAATGCCTCACTTGCAGCCGCATCGTCATGGCCGGGCTTGACGGAGCACTCTACGCCGCCAGCTTCGCCAGCCCCTTCCAGTCAAAACCGACGCCGTGGCCGGGACGGTCCGGCGCCAGTGCCATGCCGTCCTTCAGCACCAGCGGATGCTCGATATAGGTGTCGAGCCCGAAGCCATGCGCTTCCAGATAGGAGCGGTTCGGGCACGCCGCGAGCAGATGCACGGTGATGTCGTGCGCGCCGTGGCTGGTGACGGGCAGGTTGAAGGCCTCCGCCAGCCGCGCGATCTTCATGAACGCACTCACGCCGCCGCAATTGGTGACGTCGGGCTCGGGATAGGACACCGCGGCATTGGCGATGTAGTTCTTGAACTCCCACAGCGAACGCAGATTCTCGCCCGCTGCGATCGGCACACAGCCCTCCTGCATGATCCGCGCATGGCCTGCGACGTCATCGGGGATGATCGGCTCCTCGAGCCAGGTGAGGTCGAAGGGCTGAAGCGCGCGGGCGGCGCGGATGGCCTCCTCGACGGTCCATTTCATGTTGGCGTCCGCCATCAGCGGAAAACCGTCGCCGAGATGCTGTCGCATCGCGGAGACACGCCCGATGTCGGATTTCAGGTCGGGCCGGCCGACCTTCATCTTGATGGCGCGAAATCCCTTGGCGAGATTGCCGTCGGTCTGCTTGAGCAGCGCCTCGACCGAAAGATCGAGATCGATGCCGCCGGCATAGCACGGCACGGCAGCGTCAAAACCGCCGAGCAGACGGAACAGCGGCAGCTTCGCGCGCCGCGCCTTCAGATCCCACAGCGCGATGTCGAGCGCGGAGAGCGCCAGCACCACCGGCCCGCCGCGGCCGCCATAATGCAGGGCCCACCAGACATGATGCCATATCGCCTCGGTGTCCTCCGCCTCGCGGCCCTCGACGAGCGGTGCAATTTCGCGCTTGACGATGTCCGCAGTCGCCCCGCCATTGCGCCCGACCGTGTAAGTGTAGCCCACGCCTTCGGCACCGTCAGCATCGCGGATGCGGCAGGTGATCAGCTCGAACGCCGCCATCTCGCCATGCATGGAGTCGGAGAGCGTAACGGGCAGCGGGATTCGGTAGAGTCCGGTCTCGGTCGTTGCAATGCGCGCCATGTTTCCTTCCTGCGCTTTTCCCGCAGGCTAGGGCGATGTGCGGGCCCCCGCAAGCGCGCACCGTGCAAGGCAGCTCACCGCATCGTCGCGAGCTGCAGGGCCAGCGCACAGGCGCGGTCGTATTCGTCGAGATTGATCCACTCGTCGATGGTGTGCGCCTCGTTCTGGCCGGCGCCGAAGGTCACCGTCGGAATGCCGTGGCGGACCATCCAGTTGGCATCCAGGCCGCCATTAGCGGCGCGGACGTTCGGGGTTCCCCCGACCGCGGACACCGCCGCGATCGCGCGTTTGACCACGGGCAGGCTCTCCTTCATGCGGAACGGATAATAGTCGGTCTCCGCCTTGAATTTGACGCGACCGGACTTGCCTTGCGCGTTGGTGACCTTCTTGGCGGCCTTCTCGAACGCGGCCTTGTAGGCCCTGGTGATCTCTTTGAAGAATTTTCCGTCGTGGCTGCGGCTCTCGCCGCGCACATGCACGTAGTCGGTGACCACATTGGTGGCATCGCCGGCGGGGCGGCCCTCGCCGCCGGTGACGGGACCGACATTGCTGGTGCCTTGCCGCTTGCCCTTCACCACCTTGCCGAACCAGCCGCCGGCCTTCACCTCGGCAAGCGCGAGCGCCATGATCATCGTCGAGGAGATGCCGCGCTCCGGCGCGACGCCAGCATGGGAGGCGCGGCCGAAGATCTCGACGGTCCAGCGGTCGGCGCCGACCGCGCCGATGACGACGTTGGAGGCCGAGCCGCCGTCATAGTTGAACGCCATCTCCGGCGCGCCGAGCTCGTCGAGCTTGACGTGGCGCGCGCCGTAGAGCCCGCTCTCCTCGCGCACGCAGAACAGCAGCGTGATCGGCGGATGATCGGGCTTCTGCCTGGCAAGCTCCGCGGCCAGCGTCACCAGCACGCCGCAGCCGCAGCGATTGTCGCCGCCGAGCGCGGTCCTGGCGTCGTTGACGATCTTGCGCCCCGATTTCTTCGGCTTGGCGCCGGCGCAGAGCGGCACGGTGTCCATGTGGGTCATGAACATGATACGCGGCTGGTTGTGCAGAGCGCCGCGGCCGGGCAGGTCGACGATGAGGTTGCCGGTCTCGGTCGGCACGGGAATGCGCGTGTTGGCATCGTCGAGCCGGATCGCCTTCGCCGGCACGCCGCTCTCCTTCAGCGCGGCCGCGAGCTCACGCCCGATCGCCGCCTCCTGTCCCGTTACGCCCTCGACAGAGAGGAAGCGCATGAGGCGGTCGGTGGCGGCTTTGGTATCGACAGGCATGAATGATTCCTTTGGCGAGCGGGCGCGTCATCCTATGGGCTTGGCGAGGTGTAAGCCAAGAAGATCAGCACGCCGAATGCGAGCATGGCAGCCATGAACAGCAGCACCGCCGGCAGCCCGGCGAGCGCCGCCACCGCACCGGTGACCGACTGCATCAAGGCCGCGCCGAGAAAGAACGCGAGGTTCACGGCTGCGAGCGCCTTGCCCGCTGTCTGCGCATCGACCAGCTGCCGGGACATGCCGAACAGCAGCGGCTGCGCAGAGGTCGCAAGGCCAATGAGCACGAACAGCACGAAGTCGTATTGCGGCGGCATCACCGGAAGGCCGAACAGCACGGAAACCGCGTGATGCGGTGCCCCCAATGCCATCAGCGCCAATAACAGCGCCCCGGCCATATGCGTGCCTGCCACAAGCGCGCGGCGGCGGCCCAGCCTGCGGTCGATCATACCGATGCACAAGGGGCCGGCGATCATCGCCAGCGTGAACGCGCCGAGCTGATTGCCGGCTTCGACCCGCGACAGGTCCTTGACCTGCATCAGCCACGGCCCGCCCCACAGGCCGCGCAGCACCAGCGAGGTCGCCAGCGACACCAGCGCCAGTGCGATCAGGCCGCGCAGGGGCCGCGACAGTCCGAGCCGGAGCACCTCGATCATCTGCGACAGTGGCGAGGACTCGTCCTTGTGCTCGGCCGCCTGGTGCGGCACCAGCGCGAACACGGCGAGCGCCACCGCGACGCCGCCAGCCGCGGAGATCCAGAACCCTGCGCGCCAGCCCCAAGTGTCGACCACGAAGGCGAGCGGGCTCGACGACAGCAGCATGCCGATATTGCCGATCGAGAGGATCGCGCCAGACCATAGGCCGAAGCGACTTGCCGACAATTGCTTGGCCGCCAGCGTCATCGGGCACATCAGCATGCCCGAGGTGGCAACGCCGAGCAGCACCTGCCCGACGGCAAAGCTCGCAGGTCCGGCCGCAAACCCCGACGCGATGGCGCCGATGACGGTTCCCGCGAGCAGGCTGAGCGAAACGGGGCGCACACCGAAGCGGTCCATCGCCGCCCCGACCGGGATCTGCGCCGCGGCAAAGGCGAAAGGATAGACCGAGGTGAGGCTGGCGAGCGCCTGCGGCTCGATATGGAAATCCGCCGCCATCAGGTCGAGGCTGACCGCAGGAATCGTGCGCAGCAACGTGGAAAGCATGTGCCCGCAGGCGAGCGCGAGCAGCGCGAAGATCAGCGCGCGGGTGCCATCTCCCGTGGCAGCGGTCGTCATGAGCGTCCCGTCCCTGGAAGGTTTCGGATCGGCGTACATGATCGTCGGGCGGACGCCAATGGCGGCAGCGGGACCCCCTCATTCCGGAATGTGGCTTCTTGATCACCGCGCGAAATGACCAGGTGCAGACAGCCGGCAATCAGCATGGCGCTTGCCGAGCGCCGGCCGTCACGACGACGCGCTTGGCAGGCGTTCAGGCCTCGGACGGTTTGTGAACCAGGACGGCCGCCAGGACGTTATACTCAGGAAAAACGTGGTATCCTGCCAGGCAGGTGCGCCATGATCTGCGGCGGCAGCGGCAATGTCTTCGTCCGAGAGTCCAAGTCAGACGACCAGCGACGCGGCCCGCCGAGAGCGGAGAAGGAGCAATTCCTTACTGTTGGTCCTCGCCGTTGGATTTCTTGTTTTTGGCGTTGCGGCGGGTGCACTCTATTACGCGTTACGGCCGGACATTCTGCGGATCGCCGTCGGACCGCCCGGCAGCGACGACTACAGAACAATTCAGGCGATGGCCGATGCCTTCGGCAGCGAAAGCCGAACGACCAGGCTGGCTCTGATCAAGACCGAAGGGGCGGTGGAGTCTCTCGCCCTGCTTGGGGCAGGCAAGGCAGATCTTGCCGTCGGCCGCGGCGATCTGGAAATGCCCGCCGAGGCGCAGACCGTTGCAGTCGTGCGTAAGAATTTCGTCGTGCTATGGGCGCCGTCTGGACTTGCCGGCAAGAGCTCCAAAAGAAAACCCTCGCCGAAAATCAAGGAAGTCGCCGATCTCGCCGGACGCCGTGTCGGCGTGATCGGGCGGACCCCGGTGAACGCCGCGTTGCTGCGGGTCATCCTGAGCGCGTCCGGAGTACAGGCGGACAAGGTCGCGGTCGCGCAATTTGGCACTGACCAAATCGAGGAACTAGCACGCGATCTCACCCTCGATGCATTCATGGCGGTCGGGCCCCTCGACAGCAAGATCACATCCGATGCCGTGGCCGCAACGGCGCGGGTGCGCGGCGAGCCGAAGTTTCTCCCCATCGAGACATCGGAAGCGATCGCCCTGAAGCACCCCCGCTATGAAACCGAGGAGATTCCGCCCAGCGTCTTCAATGCGGATCCGGCTTGGCCGGATGACAAAGTTGAGACGGTCAGCGTCAGCCACCTCATCGTGGCGAGAAAGACCTTGTCCGAAACGACGGTCGCCGCGTTTTTCCGGCAGCTCTTTGCCGTTCGTCAGGCGATTGCGAGGCAGGTCCCCGGTGCGGCACACATCACCAAGCCGGACCTCGAGAAGGACCCCGAGCTGCAGGTACATCGGGGAGCGGCGGCCGTCATTGATGGCAACGAACGCACCTTCCTCGACCGCTATGGCGATTACTTCTGGTTCGGGCTCCTGCTTCTCTCCGGAATCGGCTCGGCCGCCGCCTGGTTGCGCCGCTATTTGAACCGCGACGAAAGGGACGATAACACCAGCCATCGCAAGAGAATCCTGGCCATGGTTTCCAGCGCGCGGACCGCGGAATCCAACCAGGAACTACTTGCCCTGCAGCGTGAGGCCGATGCCATCATCGCCGAGACGCTCGAGTGCTACGATGACGGTGCTATCGAGGAAGAGGAGCTCGCGGCATTCGGGCTGGTGCTCGACCTCTTGAGCAATGCCATTGCCGAGAGGCGAGCCGCGCTGCAACGGGCTACCTTCGAAACCGTTCGCGGCGCGGCAACAGGCCATGGCGTTACGCCGCGCGGATAACGGCAGCCATCTGAACCTGTCGTAGCGGGCTCCGCGGCGCCCGCGACGGCTGCCATTCGCCGCCTTGCCGTACTCAGCTCTTGAGTGGCCTTCCGATCGGCGGACGATAGGAACCAAAAAGACATCGTCGCTCTTACCTCGGTCAGGAGACCTACTCATGCTGTCCTCAAAACCGCCACGGCCCATTCGCACAACGCTCGATCTTGCGAACGCAGAGCAGGTCAAGTCTGTACGCAGGCGGCTTCGCATCTCAGCTACCGATTTGGTCAGGATCGTCGACAAGATCGGCAACTCTCTAACGGCCATAGAGAAGGAAGTGGAGCTCGAGAAGCTGGCCGTTCAGCAGTGTAATGCCAAGAACGCGCCCACGACTCTCGAATAAATTCGAGTCATCCCGTCGAAAAGGAGAATTGCGATGAACGGCCTGATTTACCTCATAGGGCTAGTCGTTGTGATCGCGGCCATTCTTTCGTTCTTTGGCTTGCGATGACCGTCTCGGTCCTGCAGGCTGACGCACCGCCGATCCGGTGAAGTCGTTCGCAATTTCGCGTGCAGCAAATGGTTGATCCGCACCAGGTGAATACCATCATAGCCACGACGATTTGTGCGTTCTTCAAGGGACATCCTGACGCCCAAATCGGAGCCGAAGAAGCCAAGCTGCTGGCCAAGCAGATCACTGAAGCGCTGAACGGGGCTGGGCTGCAGATTGCTGCCGTCAATGAGATCACGCCGCGCTAGCCCTGCCGCTGGCGAGCGCATGACTTAGCTCGATGTATGGAGATCGGGCTTGAGGCGGCGAGGGGCAGCCGTGCATCGTTCAGCACGAGATCGGACATGTGGCCGCACCGTTTGGGGCACCCTCGGGTCGTTTGTCGACCAGGATCGTCGGATCCGGGGCTGAGCGCTAGCTCCGTTCGAACGTATCGACGTTCGTTGTAACGGCGCGCCACCAATTCACCGGTTTCAGCTTCGCCGGCTCGCCCTCGCTGGAGGCGCTCAGCGCTTGGTCTGTAATCACGAACCAGGCGGTCTCCATCTTTCCGTGACGCAACAGTCCGGTATAGGAGACGGCCCGATCGCCCGTCGCAGACGAGCCCACCGCGACAAAGGCGATGCAATTGCCCTTGTGAAACCCGGTGATCGGCACCGCTTGCCCGTAAAAGCCGCTGTCTTCGAGCGCGGTCTCGAAATTCCCCTCGATGCGGCCGTTCGCATCATTAGTGATGCGCAAGATGGAGCCGAATTGATTTCGCCAATTGCCGACCCAGGCGATCTCGGTTCCCATGCCGGTTCTCCTACGCTCGTCGATTTGGTTCGGCGCGCAGCCGGGCAGCCTGTCCAGTTCCTTCGCGACGCCGCCTGACTGTGGCTGATCTTGCTGCCCCTTCAAACGCCTCGGGAGGCGCGACGGTGCTTCAGCCGGAGATCGCGCCCGCGTGCTGTCCGCCTGCCTGTGAAATCCCGTGCAGCGCCTTCGCGGCACCGTCGCCCGGCTTGCACACGGCGATGTCGCCGAGCGAGATGATGCCGACCAGCCGCTTGTCTCGATTGAGCACGGGCAGCCGCCGCACCTGGATGTCGGCCATGTTGCGGGTGACCTCGTCGATGTCCTGGTCCTCGAAGCAATATTTGACATCTGCCGTCATGACGTCACGGACCGGCGCATCCGGTCCCAAGCCCATCGCGACACCTCGCGTGGCGATATCGCGATCCGAGATCATTCCGACCAGGCGGTCATCGTCGGTGACGGGCAACAGCCCGACATTGAGCGCCGCCATCGCCTCGGCGGCCTCCCTGATGGTGTCTTGGGGTGTGCAAAGCTGCACGTCGTGGGTCATTGCGTCGCTAACTCTCATTGGAAACCTCCATCCCTGATAGGCCGCCAACAAAAATCGCTGGCGGTCGTTCCTCCGGAGCAGGTCGCCGAAGGCGACGAATTCATGACGTGGCGATGGCGTGCCCATGGCACGATTCTCGGGAGCGACAGCGCATCTGACTGACCTCCCACGGACCATCTGACACGTCGGGCGCACGCAACTTACTTTAGGTCATTCAGAAGCTTCCATGCTTCATCCAGCAAGACCTGAACCTGCCGTCGCTCGGCGGCGCTATCCTTTGTGAACATTCCATGCTTCCGCGCATTCTGATTTCCCTTCGGCGCGCCGGATCTCCGTGCGCCGCCGTGCATGCGGCAGCGGACCTTGCCGTGCATTGCCGGCGCACGACAGACGGTGCCGCTGCGCGTCCGTGCGCCGCAGCGCAGGCTCGACTGCATTGCATCCGTGTTGCGGACGTGTTCGCTGCTCATGCGCTCGCGTCGTTTTCCACGCCGAGTCCGCCTTGTCCGCCCTCGCGTGCCGGGACCGCTTCTGCCTCGGCCGCGCCTGGCTGCGCAACGATCACGCTCGCATGCTGGGTGACGTTGCCCACAATAGCGCTGCCGCCGTCCTGCACCGACACGTTCTGCACCGTGATGGCGCGCTCGCCATTGCTGCGGTGGCGGCTGAGCGCCTCGGTCTGGGCTGCAAACGTGCGGGCCAACCGGGTCAATGCACGGGTGATGCCTTCCTGCTGCTGAAGATTCTCGGTGAGAGCGAGGCGAAAGGCGGAGCGCATCGCCGCGACGTGGACGGACACCATCTGCGCCATCAGCATGGTTTCGATGGAATCCCTGGGCCCGATGCTCTTCATCATCGAGATCATGAAGGCGAGATTGGCCTCGTCCGGCTTTTGGTTGATCACGCTGGCCTTGAGCAATTGCTTGAGAATGCCATGCAGCGCGTCGCGATCGACGGCACCGAGCGCCTCGGCCAGCAGCCGCTCGCCAGCTTGCGGGTCGGGATGTTGGATCGTCAAGCGCCGTCGGGTGAGCTTGATGCGAGGCGTGGCTCTGCTGCGATCCGTTGTTGCCGCGGTGGGTGCCGTGCTGGTGCAATTGAGAGATGTCGTCATGTCCTGGGTTCCTTGCCGGAAGAGGCGCGAGCGCTTGCCGCGCGAAGGCGGGTCGCGCTCGGCGCGCGGTGATTGCGATTTTCAGATGTCGATGAAGGGCTTACGCGCAGCCAGCTCGATGTGCCCGGGGGCTGGACCGGCCTGGACGCTCACGGCTGCTGCGATGATGATATTCTGCCAGTGTTTTGCCCGACGAGTCAATTCGATTTCGTAATACCAGAAACTCCGCTCGTCCTGCGCAAGCCCTTGTTCCGACAGCGGTCGGCTACTGTGCATGGGGTTGTTTTCGCATTTTTTGTTGCAGAGCTGCTCTCTCGTGCCGCGCGGCGGAATGCCGGTGTGCAAACGTGATTGCGAATTTTGGCGGAGCCGCTCATCATGATCTACGAGCGCGTCGCACCAACAAGCATGCACAAGCGGCGCGATGAGGTCTGGGGAGGGAACGAATGCAACGAACGCTTCGCCTGCTGGCGATTGTCGCCGGATTGTGCGTGACGACACAGGCGCTCGCGCAGAAATATCCGGCGCGGCCGGTCAAGATCATGGTCGGCTTCAGCGCCGGCGGCCCGGTCGACGTCGTCGCGCGCATCATCGGCGATCGCTTAAGCAACAAGCTCGGACAGCCCTTCGTGGTCGAGAACCGCGCCGGCGCCAACGGCATGATCGCGGCCGAAGGCGTCGCGCGCGCGGACGCGGACGGCTACACTATCCTCGCTTGCAATTCGTCCACAATCACGCTCAACAAGACGCTGTTCAGGGATATCCGCTACGATCCGGAGAAAGACTTCGCGCCGCTCACCACCGTGGTCTCGGCGCCGCTCGTGCTCGTCGTCAATCCCGAGAATCCCAAGACGGCGAACATCAAATCGGTGGCCGATCTCGTCGCCGCCGCGAAGGCCGCGCCCGGCGCGCTCGCCTACGGCTCGGGCGGCAACGGCAACCTCGCCCATCTCGCCATGGAGCTGCTCAGCCAGAAGGCCGGCATCAAGATGATCCATGTGCCCTATCGCGGAGGTTCGGCGTCCGAGGTCGGCCTGCTCGCTCAGGAGGTGCTGGCGGTGTTTGATCCGCTCTCCGCGGTGCCGCTGGTGAAGGCCGGCAAGCTGCGCGCCCTCGCGGTGTCCTCAGCCGAGCGGCTGCCGTCGCTGCCTGATGTGCCGACCGTCGCGGAAGCCGGCTATCCCGGCTTCGACATCTCGTTCTGGGTCGGCTTCTTCATGCCGAAGGCGACACCCGCCCCGATCCTTGAGACGCTGCACCGGGAGATCATCACTGCTGCCAAGGATCCGTCGGTCGAGGATAAGCTCGGCTCGCAGGGCGTGGTCTCGGTGCTCAGCCCGACTGAGTACGCCGCCAAGATCGCGAAGGAGACCAAGGAGCTCGCCGACGTCGTGGCGGCCGCGAGCATCAAGGCGGAATAGGGAGGCTTGCGTTTGCGCATGATCGCGCTGCGGGCCTCCCTTAACCGCTTCCGCTTGCGGGAAGGTCGGCGCGTAGCGCCGGGTGAGGGCATTTTCCTCTCGGGGACTCCCAATGCGGAGACACCCTCTCCCCAACCCTCTCCCGCAAGCGACGACAAGCCGGTCTGAGCGGCGCGCCTATTCGCCGCTGGCCAGTCGCTTCAGCCGATCAAGCAGCGGGCGTTGTCCTGCGTTGATCCTCTCCTTCGCCTCTTCGAGCGCGAACCATTCGGCACGGTCGACCTCCGGGAAGGTCTGCCGTTTGCCGCTGCGTGGCGGCCATTCAATCTCGAACGTGTTGCTACGCATGCTGCGCGTGTCGATGTCGAACTCGGCTGCGAACGCGGTGACGAGCTTGCCGCCGCGCTGCCTGACCTCTCCAAGCGCGATCAGCGGCACGGACAGCTCGAGTCCAAGCTCCTCGGCAAACTCCCGCCGCGCGGCGATTTCCGCATCTTCTTCGCCCGCATACTCCCCCTTCGGGATCGACCATGCACCGAGATCCTTGTTGCGCCAGAACGGGCCTCCGGGATGAACGAGGAGAACCTCGAGTCTGCGGCCCTTCCGATAGGCGATGATTCCGGCGCTCTTCGATGGCATCGCAGTTCCGTGGCGGCGGTCTGTCCTTCTCTCGGGAAAAAGTGGAACAGAGCGTTTTAACGCAAGTTAGTAGCCAATGTTCATTTGATAAAATGGAGTGAACCATGATCCGCCTGTTGGCAACCACCGCCTTAGGGCTGGTGCTGGCGAGCGCCGCTCTTGCGCAATCGCCAAGCACGACCACGAAGTCCGAGCAGACACCGCAATCCCAATCAAATTCCACCGCGCCGTCCACCACCTCGCCATCGGGCGCGGCTGACAAGCAGTCGACCACATCGCAACCGCAGCAATCACCGCCGACAGGAAGCTCGGCGCAGAATGCGCAGACAAGCGCACCGCCTTCCGGGTCTGCGAACTCCGGTTCCGGCACCTCAAATGCTGCCAACAGCGCGGACACGTCCACGCGGCCGCAGAGCGGCGCGGCAGGCTCGAACACGGCCGGCAACCAGCCTGCGACGCAGCAGGGCGCCAACCCGCCACCGGCGAACACGAACCAGGCGCAGGATCGGTCCAATCCGCCGCCGGCCAATCAGGCTCAGCAGGCGCCCGCGGCATCTGGGGCCAACCAGGCGCAACAGTCGCCGAATGCGCCAGCCAGCAATCAGGCGCAGGGCGAGCGGTCCGGCACCAATTCACAGGCGGCCGCTCAGACCGACGTCAACCTCAACAAGCAGCAGGAGACCAAGATCAGTACCTCGATCTCGCGCCTGAACGTGCGGCCGCTGACCAGTGTGAATTTCTCGCTGAATGTCGGCACCGTGGTGCCGCGCGACGTGCATCTCTCGACATTGCCGCCTGACGTCGTCGAGATCGTGCCGCAATATCGCGGCTACAGCTTCGCGCTGGTGAAGGATCAGATCGTCGTGGTCGATCCGGCGACCTACAAGATCGTGACGGTGCTGCCATATTCGGGGCAGTCCACCGCAACAACGACGACCACGCGCGAGCGTAGCGCCAGCAAGTTCTCAGATCGCGATCGTGAAGCGATCCGCAAGCATGTGAAGACCCGCACCGAAGGACGGAGCGAACGGCAGACCACCGGCAGCACGGCACGCACCGAGATTCGTGTCGGCGACCGCGTTCCTGAGAGCGTCGAGGTGGAAGAATTTCCGAGCACCGTCTATCACGATGCGCCGGACCTGCGGGAATATCGCTACATCCACCGTGACACGCGCACCTACGTCATCGAGCCGCGCGAGCGTCGCGTGATCGAGGAGATCGACTAGCCTCCCGCCGATCGGAAGTCGCTCTGTCGAGCGACTTCCGAATCAGAGCATCAGCCCGAAGTCCGTTCGCGCGCCGCGAAACGGATAGCGCGGGTCTTCGCGCTCTTTCCGGCCGCGCGTGCTGCAATCATGCTGCGCGCGTTGCCGTGAGCCGAAGTGTTCTTCCGGAGCAAGGTCGCGAACCGCTTGCGGGCGCGGTTCGCGGTCAGCCGTGCGGCAAGCTGTTCGCCCTTGCGAATGATGGTCGTGACCGAAGGCGTCAGGTTGACCGGAACCCAGGCGACATCCCTGGCTTTCGAGAGGCTGCCGACGCCTTCGCACGGCGCTTCGCGCGGCAGGTCGATCCGAATCGCAAGCGCTTCCGCGCGCTCGGTCCAGTCGTCGGCCCTGGTCCCGGTGATGATGCGGACATAGTCGCGTGTCTCTCGCGGCAGCTCGCTCTCCTTCGCAAGCCACTTCTGGATGCGGCCGGGGCCTGCGTTGTAGGCGGCGGCTGCGAGGCCCAGATTGCCGAAATCGTCACGGAGCTTGCGCAGGAATTTTGCCGATGCCGGCAGCGCCTTCATGGGATCGAACGGATCGTCGAGCCCGACTTCGGCGGCGGTCTCGGGCATGAATTGCGCGACGCCCTGCGCGCCGGCGTGGCTAACCTCGTTGGACTTGAAGCGGCTCTCCTGCCAGATGAGGCGCGCGAAGAACGGCACCGGAATGCCGCTGGTTTCGGCTGCCTCACGAAGCGCGTGGCAGAACCGGTCTGTCGGTGAAACGGGCCCCTCGGCGACGGTTTCGCTCGCGCGTGGCGGATCGCTCTTCTCCTCATAGGCCGCGCGTGCATTGGCGAGCTCGATGGCCTGCACGCTGGCAAGGAAGAGCTCGACCACCGGAACAAGTGGCAAGGCATGATTGTTCTGAAGAACAGTGGTGTCGAATGTTGATGTTTGCCGGGACGCCGACGGATCGAGATCGCACATCAGAATTAGAAATGCGGCGCAAGCCGCGACGACAAATCGCATTACTGGGGCAACCTCGAACTGTGGGGTGAGCGGCCAGCGATGCGCCGGCGATAAGGAGTTCTTAACCGCGCGATTGCGGCAAAGCTGCGGTCTTATGGGTTCCGTCGGTGCTACTACGGTGTTCCTGATGAGAAACTCTCCGCGGCTTTGCGGATCGCTGTTGCGAGCTGGGAAGAGCGATCATGGTGCGATGGATGCTTGGCGCGGTGATGTCGCTCTGGTTGCTCTGCCCGGCATTCGCGGGCAATTTCGACGCAGCAGCGGTGAACGATGCTGCGCGTCCTGAAAAGCAGCCGGCGACCGACAAGATCAACGCTTCGGTGTTGAAGCTTCAGATCCTGCTCGATCGTGCCCAATTCTCTCCCGGCCAGATCGACGGCAAATTCGGCGAGAACGCGCAGAAGGCGCTGAAGGCATTCGCCGAGCAGAACGGGATCGCATCCGACGCGGGCATAGCACCGGAGCTCTGGGAGAGGCTGAGCACGGCGAGCGAAGGTCCTGTCGTCGTCGACTACAAGATCACCGAAGCAGATGTGAAGGGGCCGTTCCTCAAAAAGCTGCCGGCCAAGCTCGATGACATGAAGTCGCTGGAGGCGCTGAGCTACACCAGTCCGCTCGAAGGGCTCGCGGAAAAATTCCACATGAGCGAGGAGCTGTTGAAGGCGCTCAATCCAAGAAAGGCCTTCGACAAAGCCGGCGAGACGATTGTCGTGGCCAATGTTCCGGCGCGACGGGAGCTTCCGCGGATTGCGCGGGTCGAGATCGACAAGACGAACGCAACACTGAAGGCGTTCGACGAGACCGGTCGTCTCATCGCGTTCTATCCGGCGTCAATCGGCAGTCCGGACCGCCCGACGCCAACGGGGACGTTGAAGGTAACCGGCACCAACGAGCAGCCGACCTATCACTACAATCCCGAGTACAAGTTCAAGAGTGTCAAATCCAAAAGGCCGTTCGACATCAAGCCGGGGCCGAACAATCCGGTGGGTTCGTACTGGATCGGCTTGTCGGCGCAGGGCTACGGCATTCATGGAACGGCAGAGCCCGACAGGGTCAGCAAGTCCGCGTCTCACGGCTGCATCAGGCTCACCAATTGGGACGCTCGTGTGCTCGGCGAGAACGTGAAGCGCGGTACACCCGTCGTCTTCCTCGATGCGCCGACGGAATCCTCCTCCAAGCAGCGGAGCAGACCGACCGGCGGGCGGACCTCGAACTGATCTTTGGGAAAATCCTTGCGCATCGCGATCTCGGCGGCGTCGCCGGGCCGCAGCACGGTCTGGAAGGCCGGTTGCGGCCTCGTCATGATGTCGTAGAGCGAGGTGGCCTTGATCGGCTTGCCCCTCAACTCGCGGACGCAGTCGGCGAGCGTGCCGCTGTAGACGAGATAGGGCGGGCCTCGGTCCTTCTGCCTCTACCCTTTCGCCGACGGCCACTTCTTCGGCTCGGCCGGCGCGTCATAGGCGATCGCCGATCCCTCTTTGAACATGCGCTTGGACCCTGAACGCTAAAGAATTGGTTCAGATCGGCCGGCAACGAAGGCGAGCAGGGTGCCGTTGGCCTTGGCCGGCGGCACGCAGATGGCGCCCCCGCTGCGCATGGCTGCCGAACCGAGCGCCTTCTCGGTTGCCGCGAGGTCGCCGCTGATGAGCACCAGCGCCGCGCCGCCGCGCTCGGAGAGGCCCGCGAGCGGCACGCCGGGATAGCGTTTGGCGAGCTGGTCCAGCGTCAGGTAGACGAAGTCGGCGCGATCGCCGCCGGAGGGCACGGTGACCGCGCCGTCCGCCTCTGCCTTCGGCTCGCGGTCGATCAGTTGGCCGAGGTGCGCAGCTTCTTTCGCGGGCTCAGGCGTTGCGATCAGCGTCTGCTTGATCCGCCTGGCTGCATTGGCATGCTTCATCAATTCAGGAATCCACACCGTCTCGCGGGTCTTGTGCTGGCAGGCGAAGATGCGGACGCCGCCCGGCGCCTCCACGGTCGGCCACATGAAGGTGCGGAATTTTGCCGCCGAGACCGTGCCATTCGGCAGCGTCACGGGCCGTTCGAAATCGGTCGGGCCGATCGGCTCCAGGCCCCGTGCACGGATCTCTTCGGCACCTGCGGCCGAATCGACCGCGGTGAAGGCGATGCGCTCGATGCCTTCGCCGTGCTTGTCGAGGAAAGCGCGCGCCGGGGCATTGAGCTCGGTCGTAGCGAGCACGCCGAGCAGCTCCATATAGTCGGGATCGAACATGATGGTGTAGTTGCCCGTGCCCATATGGACGCTGTGGGTGCCGCGCGGGGAGACGGTGAAGCCGAGCTGCCGATAGTTCTCGGCGGCCTTGTCGAGGTCCTTCACCATGACCACGGCGTGGTCGATACCGATGACGTTCTTGAGGGCCACTGTTCTTTCCCCGATTGCGAGCTGAATTGGGCCGCTCCGGCGGCTGCCGGTCATGTCTACGCCTGATAGACGGTCAAGTCATTTTCAATTCAGCGAAACATGCGGAAATTTCATTCTGCGAAATGCTGTCGATGCGCGGCGGCATCAACGGGCCTGCTCGATGTAAGCGGCGAGGATGGCGCGCTCCTCACTGGTCATCTCGGTGATGTTGCCCGGCGGCATCGCATTGGACCAAGCCGCGACGCGGCCGATCAGCCGGATGTTGCGATGGATGTGCTCGGGCGCGTCGAGCAGTATCCCTTTCGGTGCGGCGACGATACCGGCCCAGACCGGCTCGGCGGCGTGGCACATGCTACAGCGGGACATCACGATCTCCTCGACATTGGCGAGCGTCGGCTGCGCCGGCAGGGCGCTGGTCTTGACGTCGCGCGGTCCGGCGGCGGAGAGGAACAGGATCGCGATCACGCCAACCGCTGCCACGCCCCACACCCACCACGGCGATTTGCGCCCCGCATGCCGCGCGTTGAAGAAGTGGCGGATCACGGGGCCGAGTGCCAGGATGATCGCGACGATGATCCAGTTGAAGCGCGTGGCGTAGAGCAGGGGATAGTGGTTGCTGATCATCAGCACGACCACGGGTAGCGTCAGATAGTTGTTGTGGACCGAGCGTTCCTTGCTGGCCTTGCCGAGCCTGGGATCAGGCGCCTGTCCCGCGATCAGGCTGGCTACGATCTTCTTCTGGTTCGGGATGATCAGCGCGAAGACGTTGGCGACCATGATGGTGCCGATGATCGCGCCGATCTGGTTGAAGGCGCCGCGGCCGCTCAGCACATGCGTGAAGGCGTAGGTCAGCGCGACCAGGAACAGATAGCCGCCGATGGCAAAGGGCAGCTCGCGCCGCGCAAGCCCAGTGCGACAGGCAGCCTCATAAAGCAGCCACGCCAGCGCGAGGCTGAAGAAGCTGAACAGGCCCGCCTGGAATGGCGTAAGGTCGAGGATCGATCTGTCGACCAGGAACAAATCGGCCTCGAGATAATACACCACCACCATCAGCGCGAAGCCGGACAGCCAGGTGGTGTAGGCCTCCCATTTGAACCAGGTCAGCTCGTCCGGCATCTGGCTCGGTGCGACCAGATATTTCATGATCCGATAGAAGCCGCCGCCATGGACCTGCCAGGCTTCGCCCTGCACGCCGTCAGGCAGGTCGCCCGGCGGGTCGCTCTTGGGCCTGAGACCGAGGTCGAGGGCGATGAAGTAGAAGGAACTGCCGATCCAAGCAATCGCCGCCACCACGTGCAGCCAGCGCAGCAGCAGGCTCGCCCATTCCGATATGACGGATCCCCACATGATCACCCCGATCAGTCGCGACACCAATGCCGCAGCTTTGAACAACCGGCAATCGCGCCCCACCAATGTGTCGCACCGATCAGCCGCATTTTCCAGTACGATGGGCCGCGGCTGATGCCCATCGTGCGGGCATGAACTGATGTCGGATTCGGCAGGCGCATGACCTGCCGCAGAACGTTTGCGGATCGTCGCATGTTGACGTTGAGACGCGCAGGCCGGGAGAAAGACGTGAAAGACAGAATATGGTCCGTTGCGATGTTCGCGGGATTGCTGGTCGCGGCTGCCACCAGCGCACAAGGTGAGCCGGTGCTGCAGGGCAAGGATGCCTACGGCGATTGGCGGGCCGACAAGCCCGGCACGGTCAGGTTGATCCGGCCACAGGATCTGGTCAGGCCCGGCGCGACGCGCTCCGTTGCGAGCTCGTCGCGTGTGGTGCCGCGCCCACCGGAGGCCGCGCTCCGGGTCCCGGCCGGATTCAAGATCGAGCTGTTCGCCGAAGGCCTGCGCGCGCCGCGCATCGTGCGGGTCGCGCCGAATGGGGATGTCTTTGTCGCGGAGACACGGGCCGGCACCATCCGCGTGCTGCGCGCGGGCGATGGCGGCAAGGCCGCGACCAACGAGGTGTTTGCCGGCGGCCTGAGGCAGCCGTTCGGCATCGCCTTCTTTCCGGACGGTGACAACCCGCAATGGGTCTATGTCGCCAACACCGACAGCGTCGTTCGCTTTCCCTACCAGGCCGGCGATCTCAAGGCACGCGGCAAGGCGGAAACGATCGTGGCAAGCCTGCCGCATGACGGCGGACATTCCACCCGAGACATCGTGTTCACGCCCGACAACAAACGCATGCTGGTGTCGGTTGGCTCACTCAGCAACGTCGCCGAGGGCATGGGCACGCCGCCGGGTGGATTGGAGGCGTGGTCGAAAGCGCAACCGCTTGGCGCTGCCTGGGCCAGCGAGACGGAGCGCGCCGCCGTGCTGGCCTTCAATCCCGATGGCAAGAAGCGGAAGATCTACGCCACGGGCCTCCGCAATTGCGTTGGTCTTGCGATCCAGCCGCAGACTGGCCTGCCCTGGTGCTCGACCAACGAGCGCGACGGCCTCGGCGACGATCTCGTGCCCGATTACGTGACCAGCGTGAAGGAGGGCGGCTTCTACGGCTGGCCCTGGTTCTATATCGGCAACAATGAAGACCCGCGCCACGCCGGCGCGCGGCCGGACCTCAAGGACAAGGTGACCGTCCCCGACGTGCTGATCCAGCCGCATTCGGCCTCGCTCGGCATGACCTTCTATCAGGGCACGCAGTTTCCGCCCGAGTACCAGGGCGACGCCTTCGCCGCCGAGCACGGCTCCTGGAACAGATCGAAGCGCACCGGCTACAAGGTGATCCGCATCCGCATGAAGGACGGCAAGCCGACGGGCGAGTACGAGGATTTCGTCACGGGGTTCGTCGTGAGCGACACTGAAGTGTGGGGACGGCCGGTTGGCGTTGCCGTGGCGAAGGACGGATCGCTGCTGGTGTCGGAGGATGGCAACGGCACGATCTGGCGGGTGACGTATTCGCGCTGAGCGCGCCGCGTGACGCTGCCCCCTCTTCCCTTGTGGGAGAGGGTGGCTCGCCGCGAAGCGGCGTGACGGGTGAGGGGTCTCCATCCTCACGAACGGTTGGGCGATTGGAGAGAACCCCTCATCCGGCGCTTCGCGCCACCTTCTCCCACAAGGGGAGAAGGAGAAAGAGAACCCTACCCCCGTCTCACGCTCGCACCGCCATCCACCGGCAGCGTCACGCCGGTGATGAAGCTCGCTTCATCTGAAGCCAGGAACAGCGCGGCATTCGCGACGTCCCATCCGGTGCCCATCTTCCTGCGCAGCGGCACCTTGCTGTCGCGTTCGGCTTCGACTTCGGCGCGGGTCTTGTGCCATTCGCGGGCGCGGGTATCGACGGCCATCGGCGTGTTCATCAGGCCGGGCAAAATGACATTGGCGCGGATGCCGTATTCGGCATTCTGGTAGGCGAGCTGTTCGGTGAAGGCGATCATCGCCGATTTCGTCGCCTTGTAGGCGACGTAAGGGTAGGTCGTGATCGCCGCCATCGAGGAGATGTTGATGATGGCGCCGCCTCTCTGCGTGCGCATGATCGGGATCACCTCTTTCGCGGCGAGAATGCAGCTCTTCAGATTGATGGCGACGACGCGGTCGAACGCTTCTTCGGTCAGTTGCAGCAATTCTGCATCGCCGCCGGCGAGGCTGACGCCGACATTGTTGTGCAGCACGTCAATCCGGCCCCAGCGCGATTGCGCGTCCGCGACCATCGCCTTGATGTCGGCGGCTTTGGTCACGTCGGCCTTGAAGGCTGCGGCTGTGCCCTGCTTCGCCGTGATCATCGCGACCGTCTCCTGCGCCGAGTCCAGATGATGATCGACGCACAAGACCTTGGCACCCTCCCGCGCGAACGTGAGCGCAGTGGCGCGGCCGTTGCCCATGCCCTCGCCCGGGCTCTGCCCCGCGCCGACGACGATCGCAACCTTGTCCTTCAAGCGCATCTCGGTTTACTCCCGGGCCCGGATCCTGTTGATCCAATATTTTCGTGCAGATTAGCAATCGCCTCGACCGGAGAGAAGGGCGCCGCTCCCGCTTTCATGTCATTGACATCACATGCGATTGCATGTTGCGGCCGGCCGACCGCGCATGGCTGACCCCAGCGGTTCAGGAACCGTTCTGAGGTCGCAGCGTTTGTTGCGGAGCCTTTCCCGCGCTAGGCTCTGTCCCGGGGCTTCCCAACCGCCAGTGGCTTGCCGATGAATCTGCTCGATCCGCAAGGGCCTGTGGCTGCGGCCAACAGCACCATCCTGATCGATTCCGTCTTCATCATGCTCGTGATCGTGGTGCCGACCATCGTTGCGATACTCGGCTTCGCGTTCTGGTTTCGCGCGTCCAATCCGAAAGCGCGCTACCAGCCCGACTTCGTCTATTCCGGGCGCGTCGAGATGGTGGTGTGGGCGATCCCTGCGCTCACTGTCATCCTGCTCGGCGGCGTCGCCTGGATCGGCTCGCATCAGCTCGATCCCGCGGCACCCGTGCCGGGCACCGGCAGCCCGGTGCGCATCCAGGCCGTCTCGCTCGACTGGAAATGGCTATTCATCTATCCGGATCAGCGCATCGCCACCGTCAACACGCTAACGGTACCAGCCGGCGCCGAGCTGAACTTCCAGCTGACGTCGTCGAGCGTGATGAACACGTTCTTTATCCCGCAGCTCGGCAGCATGATCTACACCATGAACGGCATGGTGACGAAGCTGAACCTGCGCGCCGACCACGAGGGCAGGCTCCAGGGCCTGTCGGCGCATTTCTCCGGCGACGGCTTCCCCGACATGATGTTCGACGTCAACGTGATCTCGCCGCTCGCGTTTCCGGATTGGGTGGCGGGCACGGCGAAGACCGATGCCGTGCTGAATGAGGACAGCTACAGGACCCTGATGCAGCAGGGAATCGAGAAGAGCCGGCCGACTTATCGGCTCGAGGATCCGCGCCTGTTCGATCTGATCGCAACCCAGCACATTCCGCCGGGTCCTGGGCCGGAGCTGGCATCCGAAGCCGGCCGGTCGCACAGTGGAGGCCACGATGCTCGGTAAGCTCGATTGGTCCGCCATTCCGTTCGATCAGCCGATTCCGCTCGTCGCCGGCGCGGTGGTGCTGGTCGCCATCCTGGGCGTGCTGGCCTGGGTCGTGGTGAGGGGGCATCTGCCCTATCTCTGGAGCGAATGGATCACCAGCGTCGACCACAAGCGCATTGGCGTCATGTATGTGCTGCTGGCCTCGGTGATGCTGCTGCGCGGCGGCAGCGACGCCATCATGATGCGAATCCAGCAGGCGGTCGCCTACCAATCGCAAGGCTATCTCCCGCCCGAGCACTACAACCAGATTTTTTCCGCGCACGGCACCATCATGATCTTCTTCGTGGCAATGCCGTTCGTGATCGGGCTGATGAACCTGATCGTGCCGCTCCAACTCGGCGTGCGCGATGTCGCGTTCCCGACGCTCAATTCGGTCGGGTTCTGGCTGACCGCGACCGGCGCACTGCTGGTCAATATCTCGCTCGTGGTCGGCGAATTCGCGCGCACCGGTTGGCTCGCCTTTCCGCCGCTGTCGGAACTGTCCTACTCGCCCGGGGTCGGCGTCGATTACTACGCCTGGTCACTCCAGATCTCCGGCGTCGGCACGCTGGTCGCCGGCATCAATCTCGTCACCACCGTGCTGAAGCTGCGCACCAAGGGCATGAACTATCTGCGCATGCCGATGTTCTGCTGGACCACGCTGGCCTCGAACCTCCTCATCGTCGCCGCGTTCCCGATCCTCACCGCCACGCTGGCGATGCTCTTGCTCGACCGTTACCTCGGCTTCCACTTCTTCACCAACGAGGCCGGCGGCAACGTCATGATGTTCATGAACCTGATCTGGGCTTGGGGGCATCCCGAGGTCTACATCCTGGTGCTGCCGGCCTTCGGCATCTTCTCCGAGGTGGTTTCGACCTTCTCCGGCAAGGCGCTGTTCGGCTATCGCTCGATGGTGCTCGCCACCATGGCGATCTGCGTCATCTCCTTCATGGTGTGGTTGCATCATTTCTTCACGATGGGTGCCGGCCCCGACGTCAACGCCATCTTCGGCATCGCTAGCATGATCATCGCGGTGCCGACGGGGGTGAAGATCTACAATTGGCTGTTCACGATGTATGGCGGCCGCATCCGTTTTGCGACGCCGATGCTGTGGGCGGTCGGCTTCATGGTGACGTTCATCGTCGGCGGATTGACGGGCGTCCTGCTCGCGGTGCCGCCGGCCGACTTCATGCTTCACAACAGCATGTTCCTGGTGGCGCACTTCCACAATGTCATTATCGGCGGCGTGCTATTCGGCGCCTTCGCCGGCTTCGAATATTGGTTTCCGAAGGCGTTCGGCTTCCGCCTCGACGAACGCTGGGGCAAGGCTGCGTTCTGGTTCACCTTCCTCGGCTTCTTCATCACCTTCATGCCGCTCTATGTCGCCGGCATGCTCGGCATGACGCGGCGCATGCAGCATTACGATGTCGCGGCCTGGCGGCCCTGGATGCTGGTGGCGGCGGTGGGCATGGCGGTGCTGACGATCGGCGTGATCTGCCAGATCGTGCAGATCGTGGTCAGCATCCGCAACCGCGAGGCCTTGCGTGACCGCACCGGCGATCCCTGGGACGGCCGCTCGCTGGAATGGGCGACCTCGTCGCCGCCGCCGGTGTTCAATTTCGCCTTCCATCCCGACGTGCGCGGCGAGGACGCCTATTGGGAGATGAAGGCGCATGCCAAGCAGCAACTGCTCGAGCACGAAGAGCCGGAATATCAGGACATCGAGATGCCCCGGAATTCTCCCACCGGCTTCGTCTGCGCGTTCTTCGCCACCATCATGGGCTTTGCGCTGATCTGGCACATCTGGTGGATGGTGATCCTGGGCGGCCTGGGTGCCTTCGCGACCTTCGTCGTGTTCGCCTGGCGCGACCATGACGAATACGTCATCCCGGCCGATGAGGTCGCCCGCATCGACCGCACCAATCTCGAGGAGCGGCGCAGCCTCGTCAGCATGGCGGGGGCAGTCTGATGTCGATGACCGCCACGGCCGGCCGCGCCCACGCCGATCCCCATCACATCGGGCTCATCATCGAGCATCCCGGACCCGCGCCGAAGCGGATCGTGACCGCCTACGGCTTCTGGATCTTCCTGCTCTCCGACATCGTGATGTTCTCCTGCTTCTTTGCGGCCTATGCGGTGCTGGCCGGCCAGACCGCCGGCGGCCCGAAGGGCTCGGAGATCTTCGAGCCGAAGAACGTCGCGATCGAAACGGTCTGCCTGTTGCTGTCGAGCTTCACCTGCGGCATGGCCAGCATTGCCGCCGACGTGCGCAACCGGTTCTGGTTCTACCTTGGCATGGCCGTGACCTGTGTGCTCGGCCTCATATTCCTCGCCATCGAGTTCCGCGAATTCGCCGACCTCGTCGCCCGTGGCTATGGCCCATCGCGCAGCGCGTTCCTGACCGCGTTCTTCTCGCTGGTCGGGTGTCATGGCCTGCACGTCTCGGCCGGAGTGCTGTGGCTGCTCACCATGATGGCCCAGGTGTTCGCCAAAGGCTTTCGCGCCGACATATTGCGGCGGATGATGTGCTTTGCGCTGTTCTGGCACGCGCTCGACATCATCTGGGTCGCGGTGTTTTCCGTGGTCTACCTGCTCGGGAGCGCGCCATGAGTGATCAGACCCATGGGTTGGTGAAACACGACCTCGCGCCCGGCGAGGAAGAGCAACACAGTGTCGGCACCCGCATCCTCGGTTACGTCGTCGGTCTTGTCTTGGCCCTGCTGCTCACGGCGACGTCGTTCTTCATCGCCGGTACGGATCTGGTCTGGCAGCCGTCGATTCCTGTTGCGCTGATCGTGCTCGCGATCGCACAGATGGGCGTGCATCTCGTGTTCTTCCTGCACATCACCACAGGTCCGGACAACACCAACAACGTGCTGGCGCTCGCCTTCGGGCTTCTGGTCGTCTTCCTGGTGGTCGGAGGAACGGTCTGGATCATGGCGCATCTGAACGCCAACATGCCACCGATGGACCACATCATGCAGATGCGGAGTTAGGACCCGCCCAAAAAGAAAGAGCCGCTTGGATGGCAAGCGGCCCAAGTCTAGGGAGGAAACGCCCGAGCAAGGCAATCGGACCGAAGCCGGATTGCTGCCAAAGGAAACGCTCGCGCAAGGCGCTTGCGTACGCATACAAATGACGCAACTCCCGATAGACTTCAATTCCGGATCAATACGGTCTTGGACTACTACTCACGGATGTGTGAAGGAATTGTTCACTTCGGCCGACGGCAATTATAGGCCTTGCGGAAGCCGGCGGCCTGGGCGTCGTCCTCCGAGCAGAACCAGCGGTCGGGCTTAGTCGTCGCCGGATAGCTCGGACAGCCCCGCAAATGATAGATGCCGATATTGCCGGTGACGCGTGCGCGCACCGCGAGCTTGCCCTTGATGCTGCAACTCGGCGGCATCGTCAGCTCCTCCGGGAACAGCACGGCGCGGATTTCCTTGTCCCGGTCTGGGCGGCACGCGGCGCCGAGAAGCGCGCCATCCCTCTTGCCGGCGCGGAAATCTTGCGGTGCAACAAAGCAGCCCTTCCAGATCCCAGCGGCCGCCGTCTTGGCCTCGGTGGCCGCCGGTTTGACGTTGGCCTTGATCGGCTCGCGCGCGAGGGCAAAGCCGAGCTTGATCAACTGCTCGTTCAAGCTGGCCTTGTCGCCCTCGGCCGTGCAGATGGCGCGGTGCCGCTTGCCAAAACTCTTTTCCGGTCCGACGTCGTCGCAGCGCACCGTCCGTTTTCCGATCAGTTTCGTCAGCTGGTCGCGGGCCTCGATGCCGCAGCTCCAGGAATCGGCGTGCTCGTCGATGCAGACCTGATCAAGCTCGGGCGCATCAACGCCGTCGAGCCGATAGGTGACGTCGCCGACCTGGATGGAGTTGCCGTCGCGGGCTGTCGCGGCGGCAGTCAGCGCGGAGGCTGGTCCGGGCGAGACCAGAAGTCCGGACAAGGCGAAAAATGAAGCGAGCGCAAAAGCGCGGGCGGGGGCAAAGAAATTTCGGAAGGACATACGATCTCGCTATCGATGGCTCGTGCGGCCCTGTTCCTAGCATCCGGATGTGGCGAGACCAATGGTCTGCGCCCTGCGAAGTGCGACATTCCGGCCTCGCGGCTTTACTCAGCCGTTGCTCTGATCCTATCGTTCGCCGGCCTCGCGGACCGCAGGGCCGAATCGCCCGGAAAGCGGCGAGGGGAGGAAAAGGTTGCAATGAAAGACCCCGTGGACGTCCTGATCATCGGCGCCGGCGCTTCCGGCGCGGCGGTGGCGTGGTCGCTGGCCGAGACCAAGATGCACATTCTCTGCCTGGAGCAGGGCGGCTGGATGAATCCGGCGGAATATCCCAGCACCGGGCGGGACTGGGAAGCCAAGTTCTACGGCGAATGGTCGTCGAGCCCCAACGTCCGCGGGCGGCCCGAGGACTATCCGATCAACGACGACAATTCGCCGATCAAGGTCGTCAACTACAATGCAGTAGGCGGCTCGACGGTCATGTACACCGCGCACTGGCCGCGGCTGCATCCCTCCGATTTCAAGGTGAAGACGCTCGATGGCGTCGCCGACGACTGGCCGATCGACTACGATGCGCTGACCCCGTTCTTCGAGGAGAACGACCGGATGATGGGGACCTCCGGCCTGTCAGGCGATCCGCTTTCGCCGCTGACGCATCCGCCGATGCCGCAACAGCCGCTGGGATTGTCCGGCGCCATCATCGGCAAGGCCATGAACAAGCTCGGCTGGCACTGGTGGCCGTCTGACACGACGGTCGCGACAATGGACTATGAGGGCCGGGCGCGCTGCATCAATCTCGGCCATTGCACGCCGGCCTGCGCGCAAGGCGCAAAGTCTTCCACCGACATCACCTATTGGCCGCATGCGATCCGTGCCGGCGTCGAGCTGCGCACCCATTGCCGCGTGCGTGAGATCACCACCGACGAGACCGGCATGGCCTCGGGCGTGGTCTATTACGACAAGGACGGCATCGAGCAATTTCAGCCCGCCCACGTCGTCATCATCGCCTGCAACGGCGTCGGTACGCCGCGATTGCTGCTGAACTCGGCCTCGGGGCGTTTTCCGAATGGACTTGCCAATTCGTCCGGGCTCGTCGGCAAGAACCTGATGTTTCACCCCTATGCGCAGATCTACGGCTATGTGAAGGAGCCGACGGACAGCAACCGCGCGCCGCCGACCTGCCTGTGGAGCAAGCAGTGGTATGACACGGACCTGTCGCGCGGCTTCGTGCGCGGCTACGGCGTGCAGTTCGTACGCGGGGCAGGACCGGTGTTCGAGGCCGTCGTCAGCGAGCAGAAGGGCATTTTGCCCTGGGGCGCCGACCATCACCGCGTCTTCCGTAAGCTCAATGGCCATCGGCTGGGTTTCTCCGCGATCTGCGAGGACCTGCCCGAAGAGCATAATCGCGTCACGCTCGATCCGGTGCTGAAGGACAGCCACGGCATTCCCGCACCGAAGATCGATTATACGATCAGCGAGAACAGCCGGAAGATGATGGAGCATGCGCTCGCCCGCGGCCGCGAGGTTCTCGAAACGGCGGGCGCGACCGACATCTGCATCAATTCGCCGATCCCGTGGGGCGGCTGGCACCTGCTCGGCACCGCGCGGATGGGCACCGACCCCGAACGCTCGGTCGTCAACGAATGGGGCCGCACCCACGACGTCAAGAACCTGTTCATCGTCGACGGCAGCATCTTCGTCACTTCGGGCGGGGTAAACCCGACCTCCACCATCCAGGCCCTCGCGCTTTATATCGCCGATCAGATGAAGCAGCGCCTCGCCAATTTGTTCGATTGAGGGCCCGTGATGGATGCACTGAACCCGCCACGAATTCGCTGCACCTCTCCCGCTTGCGGGAGAGATCGCCGCGCTCGAAGAGCGCGGCGGGCGAGGGCTCTCCCCTCTCGAGGAGTCTCTCTGCGGAGATACCCTCTCCCCAACCCTCCCCCGCAAGCGGGGGAGGGAGCAGACCTTCATCGCGGCGTTAGAAGAGCGCACAATGACTGATCAACTCTCCCTCACGCCGCGTCAGCGCGGCGACCTCCGCACCATTGCCGCGATGATCATTCCGGCCAGCGAAGAATACCGGGTCCCGGGCGCCGACGATCCCGCGATCCAGGCCGACATGTTGGCCACGCTCGGCCGCGACACCAAACAGGTGGCGGCGGCGCTAGATCATTTGGCGCGGCTCGCCGGAGCGCCGCTCGTCGAGCTCGATGCCGCCAGGCGCGATGCGGTGGCGCAGGATTTTCGCAAACATGGCGGTGTCGCCGCCGCAACGCTCGTCCGCGTCGTGCTGCAATGCTATTACCGCGACGACCGCGTGCTGGGCTCGCTCGGGCTCGAGCTGCGCGCACCATTCCCCAAGGGCCATGTGCTCCCGGATGGAGACTGGTCGCTGCTCGATCCGGTCAAGGCGAGAGGCGGCTCGCTGAGGCGGGCACCCTAGCAGCCCAGCCTTGCGCCGCGGTCGGGCCACTTGCGCGAGAGAGAACAGGCCACCATCTGTGTGAGCCTCAAGGACTCTTGCCATGTTGGACTTCACCTCAGATGTCGCCGATGACGCATCGTCATCGCGAACGACGGCGTCTGCTCCGGTCGATGACCGGGCTCTGCTGGACGCCTATTCCAATGCCGTGATCGACGTGACCGACCGCGTCGGCCCTGCGGTCGTGCGTGTCGAGACCGGGCCGAAAGTGCCGAACGGCCGCGAGCGCGGCGGGCTCGGCTCGGGCACCGTGATCTCGCCTGATGGACTCGTGCTCACCAACAGCCATGTGGTCGGCTCGTCAAAAGAGATTCGGCTGCGCGACGTTGAGGGGCACGTCGGCGACGCCCAGGTGCTCGGTGTCGATCCCGACACTGACCTCGCGCTCTTGCGCGCCAACGGCGTGCGCCATTTGCCTTATGCCGCGCTTGGCAACTCCAAGAGCCTGCGGCGGGGCCAACTCGTGATCGCGATCGGCAATCCGCTCGGCTTCGAGTCGACCGTGACCGCCGGAGTCGTCTCGGCGCTCGGCCGCTCGATCCGCTCGGTCAGCGGGCGCACCATCGAGGATGTGATCCAGACCGATGCCGCGCTCAATCCCGGCAATTCCGGCGGACCACTGGTCTCGTCGAATGCCGAGGTGATAGGCATCAACACCGCCATCATCAACGGGGCGCAGGGCATCTGCTTTGCGGTCGCCAGCAACACTGCGCAGTTCGTGCTGTCGGAGATCATCCGCCACGGTTATGTCCGCCGCGCCTATATCGGCGTTGCCGGGCAGACCGCGCCGGTCCCGCGGCGGCATGCGGTGCTGGCCGGTGTCGAGAACAAGATGGGCGCGCTCTTGATGCAAATCGAGCCGGACGGCCCGGCGGCGAAGGCGGGCCTGTTGCCCGGTGACGTCGTGATCAGGCTCGACGGCATCGAGATCAACGGTGTCGACGATCTGATCCGCGTGCTCGACCGCGACCGGATCGGCCGGCGGTTGTCCATGGACGTGCTGCGGCTCGGCCGCCTGCGGGCGATCGATATCGATCCGATCGAACGCAAGCCAGCGCGCTAGCGCGGTTCCCCTTGGGCGAGGTACGACGGTGTCATGCCTTGTCCTCGGAAGCCCGCCGCATGATGCCGGCACATCAAAGCTACGACATCATCGGCGCCCGTGCCGGCGGCATGACAGCTGCGGCCGTCGCTGCGGGCCGAAGGGCTGCGCGTGGACGCGCGGCCAAACTGTCAGTGATGTGTCCGAACAGGCGTCAGCCATGTCTGCGGTCTAAACACTTCGCGGGCGATGATACTCAGTGTGTGGCGAGGCGCATTCCACCATCTCCGTCGTTGCGAACGTAGCGAAGCAATCCAGAGTCTTTCCGCGGGGGTTAGTCTGGATTGCTTCGTCGCAAGGGCTCCTCGCAATGACGCGGGGCGAGAGCTTCGCGCTCTCGCCACTACTCGGCCGCGGCGGCAAAGCGGCTGTTCTCCAGCTCCGCTTCCAGCCGCGCCGTCTCGGTCGAGGCAAGTTTGATATTTGCTTCCTTGACGTGGCCGAAGCCGCGGATCATTTCCGGCACGCGCGCAAGCCGCACCAGCAGCGGGATCTGCTCTGCCTTCAGTCCCGCGATCCGCTGATCGATCATGCCGAGATAGTCCTCAATCAGCTTGCGCTCTGTCTTGCGCTCATCGGTACGGCCGAACGGATCGAACGTGGTGCCACGCAGGTACTTGAGTTTCGCGAGAACGCGGAAGGCGTGGATCATCCAGCCGCCGAACTCCTGCTTTTGAAGCCGGCCCGTCTTGTCGCGTTTCGCGAAGATCGGTGGGGCAAGATGGTATTTCAGCGTGAAGTCGCCGTCGAATTTTTCCGACACCTTCTTGGCGAAGCTGCCATCAGTGTAGAGCCGTGCGACCTCATACTCGTCCTTATAGGACATCAGCTTGAACAGGTTCTTTGCGACTGCCTCGGTCAGCTCGGTGGAGCCCGGCGTGGCCGCGCTCTCCGCCTTGCGTACCTTGGCGACGGCTGCGAGGTAGCGCTCGGCATATGCCCTATTCTGATAGCCAGTCAGGAACTCGGCGCGGGTCGCGGTGATGTCGTCGAGCGACTTGGTCGGTGCGGCCGCCCTGTTCTTGAACTGGAGCACGCTGCGCACCCGCGACATGTCGTGGGCGGCGAGACGGCCCCAAGTGAAGGCGAGCTTGTTCATCTCGATCGCGGTGCCGTTGATCTCGAAGGCGCGGAGCAGGGCCTCCAGCGACAGCGGGATCGCGCCCTTCTGGAAGGCGAAGCCGAGCATGAAGGGATTGGTGGCGATGCTGTCGCCCATCAGCGCGGCGGCAACGCCCGTCGCGTCGATGATGTCGAGATTCTTGTCCCCGACGGCATCGCGCAGCACCGTCTGCATCGTTCCCATCTCGAAATCGAGATCCGGGTTTTGCACGAAGCTCGCGGTCGGCTGCAGATCGGCGTTGATGTAGGCCTTGGTCACGCCGCGCTCGGCGCGGCTCAGCGCGGTGGCACCGGCCGAGACGATCATGTCGCAGCCGAGGATGACGTCGGCGCCGCCGGTCGTGATGCGGACGGCGGAGATATCCTCCGGCTTCGGCGCGATACGGACATGGCTCATCACCGCGCCGTTCTTCTGCGACAGTCCGGTGAAATCGAGCGCCGAGCAGCCGCGGCCCTCGACATGGGCGGCCATGCCGAGCAGCGCGCCGATGGTGATGACGCCGGTGCCGCCGATGCCCGTAACGAGGATGTTATAAGGGCGGTCCAGCTCGCGCATTGGGGGCAGCGGCAGGTCGGCGAACAGTTGGCCGGAATCGACCGCTGACGTCTTCATGCGCTTCAGGCTGCCGCCATACACGGTCACAAAACTCGGGCAAAAGCCCTCGACGCAGGAAAAGTCCTTGTTGCAGTTCGACTGGTCGATCTGGCGCTTGCGGCCGAACTCGGTCTCCAGCGGCTGCACCGAGACGCAGTTGGAGGCCTGCGAGCAGTCGCCGCAGCCTTCGCAGACGAGCTCGTTGATGAAGGCGCGCTTGGCGGGATCGGGATAGAGCCCGCGCTTGCGGCGGCGGCGCTTTTCTGCCGCGCAGGTCTGGTCGTAGATGATGACCGTGAGGCCCTTGATGTCGCGCAGCTCGCGCTGCACGGCGTCGAGCTCGCGGCGGTGGTGGATGGTCGCGCCTTGCGGGAAGTAATTTCCTGGCGGATACTTGCTCGGATCGTCCGAGACGATCGCGAGGCGCTTGACCCCTTCGGCCCAAACCTGATGCGCGATTTGCGCGACGTTAAAGCTGCCTTCGGCTGGCTGGCCCCCGGTCATGGCGACGGCATCGTTGTAGAGAATCTTGTAGGTGATGTTGATGCCGGCAGCCGAAGCGGCGCGGAGCGCCAGAAGTCCGGAATGCGTATAGGTACCGTCACCGAGATTCTGAAAAATGTGCTTCTCGGTGGTGAAGGGCGATTGGCCGATCCAGTTCACGCCTTCGGCGCCCATATGCGAGATCAGATCGGTGCGGCGCGTCGGCATGCTCAGGGCCATGCCGTGGCAGCCGATGCCGGCCATGGCGCGGCTTCCTTCGGGCACGCGCGTCGAGGAGTTGTGCGGACAGCCCGAGCAGAAGAACGGCGTGCGCGCAAGCTTGATCGGCGTGATGGTGGTAACAGGGTTGTCAAACGCCTCGAGCCGCGCGAGGCGCTGCTCCAGCACCGGGCTGTGATGGCCGAGCTTACGTAACCGCGCCACCAGCGCAGAGGCAACGATGGTGGGCGTCAGCTCGCCCTCGCTCGGCAGCAGCGGCGCGCCGCGCTCGTCGCGCTTTCCCGTGACAGTCGGGCGTTTCGAGGCATCGATGTTGTAGAGGATGCGCATCAGCTGGTCTTCGATGAAGCCGCGCTTCTCCTCGACCACGAGCACGTCCTGAAGACCCTCGGCGAAACGCTTGGCGCCGCTCTCTTCCAGCGGCCAGGTCATCGCAACCTTGTAGATGCGAAGGCCGAGGTCCTGCGCGTCCTTGTCGGTGATCCCTAAGTCGGCGAGCGCTTGGCGCAGATCGAGATAGGCCTTGCCGGTCGCGACGATGCCGAGCCGAGCCGGCTTGGAATCGAGCACGATACGGTCGAGTTGGTTGGCTCGGGCGAAAGCCTGCACCGCTTCCATCTTCGGCCCGAACAGGCGCCTCTCGGCCTCCAGCGGCGGATCAGGCCAGCGGATGTTGAGACCGCTGGCCGGCATCTCGAAATCGTCGGGAAGCCTGATCTGGATGCGCTCGGGGTCGCTATAGATCGAGGCCGAGCTCTCGACAGTTTCGCTGATGGCCTTGAAACCGACCCAGCAGCCGGAGAAGCGCGACAGCGCAAAGCCATAAAGGCCGAGGTCGAGATAATCCTGAAGCGTGGCGGGATTGATCACTGGGATCAGCGCTGCCGCGAACACCTGCTCGCTCTGATGAGCCAGCGTCGAGGACTGGCAGCCATGATCGTCACCGGCCAGCGCCAGCACGCCGCCATTGAGCGAGGTGCCAGCGGCGTTGGCGTGCTTGAGCGCATCGACCGAGCGATCGACGCCGGGGCCCTTGCCGTACCAGATGCCGAACACGCCATCGACCTTGGCGCCGGGAAACAGCCCGACTTGCTGGCTGCCCCAGACCGCGGTCGCCGCGAGGTCCTCGTTCAGGCCGGGCACGAAGGCGATGTCATGCTGCTGCAGATGCGATTTCGCGCGCCACAGCGCGTGGTCATACATCCCGAGCGGGGAACCGCGATAGCCCGAGATGAAACCGCCGGTGTTAAACCCCTGAAGCCGGTCGCGTTCGCGCTGCAACATCGGCAAGCGGACCAGGGCCTGGGTGCCGGACAGGAAGATCCGCTTCGATTCGAGCCGGTATTTATCGTCCAGCTCGACCTGCATTAGCGTCATTTCGGAAGTCCTCGTCTTCTTGCTCGGCGCGGGTCTGTGCTGCGGGAGGGATTGCGCGGCGCGACGCGAATTGTGACAGTCAAAGCATGGGTCGGCGAAGTCAATATCGCTGGCCGCATCCGTGGCGCTCCTGCTAGTCATGGCTACTTGTGGAGAACACCATGGCTGCAAACGCATTCGACACCGAGATCACTGAGACGGCCCAGGCGTTGATCGGACCGTGGCGCCGGCCGCGCCAGATGCTGCAAGCGCAAACTTACGAGGCGCACGCCTCGATCCATGACGACGCCACGGCGCAGAAGCTCGGCTTCAAGGGCGGCACTATCGAGGGGCCCACGCATTTCAGCCAGTTCGCACCGCTCGGCGAACGGCTGTGGGGGCGCGCTTGGTTCGAAACGGGGTGCCTCTCCGCGCATTACCGCAGCGTCTGCTATGAGGGTGAGGAGGTGCAGGCAATCCTGTCGAAGCCGCTGCCGGCTACCCGCCAGTGCCAGATCCAGATGGTCAAGCGCGACGGCACCGAGGTGCTGCGCGGCACCGCCTCGGTCGGCGAGCCGCACGTAGCGACCGCGCTCGAGACGCGCCTTGGCGAGCTCAAGCCGCTGACCGATCCCGTGATCCTGCGCGACGTGAAGGTGGCGCAGACCAGCAAACGGCAGACTGTCCGCATGGCATTTGATCAGAATATGGGCGATCTCTACCCGTTCTCGCTGCGGCAGAAACTCGCGGTCATCACGGAGAGCTCTCCGTACTACTCTGGCGCCGACAATCCATGGCGCAAGCCTATCATCCCGATCGAGATGCTCAGCGTGCTGTTCCAGTACCGCTCCAAGGACGATCCGCTGCCGGCCAAGGGGCCCGCGGTCGGCCTGTTCGCCGATCAGGAGATCCGCCTGCTGCAGGGCCCGCTCTTCGTCGGCGAGGACTATGAGGTGGAGCGCGAGGTGGTCGCACTTTCCGGCAGCCGGCGAACCGAAAGCGCCTGGGTCAAGACGCGCGTGTTCGACAAGGCGAATGCACAGGTCGCCACCATGCTGCTGAACATGGCGACGCTGAAGGAGTCGTACGCGCCATACGAGGACGAGTATCGGCAGCTGTATGGGGCGGGAGGGTAGCGGCGAGCGGTGGCGTCCGCCTCTCCCGTGAGAACGGGAAGCAAGACCAGAGAGCGTCGCTTCGAATGGCACGGCGCTTGCACAAGTTTGCGGCACAGCGTTCGGGCAAGGGGGCATCATGCTGAACTCAACCAAGCCGGCACGGGGAATCATCAATGACGAGCCCGAGCCGATCGAGCTCGACTGGCTCGTCACCGCGCTCCTCATCATCGACATGCAGCGCGACTTCTTGGAGCCAGGCGGTTTCGGTGAGACGCTGGGAAACAACGTCAGCCAGCTCGCGCGCGCGGTGAATCCGATCGGCGCGGTGCTGAAGGCGGCGCGCGACACCGGCATGCTGGTGATCCACACCCGGGAAGGCCATCTGCCGGATCTCTCCGACGCACCGCCGGCGAAGCTCGAGCGCGGCGCGCCGTCCTTGCGCATCGGCGATCCCGGCCCGATGGGGCGTATTCTCATTCGCGGCGAGGCCGGGCACGATATCATTCCCGAGCTCTATCCGCTTGACAGTGAGATCGTGATCGACAAGCCGGGCAAGGGTGCGTTTTACGCCACCGAGCTCGGCGACGTCTTGGAGAAATACGGCATCGAAAACTTGCTCGTATGCGGTGTCACCACGGAGGTCTGCGTCAACACCACCGTGCGCGAGGCCAATGACCGCGGCTATCGCTGCATCGTGATCTCCGACGGCTGCGCATCTTACTTTCCCGAGTTTCACGAGATGGGCCTAAAGATGATCAAGGCTCAAGGCGGCATCTTCGGCTGGGTCGCGGATTCGGCCGCCATCCTGGTGGCGATGAAGACTTTGACGGGCTAGACGACGGCCAGTTTCAGATTCGTTATGACCTACGGCCGCACCGCCGGCGTCTCCATTGGCAAGCCGCGCGCCCGCGACATCAGATAGAGCTCGAGCGCAACGAGCTCGGGCGAGCCGTAATCATAAGCCTGGGCGCGCACGCCGGTCATGCAGCTGCGCAGCCGTCGCTCCAGTGAACCCAGCGTCTGCCATTCCAGGCGATAGAGTGGATATCCGGTCGGCTGTCCCTGCGTGATCGGCGCACCGGCGAGACGTTTATCGAAATTGTCGTCATGGCAGTTGGAGCAGGCAAGATTGAGCTGGCCCTCGCGCTGCATGAACAGGTCGCGGCCCTGGTCGACGAAGGGTCTTACTTGCGGATCGTCGCCGGCGGTGATCGGAACGCCGCGCGATTGATGGGCGACGAAAGCGGACAACGCCAGCAGGTCGCGGCTCTCGTATGGCAGTGGCGTAGCCTGCTGGTGGTTGCTGCGGCAGAGATTGATGCGTTGGTCGAGCGTGACGGGGCGGCCGAGCGCCTTGTCGAAGGCGGGATAGCGCGCCGCGACGCCCTTCATGCTGCCGCGGGCATCGCCATGGCAGTCGGCGCAGGAGTTCTGCGCACGGCCGGTCTTCTTCCCCCACAGCGCCTCGCCGTCGAGCACGAATAGCATGCCCGGATTGGAGGTGTCGTCATCCTGCATCGCGCGCGTGTCGGGTCCCATGAAGGAATAACCGGAGCGACGCGCCTCGGGCGGGATTTCACCGGCGAGCAGGGCAGGGACCGTGGCGGTCAGCGCCACCGCTATCGCGCGCCAAAACCTCATTCGACTAGGATGGACACCGATGCGGTGGACGAATAGCCGTTGTCGCCGATCCATTCGAATTCGAACTTGCCGCTGTCCTTGGCGACCGTGAAGAACGACAGATAAGGGTTCGCGGCGATCGCCGGGAACAGATCCGCGCGGAAGATCTCGGTGCCGTTGTAGCGGCACGTGAAGCTCGTGATGATGTCGCGCGGCACCAGCGCGCCGGCTGCGGTGTGGCGGAAGCCGGTCTCCATGATGTGTGAAGTCAGCGTGCGGATCTCGATGATCTCGCCGCGTTTGGCCTTGGCCGGAACATTGATGAGCGCTGCCATCAGTTCATCTCCTCTGTGCAGGCGGCCAGCGTCACGACGACGTCGGCGGCGACCTGCCAGAAGGTGTCGTCGGAAAGGCGCGCGATCGCGACCACCTTCTGGCTGTCGGCGAGCCGGATCCGAGTCGAGACCTGGGCGCGGCCGGAGGAGGGACCGAGATGGAAATTGCCAATGTTCGGCTGCGGGTTCTTCTCGTTGAAGACGTGGATGCTCTTGACGTAGTCCGCGTCCGTCATTGGACTTGCGACGCTCACCGTCAACGGCACGGTATTGCCGTTCTCGACCAGCGGCGGGATGTCGAGCTTGATTTTGCCGGTGCGAATCTGTGCCTCACCGACGACGTTGCGGATCGCGGTGTTGAGCATTGGCGGTGTCGCCTCGACTGGCCGCAGCGTGACGATCGGGATCGTGCCGGCGGCCGTCAAGCTGCCGGCGAGGCTTAAGAATTGTCGTCGCGTGGTTGGCATGAGCGATCCTAGTCTCGGAGCGTTGCAAGATAGGCCACGATGTCCTCGATCTCGACGGCCGATAATATCGGCTCGCCGGCGAAATTGCGCCCGACGCGCACAAGCCCGTCATGGCGATAATAGGACGGCATGATGGTCTGCGGGTTGAAGCGCGAGGCATCGACCAGACGAAGCCGCAACTGACTCGCCGTCCACCGGTTCCCGGCACCGGTGAGATCGGGCGCGAGATCGCCCTGGAACGGCGTTTCCGGGAATGGACCGGAATGGCAGAGGATGCATGTCGTCGTGCGCGCCAGCACCAGCGCGCGGCCGCGCACGGCATCGCCGGGCGAGCCGGTGAGCGAAGCCGGAATGCCGTCGCCGATGATTGTGTAGGGCGCGAGGCTTTCGGCTTTCGCAACACCCGCGAGTGCAAGACTTGCTGCGACCAGCGCAGCGACAGTCAAGCGATTGTGTGAAGAGAAATCTAGCCGCGAACCCCTTTTACCTCTCCCGCTTGCGGGAGAGGTCGCGCCGAAAGCGCGGGTGAGGGCTCTTTCCTCTTGGGGGTTCTTGATTGCGGAGACACCCTCTCCCCAGCCCTCCCCCGCAGGCGGGGGAGGGAGCGCACCGTGTTCGTGGCTGGCAAGCGGACCGAATCTCATCCAAAGGTGTCCGCCGTGATGCTTTGAAACCAATGCTCGGCCTCAATCGCCTCGCGCGCACGCAGCTCGCGCGGCGCGTCAACGGGGCTGGTCGCGCCGCCTTCGACCTCCGCAAAGATGTCGCCCTTCGGCTGGTAATTGCCGGCAAGCGAAAAGCCGTAGCCGGGAGCGACAATGTTGTAGCAGACGCCGGTCAGCCGTGGCGTCTCCGGCGCACGGCCGGCAAGGAGGTTCACGATGGCAGCGGCGCAAGCCCTGCCTTGCGCGCTTGCAGCGGAAGCCGATTTGGGAATGCCGCCGCCGAGGCAGGCGTCGCCAATGACGTGGACATTCTTGACGAGCTTTGATTCGAAGGTGACGGGATCAATCGGGCACCAGCCGGTCGCGTCCGCAGCGCCTGCGATTTCGGCAATGCGCCCGGCGCGCTGCGGCGGAATAACGTTGGCAACATCAGGGGTGTAGTTGCCGAATTCGGTGACGATGGTTCTGGTTGCGGCATCGACCGAGGTGACGCGACCGCCTTGCGACAGCGCGACGCGATCGATCATATCGCCGTAGAGCTCCTTCCATGCCTTTTCGAACAGCCGCTGCTGTGAGAAACTGTCCTTGGCGTCGAGGATCAGCACCTTCGAGCGCGGCTTGTTCGTCTTGAGATAATGCGCAATCAGGCTGGCCCGCTCGTAAGGTGCTGGCGGACAGCGCAAGGGATTGGCGGGAATTGCGATCGCGACGGTGCCGCCGTCCGCCATCGCCTCCAATTGCCTGCGCAGCAGCAGGGTCTGCGCACCCGCCTTCCAGCCGTGCGGCATCTTTTCCGATGCGGCGTCGTCGTAGCCGGGCAGCGCTTCGACATGGAAGTCGATGCCTGGGGATAGCACGAGATGGTCATAACCGAACGCTTCCCCATCGGCCGCCGTCACGCTGCGCTTTTGCGTGTCGATGGTCGTCGCAGCCTGGGCGACGACGCTGATGCCCTGGGCGGTGAGCTTGTCGTACCCGAACTGCTGCGCCTCGATCTCGCGCAGGCCCGCGATCACCTCGTTGCTGAAGGGGCAGGAGATGAAGATATTGTTCGGCTCGATCAGGGTCACCTGCAATTTCGTATCGACACGCTTGAGCGCGCGGGCACAGGCCGCGCCGCCAAAGCCGCCGCCGACCACGACGACGCGGCCCGCCGATTGCGCCCGCAGGATCGAAGGTGCGGCGAGCGATGTGGCCGCAGCGGTGATGCCGAGGACGGCATTCCGCCGTGTCACCGGCGCATTCATGAGACTTGTCCGGAAAAATGCTGCGGCTGCCGTTGTGGCAGCCGCAGCGCTCTCTTAGGCGAAGGTGATGTTCTGGTCGCGCAGCGGCACCGAGCGGATGCGCTTGCCCGTTGCCGCGAAGTAGGCGTTGAGCACCGCCGGCGCCGCGACGCCGATGGTCGGCTCGCCGACGCCGCCCCAGAACCCGCCGCTCGGCACCATCACAGTTTCGACCTTCGGCATCTCGTTGATGCGCATCGAGTTGTAGGTGTCGAAGTTGGTTTGCTCGATCTTGCCGTCCTTGACGGTGCAGCCGCCGTAGAACAGCGCGGAGAGGCCATAGACGAAGGAGCCAGCGATCTGCCGCTCCACCTGCGCCGGATTGACGACATAGCCGGGATCGGTGGAGGCGACGATTCGATGCACCTTGATCTTGCTGCCATCGGTCACCGAGATTTCGGCGGCGCCGGCGACATAGCTGCCATAGCCCATGACCTGCGCGATGCCGCGATAGACGCCCTGCGGCGCGGGCGTGCTCCAGCCGATCTTCTCGGCAACGGCGTTAAGCACCGGGAGGTGCTTGGGGTGATTGCCCATCAGCTTGCGGCGGAATTCGAGCGGGTCCTGGCCTGCGGCCTCGGCCAGCTCGTCCATGAAGCATTCCATATAGATCGCGTTGTGATTGACGTTGACGCCGCGCCAGAAGCCGGGCGGGACGTGCGGGTTACGCATCGCGTGCTCGATCAGCAAGTTCGGCACCGAGTAGCCGAACGCGGCCTCGCCGGATTGGGCGACGCCCTGGAATGCGGCCGGATCCATGCCATTCTGCAACGCTTCGGGGCGCAGCGAGAACAGGATCGATTGGCCGGACAGGCGGTAGTGCAGCGCGACCAGATTGTTGTTGGCGTCGAACGCGCCGGTCATCTTGCACTGGGTGATCGGGTGATACTTGCCGTGCGCCATGTCCTCTTCGCGCGACCACAACAGCTTGATCGGTGTGCCCGGCATCTGCTTGGCGATCATGACCGCCTGGCGGACATAGTCGGTCTGGCCGCGCCGGCCGAAGCCGCCGCCGAGCATCACCTTGTGCACGTCGCACTTCTCCGCCGGCAATCCCGACGCCTCCAGCACCGCCGCGAACGCAGCCTCGCCATTCTGCGTGCCGCACCAGACCTCGCATTTGTCCGCGGTGTAGAGCGCCGTGGCGTTCATCGGCTCCATGGTGGCATGGTTCTGGTACGGGTAGCTATAGACGGCCTCGATCTTCTTGGCGGCACCGGCGATTGCCGCATTGGCGTCGCCGTTCTTGTTGCCGACATAGGCCGGCTGCGCGTCGTCGAGGCCTTCAGCCAGCCATTTCGCAATGGACTCGCTGGAGACCTTGGCGTTGTCGCCCTCGTCCCAGACGATCGGCAGCGCCTCCAGCGCGGTCTTGGCGTGCCACCAGGTGTCGGCAACCACGGCAACCGCGGTATCGCCGACCTTGACGACCTTCTTGACGCCCTTCATGCCGGAGACCTTGGCTTCGTCAAAGCTCTTCAGCTTGCCGCCGAACACCGGGCAGTCCTTGATTGCGGCGTTCAACATGCCCGGCAGCTTGACGTCGATGCCGTAGATCATGGCGCCGGTGGTCTTGTCGGCGGTGTCGAGCCGCTTCACGCCCTTGCCGATCAGCTTCCAGTCCTTCGGATCCTTCAGCTTGACGTCCGCCGGTGGACTAAGCTTGGCCGCAGCCTCGGCGACCTTGCCGTAGGTCGTCGTCCTGCCCGAGGGCGTGTGGGTAATGACGCTGTTCGCGGCCGTGCATTCGGATGCCGGCACTTTCCACGCATCGGCGGCGGCCTGGATCAGCATCACGCGCGCGGTGGCGCCACCCTTGCGGACATAGTCCTGCGAGGAGCGGATGCCGCGGCTGCCGCCGGTCGAGAAATCGCCCCAGACACGCTTGCGGGCGACGCTCTGGCCCGGAGTTGGATATTCGGTCGTGACCTTGGTCCAGTCGCATTCGAGCTCCTCGGCGACGAGCTGGGCGAGGCCGGTCAGCGAGCCCTGACCCATTTCCGAACGGGCGATGCGGATCACGACCGTGTCGTCCGGCCGGACCACGACCCAGGCGCCGACCTCAGGCGAGCCGTCGGCGGCGCGGACCACGGCGGGGCCGCCGAACGGGATGTCGAGGCCGATTGCGAGGCCGGCGCCGACCGCGGCCGTGCCGATGACGAAGGCGCGGCGGTTGAGCCGCGGCGAAACATGCTTATTCATGTGGGATTTCCTTACGCGCTTGCGATCGTGTGAATCGCCTCGCGCACCTGGGCGAAGGTGCCGCAGCGGCAAATGTTGGTGATGGCCTCGTCGATGTCGGCGTCGGTCGGCTTCGGCTTCTCGTTCAAGAGCGCGGCCACCGCCATAATCATGCCGCTCTGGCAATAGCCGCATTGCGGCACGTCCTGGGCGATCCAGGCTTCCTGCACCTTGTGCAGCGAATCTCCGGAGGCGAGCCCTTCGATCGTGGTGATCTTCTTGCCCTCGGCCTCACTGACGGAAACGCCGCAGGAGCGCATCGCCACGCCATCGATGTGAACCGTGCAGGCGCCGCATTGTGCAATGCCGCAACCGTATTTGGTGCCGGTCAGGCCAGCGTTCTCGCGGATCGCCCAGAGCAGCGGCGTATCCGGCTCGACGTCGAGTGTGAAAGTTTTTCCGTTGATTGTTAGATTTGCCATCGCAAGTCCCCTGATTGGCCCAATCCACCGATTGAACTCAGGGACGCAATGTGTCGGGCAAACTGGAACTGTTCAAATCAACAGTCCGAGGGTATCTGTTGCGCTGCCGCTCGAGAGGATGGACCGGAGCGCTGTTTTGCCTCATCCCTTCTCGATCGATTCGGGTTGACGCCTCTTCGGTGGGCGCCAATCCGCGGCTGAAGGCGACGTCCGGCCGTGAACGCCGGTTCCGGGCCGGACCGCCGCCGCACAGCGGCGACAGTTTGTCCCTTTTGCGGGATGCAAGACGCAGGCACTTTGGTACACTGCGCCGCCGCCAACAGGAGTTCCATGAACGTGCCGAGTCCCTGCAACGTACTGATGCTCTACCCGCTGTTCTCGGCAGAGTCCTTCTGGAGCTTTGGCGAATCCTGCAAAGTGCTGGGCGTCAAGCGACCTGCCGCCCCTTTGGGCCTGATCACCGTCGCCGCAATGCTCCCCAAGAGCTGGACGGTCCGGCTGATCGATTGCAACACGGCGCCTTTCAGCGACGACGATCTCGCTTGGGCCGACGTCGTCTTCACCGGCGGAATGCTGCCGCAGCAGGCCGACACGCTGCGCCTGATCGAGCTCTGCCGCGCCGCCGGCAAGCCGGTGGTCGTCGGCGGTCCCGATCCCACCTCGAGCCCCCACATCTATGAGCGGGCCGACTTCCGGGTGCTCGGCGAGGCCGAGAGCGTCATCGACGAATTCATTGCGGCCTGGGACAACGGCGCCCGGTCCGGCGTCTTCACCGCGCCGAAATTCCAGGCCGACGTCACCACGACGCCGGTTCCGCGTTTCGACCTGCTCAAGTTCGAGGACTACCTCTATCTCGGTGTGCAGTATTCCCGCGGATGTCCGTTCACCTGCGAGTTCTGCGACATCATCGAGCTCTACGGACGCGTGCCGCGGACCAAGACCAACGAGCAGATCCTGCGCGAGCTCGATATGCTCTACCAGATGGGCTATCGGGGCCATCTCGACTTCGTCGACGACAACTTCATCGGCAACAAGAAGTCGCTGCGGCTGTTCCTGCCCCAGCTCGCCGAATGGCAGCGCGCCCACGGCTATCCGTTCGAATTCTCCACTGAAGCCTCGGTCAACCTCGCCGACGATCCGGAGCTCCTGGAGCTGATGGGGGCGGCCAATTTCTTTGGCATCTTCGTCGGCATTGAGAGCCCTGATCCGGCGACGCTGGTCGCGATGCGGAAGAAGCAGAACACGCGGCGCAATATCGCCGAGAGCATCCACAAGATCTACGCCGCCGGCATTCTCGTCACCGCGGGCTTCATCGTCGGATTCGACAACGAGAAGGTCTCGATGGCGGAGGCGATGATCGATTTTATCGAAGAGGCAGCGATCCCCGTCAGCATGGTCGGCCTGCTCTATGCCTTGCCGAACACGCAGCTGACGCGCCGCCTGGAGCGGGAAGGCCGGCTACACCCGGGCCACGATGTGGCGCCGACCATCGGCGCCGATCAGTGCACGGCGGGGATCAACTTCGATCCGGTGCGCCCGCTGCGCGACATCCTGACGGATTACAAGCGGGTACTCGAGCACATCTACAGCCCTTCGGCCTATGCAGGACGCGTCGACCGCCTGATGACGCTGCTTGACCGTTCGCGGCAGCGCCACGAGCTCGCGGAAGGCGACAAGCGCGCCAAGCTCGGCGCGATGGAAACGGTGCACCGTGTGGTCACCGCCCTTCCCGAGGCGCGCGGGCCGCTGTGGCAGACCTTCATGAACTGCGCCAAGCGCGATACCTCATCGGCGCGCATCGCCGTGCAGATGATCGCCGCCTACGCCCATCTCGGACCGTTCTCGCGCAAGGTCATCGCTGCCATCGATGAGCGCCTGGCGGCGCTGGACAACGAAACCGTCACTCCGGCGACTGCCGACGTGACGGCGGCTTGACCCCTGGGCTCGGGAGCTTACTTCACCGCCAGACGCAGGAAGCTCATCACGCTGCCGAGCGCGGCAAAGCCTGCGCCGAGCGCCAGCGCCAATGTCGCGCCGTCGTGGCCCGCGAGCGCGAAGCAGGCCGCGGCGAGCGCCGCGCCCGTGGTCTGCCCGGTCAGGCGCGCGGTGGCGACGATGCCGGAGGCGCTACCGCTGCGATGCGGCGGCGCGCTCGACATGACCGCCTTCATGTTCGGCGCCTGGAAGAAGCCGAATCCCATGCCGCAGATCACCATCCGCCAGATGATGTCGGCAATGGCGGGATTGGCCGGCAGCATCGCCAGCAGCGCCATGCCGAGGCCGAGCAGCACGAGGCCGATGCCGCCGAGCAGCCCGACCGCGTGGCGGTCGGACAGGCGCCCGGCGATCGGCGCCATGATGCCGACCACCAGCGGCCATGGCGTCATGAAGAATCCGGTCTCGACCTGCGAGCGCCCGAGCACGTCCTCGAAGTAGAACGGCAGCGAGACGAAGGCGAGGCCCTGCACGGCGAATGAGCACACCGCGGTTGCCGCCGACAGCGCGAACATCGGCCGGCTGAACAGGTCGATCGGCAGCATCGGCGCGGGATGGCCGGCATGGCGGCGCGTCAGGATGATTCCGAGCGCGAGCGCCGAGACCAACTCGATGCCGACGACCACCGGCGACAAATTATGCGCGGCGCTGCCGATCCCGGTGATGAACAGGCCGAGACAGGCGGACGCCAGCATCGCGCCGAGAAAGTCAAAACCGTGGTCGGCGCGCGGAGTCTTCGGCAGCATTGCAAAGCCGATGCCGATCGCGACCAGGCCGAACGGGATATTGACGGCGAACAGCCATGGCCACGGGCCGAGCGCGAGGATCGCCGACGCAATGGACGGCCCGAAGGTGAAGGCGGTCGCAACCACCAGCGCGTTGTGGCCGAAGCCGCGGCCCTGCATCCGGCCGGGATAGACGAAGCGGACCAAGGCAGTGTTGACGCTCATGATGCCGCTGGCCCCTAGGCCTTGCAGCGTGCGCGCGACGAGCAGGCTGTCCAGCGACCAGGCCACCGCGCAGAACAGCGAGGCGATGGTGAACAGGATCAGGCCGCCGAGATAGATGCGCTGGTGCCCGACGATCTCGCCGAGCGCCCCGAGCGGCAGCAGCGTCGCCACCAGCGCGATCTGATAGACGTTGACGACCCAGACCGATTGCTCCGGCGTGACATGCAGGTCGGCGGCAATGGCGGGCAGGGCGATGTTGGCGATCGCGGTGTCGAGCGAGGCCATCGCCAGCGCGGTGAAGATCGCGGCGATGGCCCAGCGCCGCTGCGCGGCCGGCAGGCCATCGGAAATGGTGTGATCGGGCTTGCGCGCTGCGGCAGGTAACGTGATTGTCATTGCGTTATTGTCATTGCCTTGCGCATTGCACCGGCGGCGTGTTGATGGGCTTTCGGCATGTACTACGGCCGGGCCGCCTGCCACAGAGACAAGCACGCATGCTGTGTATGCGCACGCCCGCAGCTGGGCGCTCAGACAAAAAGTGCGAAAACAACCCCATGCACAGTAGGGATGGGTTTGATCGACAAGGGGTTTTCCAACTGCACCGGGACGACATCTGCCGTCGCAGCGACGTTGACACGTCGGGCAAAACACCGGCAGGATGCTATCCTGCCATCGATGGGCACAGGCGCGCATTGGTTCGCTGGAATGCGCGGTCCGCTTCGCGAGCAGCATATCCGATCATCTCGTCGCCATGCGCCCGACTGATCGGATGGTCGCTGTCGTCAGCTGATCCGAACAACCATCTTCCCGAGGGCGGAGCGCGTCGTCATCGCCGCGAAGGCATCCCGGAATTCCTCGAAAGGGAAAACCTTTCCGACAACCGGAATAAGCGTCTTGTTGCTGAGCCAGTCGAACAATTGGGCAACCGAACGGTCTCGTACCTCCGGCTCTCGACGGCCGATCTGGGCCAGGTCCACGCCCAGCAGCGCACCCCCTTTCAGGAGGGGCAGATTGAACCGCAGCGCCGGAATGGTCCCTGAGGCAAAGCCGATCACGAGGTGCCGGCCGTTCCACGCGATCGACCGAAACGCCTGAAGGCTCAGGTCGCCGCCGACCGGATCATAGATGACATCGGCGCCGTGACCGCCTGTCAGCTCGCTGAGCTCGTCGCGCCACCTCTCACCCGTGTAGTCCAGGGCGGCATCCGCGCCGAACCTGATCGCAAACCTTCGCTTGTGATCGGTCGATGCCGCCGCGATCACCCGCGCGCCCAGCAACTTTCCGACCTGAACGGCGGCTATGCCGACGCCGCCCGCAGCACCTAGAACCAGAAGTGTCTCGCCCCTGACCAGCTTGGCCCGCGCACTGAGCGCATAGAGCGCCGTGAGATAGTTGGCAAAGAAGGCGGCTCCCGTTTCTGGATCGATGCCATTCGGCGTCACGAAGAGGTCTGCGGCCCGAACGCAAATATAGTCTGCAAGGCCGCCGTTTCGGACCATCCCGATGACCGGCGTCCCTCGTGCAAAGCCCACCACATCGGAAGCCGCCTCATCGACGACGCCCGCAAATTCCGAGCCGGGCGTAAAGGGCAGAGGGTCCTTGGTCTGGTAGAGGCCCTGCACCTTCAAGCCGTCCACGAACCCGACCGCGGCCGCCTGGACCCGAACCCTGACGTGCCCTGGCGACAGCTCCGGCCTCGCGACCTCCTTGATGGCGATGTTTTCAATGCGATCGTAGTTTTCGACGACAACTGCTCTCATGACTCATTCCCAAACCTGGCGTCGGGCGAGGACGAAGCTCCGCTGCCGCTCGAAAAGCAAATGGTATTGTTCGCTTCCTATTCCGGCAATAGCGCCCATCGCTTGCCTTCGAACTTCATCAAACGGACCTTCTTGATCAGGCGATAATCAGTCTTGCTGTTTTCGAGAGCGATTCCGGGAAGGAGCACGGGAACGCGAAAATCGACGCTCGTCGCTCTCGCCATGATGTTCTTGCGCGTAAGGTGCGGGCCTGCCTGTTCGAGGATCTTCACCAGGCACCAGGCCTGAGCGTAGGCGCAGACGTTGAGGTAATCGTTGACGTCGCCCTGCGGATGGTACTTCGACATCCAAGCCCGCCAGTCCTTCATCTCCTGATCGTGGGCCCATTGCGGGTCGCTGGCGTCCTTGAGATATGCCGAACTCACGATGCCTTGGGCGGCTTCGTAACCCGCCGGCGCCAGGACTCCCGCGACACTGCTCGCCGTCTGAGCGACGAAGGTCGCCGGCTTCCAGCCCAGTTCGTAAATCCCCTGATGATCTGGGCGCATCCGCCGAGACGGACCAGACTTGCGGCAATGCGCTGATGCGATCCGTGCCCGCATGCATGATTTAATTTGACTTTTGTATAGCGTCAAAATTATATGGTTAATACATTTAAATATTTAATAATTATAAGCGGTTATTTCGATCTAAGCGTGTTTTGGGCGAGGACTGAAACCATGCGAACAGGCCGAAGTATTCGCCGCAACGGACTCGCTGTCGAACGAGGCCTGATCCATGCGCCGACCAATTGATACTGCACCGAGGAACGGAGAAGGCATCTGGGTGGAAGATGCGACCGGGGCTGTTGAGGTCGGCCATTGGTCATCGGAGGCGGGCAAATGGGTCTGGCAGGACGGCTCTCCCATCAATCCTGCGCCGACCCATTGGTGTCCGGCGATCGAGGAAGCCGATCCAGAGGAGGAACGATCGGGCAGTTGGCTGGTGGCGGTGGCAATTTTTGTTCCTATCATCCTCGTTGGCGCTTCCCTGCTCGGTGTGTTCGAGCCCTTCAATGCGCAAACGTTTCCGGACATGACGCGCATCGGCAGTGAGAGCGCCCTCAGCCTCGATCAGCGGCCGGAAATCACGACCGGATCGCTAGCTCCCCTTCAGAACGAAACGGCCGGAGCCCTGATGCACGCGGAGCCGGCAAGCGTGGTTCGAGCTCAGCAGCGGCTGGACGAAAACGCTCCGCGCGTTGAAGCACTCGCCAATCAGCTGGCCGAGGCGCACCGAGAGCTCGACGAGACAGTCCAGCGCACGCAGGCGGCGGAAATCGCCGCGGAGGAGCTGCAGAAATCACTTCAACAGGAGCAAGCCCACAGCGCCGCGCTCGTGAACGAACTTGCCGAAGCGCGCCGCGAGATCGATGCTGGTAAGGCACAATCCCGAAAGGCGGACGAAGTGGCCGCGCAGCAGAGAGAGGCGGCGGCGGGCGAGATCGCAGAACTGCAGCAGTCCCTTCAGCAGGAGCGGCAAAGAAGCGGCCTGCTCGTGAAGCAGGCGAACACCGCGCAGGCAGCGGCGGCGAGCGCTGAGCAACAACGCCACGAGGCGCAGGCACGCGCCGCCGCACTCGCGAGCGAACTCGCCGGAATACCTCGCGGATCGCTCATGGCGGAAGCTGCGGCAGCGGAGCAAAGCGAGGCGGCGGAGCGGGAGATTGCGGAGCTGCGGCAGTCTTTGCAAGACGAGCGGCAGAAGAACGCCGACCTCGTCGCCGGGACCAAAGCAGCGCAAGCGATGACGGCCAATGCCGAACAACAACGGCGCGCTCTCGAAGAGGCCCAGGCGCATGCAAGCGCGCTCGCGAGAGAACTTGCGGAAACGCGCCGTGAGATCGAAACGCGGAACGTGCAATTGCGCGAGGCGGCCGATGCGGCCTCGCAGCAGAGACAGGCAGCGACGCGCGAGATTGCCGAGTTGCGGCAGTCGCTGCAACAGGAGCGGAGCGCGGTCGAAGCTCGGGAAAGAGCCGGCGCATCGGCAAGGGGCCTGACCGATGTGCGCCTTCCGGTGGAGCAAACGAATGAAGGCGTCATCTTGCCGGCGAGGCAGAACGTGGAAGTGACCGTACCGGAGCCGCCGACAGCCGCAAATCAAAACGAGGCGGAGGCCCGATTGATCCCGCGCGCCAGGGCATTGCTCAACCAGGGAAATATCGGTGCAGCGCGGATTGTCCTCGAGCTCGCGGCTGAGAAGGACATTGCGCAGGCAAGCTTCATGCTCGCGGAGACATATGATCCGGCGGTCTTATCCGCCTGGGGGACTTATGGAACGCGCGGCGAAGCGGCCAAGGCTCGAGAACTCTACGCGAAGGCACACCGGGGCGGTATTCGCGAAGCGAAGGAACGGCTGGATGCGCTGCGGCGCTGAGAATCGGCCCGTTGCATTTCGGCGGGACAAAAGGTTGCGACAGATGATCCAGAAGGGAACGACATGAACAGGGTGCCAAATTCAACCTCGTTGCTTCTGCTCGCCGCGCTGACGACATTCGCCTCGATGCTTCAGCCGGCTCGCCTGGAAGCGCAAACCGGAAAAAGCGCCAGGGCCGAGGCACAAATGGTCCGACGGCCGCTCCCGCTAGAGAACGAAAAAGACCGGATGAACGCCTGGACGGTCGGGCTCGCCAGCGGCCTGCTCGAGGGCGCGCCGATCCGCCTCGCCGCAGAAATGGCTCGCGTCGTCGATGACGGAGCAGACCTGCATCTCCTGCCGATCGTCACCCGGGGCGCCACCGACAATCTGAATGCGCTGCTCTATTTGCGTGGCGTGGATACCGCCATCATCAATTCCGACGCACTCGAAGAGTACAAGGTTCAGGCACCGCAGATCCGAAGCCGCATCACGTATCTGCTCAATCTCTTCCCATCCGAGCTGCACATTTTCGTGCGACCGGAAATCGCGAGTCTGCAGGATCTTGCCGGCAAGAAAGTGAACTTCAACACTCTGGGCACCGCAGCCGCCTATTCAGGACCACTGATCTTCAGCCGCCTCGGCATCGATGTCGACAAGACATTCATTCCGCATCAGGTTGCCTTGGAACAGATGCGCAAGGGCGAGATGTCGGCCGTCGTGTTCATCACATCGAAACCGGTCGACGCCTTCGTAAAGGGCCGCTGGGAGGCTGGATTCAAGTTCCTCCCGGTCCCTTACGACAGCAAGTTCGAGGACTATTATCTGCCCGCGAGCCTTGACGCCAATGAGTATCCCAATCTGATCAGGCAAGGCGAGCGGGTCTCGACCATCGCGGTGCCAACAGCGCTCGTTGCCTTCAACTGGCCGCAACGTTCGAATCGCTACCAACGCGTGGCGCGCCTTGTCGAGTACCTGTTCTCGCGAATCGACCGCCTGCAGGCTCCAGGCTTCGATCCGAAATGGCAGTCGATCAATCTCGCGGCAGAGGTTCCAGGGCTCACCCGATTCCAAGCTGCGCAGGTATGGCTGGATCGCAAGGCTCGCAGCGTACAGGCGAGGCCATGAAGACTGCCGCTCCTCCGATTGCCCTCGCCCTGAACGTCGCCTGTGGAATCGCTTACGCGCAAAACACGAGCGATCCCATGGAAACACTTCGGGCTTGTTCGGCGATGGAGGGGGCAGCCCGGCTGGAATGTCTACAAGATCTGTCCCGCAAGATTCCGCCGCCCGGCCGGCGGGCGTCGGACGATAGCTGGCTGGTCAGCGAGACCACTTCGCCGGTCGACTATTCACCGATCGTCACCGCCACCACCTCTTCCATTGGCGGCTCGGATGGCGCGGCGATGCAACTCGCAATCCACTGCCGCAAAGGCCGGACGGAAGTCATGGTCGCAGGACCGACGGTGTCGCGCAATGCAAACGAATACGTCGTCTCCTTTCAGCTCAATGCGGAGCCGCCAATGCAACTCACGGCAGCCTCGCCGTCATTCGGCTCTGGCGTTGCTTTCGGCGGCGACGTCGTGCAGTTGCTGAGGTCGCTACCCGATGACGGTTACATCGATGTGCGTCTTTCCACCCGTACTGGCGCGGTGCAAGAGGGACACTTCCTGCTCAGCGGATTCAAGAATGTGCGCAAAAAAATGGGGGCTGCATGCAAATGGCCACATGCCGTCGCCAGACCAGGAAGGTGATGGTCAGGGAACGGGAGACACGAGATGATTAATCCAAAGTTGACGATGGCAGTCATCAGCGGCCTGGCGATGCTGCTTCTGATCGGACCAAGCGCGCAGGCGCAGCAGGACAACCAGTGGCTCCCGCAGGCGAGTGCGAACAGTCACGCGAGCTACCCGAAGCATCCGGCTCGACAGAAGCCGGCGAGAAAGCCGGAGCATAACCACACAAGCAAGCAGGCCGCTGCGAACAACACGATGATGACGCAGGCAACAAAAACCGAGAGCGCCAGCAAGCCGCACCGGCTGATCCTGCAGGTCAATTCCAACGAACCTGCGATGATGAACCTCACACTCAACAATGCGACCAACGTCGCGCAATACTACCGCGATCGCGGTGAACCAGTATCGATCGAGGTTGTCACCTTTGGTCCAGGTCTTCACATGCTGCGTGACGACACCTCGCCGGTGAAGCCTCGGATCGAGGTGCTAGCGATGAGCAATCCCGAAATCGCCTTCAAGGCTTGCGGCAACACGCAGGAAAACATGCGTAAGGCGGAGAACAAGGACATAAGCCTGATTCCACAGGCCACGCTTGTCAAATCCGGTGTCGTCCGCGTCATGGAGCTGCAGGAACAGGGCTGGAGCTACGTCAAACCGTGAGGTCCGCCCGCAACCCAGGGCAATCCCATATGGCAAGCAGCATTCTTTGCGGCCCTTCCTTCGAGACCCCCCGCTTTGGCGGGCTCCTCAGGATGAGGCGGAGTGTGCGGCAGCAGTTTCAACGGGCCCGATGCCAATTAGCCTCATCCTGAGGAGACCGCTGGAAGCGGTCGTCTCGAACGACGAGGCGCTTGCTCAAGCCGCTCCAAGAGATCATATGCGACAGCCCTGCCAGCAAACCGGACCCCGCATGCATTCGCGGGCCGAGCGGATTCAGCAGCCCGCCCTTAAAACTGATATCTCCGCAAGCCCCCGTCCACCGGGATCACCGTGCCCGTGATGTAGCGCGCCACCGGTGATGCCAGGAACACCGCGAGCGCAGCGAGATCTTCCGGCTCGCCCCAATAGCCGACCGGGATCTCTTCCTCGGCAAAGCGCTCGCGATAGTCCGGCGGGTAGTTGCGGCGGATCTGCTCGCTCATGATGCGGCCGGGCGGGATGCAGTTGATGGTGATGCCGTGCGCGCCGATCTCGCGTGACAGGCCCTTGGCCCAGGCATGCACGGCGGCCTTGGCGGCGAAGGCGGCGTTCAGGCCCTCCGGCTCGGACTTGCCGGTGATATTGACGATGCGGCCCCATTTGCGTTCGATCATCTGCGGCAGCAGCGCGTGCGCGATGCGGCGGTAGCTGGTGAAATTCAGCGCGATCGCCTCGTCCCATTTGCTGTCGGGCGCATCAACGGGCAGCGGACGGCTGCCACCGGCATTGTTGACGAGGATGTCGACATGGCCGAGCTCGCTCACGGCGAAGGCCGCGATGTTCTCGGCGGCGTCCTTCGCCATCACGTCCTGCTCGAACGGAGCAATCAACCCGCCGCCGACTTCTTTCACCAGTTCGGCGAGAAGGTCGTTCCGCCGCGCCACGCCCACGACGCGCACGCCTTCGGCAGCAAGGCCCTTGGCGATGGCGCGGCCGATGCCGATGCTCGCGCCCGTGACGACAGCGGTTTTCGATTTGAGCCCGAGGTCCATGGTCACACGCTTTCTTAATTGCTTCTGGCTGTTGCTTTCGTTTCCTGCCCGGTCCTGCGGGCTTTGCGAATTGCCCGACCGGGACGAGCAGTGGTAACCAGAAGCTTCGGCGAAGGAAATACGAAAAAGAAAAGGCGCGAGCGATGGTTTGGGACCCGCAGCAATATCTGAAGTTCTCCGGCCACCGGCTCCGGCCCGCCCTAGACCTGTTGATGCGGATTCCGGATTTCGCTCCGCGCGCGATCGCCGATCTCGGCGCCGGCGCCGGCAACGTGACCAAACTGATTAGGGAGCGTTGGCCTGAGGCCACCGTGACGGGAGTCGAGGGCTCGGCCGAGATGGTCGCGGCCGGCCGCAAGACCGCGCCCGAGGTGGAATGGTCGCATGAGGATCTCGGCCATTGGCGCCCTGCCCAACAATACGACTTGATCTATTCCAATGCCGCACTGCACTGGCTGCCCAATCACGCGGCGCTGTTTCCGTCGGTGATGGAGAAGGTGACCCCCGGCGGCATGCTCGCGGTGCAGATGCCGCGCAACTTCACCGCACCGTCGCACGTGCTGATCGGCGAGACCGCGCTGAATGGTCCCTGGCGGTCCAAGGTCGCGCATCTCGTTACGCCACCGCCGGTCGAAGCGCCGGCCTTCTATCATGATCTGCTTGCACCGATGTCGGCCTATATCGACATCTGGGAGACGGAATATCTGCAGGTGCTCGAAGGCGAGAACCCCGTGAAGGAATGGACCAAGGGGACCTGGCTGACGCGCTATCTCGATGTGTTGCAGGGCGATGAGAAGGCCGCGTTCGAAGCGGCCTATGGGATGCGCGTTGCCAAGGCCTATCCGAAGAATGCGGCGGGGCAGACGCTGTTCCCGTTCCGGCGTCTCTTCATGGTCGCCCAGCGCAAAAGCTGATGGCGCTGCCGCAATGCGGCATAAGCGCTCGTTTCCTTGCACTGTAGCGGCTCCGGGTTGCGCACCCGGCTGCCGTCAAGTTAGCTTGGCTGCGGCAAATTGGGCTTAGGTCTAGTTGTTCGGGTGGCAGATTGCTGCCACTACTGACCTGAAAAACAAAAAGAACCCGGCTTTCGAGGTTGTTGGGAGGTTACTTCATGCGCAAGCTGCTTCTTGCGGTCGCCGCCACGGCCATTCTCGTGGCCTCCGCCGCTGCCCAGGCCCAGAACCCCGTCGTCATCAAGTTCAGCCACGTCGTTGCCAACGATACTCCGAAGGGCAAGGGCGCGCTGAAATTCAAGGAGCTCGCCGAGAAGTACACCAACGGCAAGGTCAAGGTCGAAGTCTATCCGAACTCCACGCTATACAAGGACAAGGAAGAGATCGAGGCGCTCCAGCTCGGCTCGGTGCAGATGCTCGCGCCGTCGACCGCGAAATTCGCGCCGCTCGGCATCAAGGAGTTCGAGGCGCTCGACTTGCCGTGGCTGTTCAAGGACGACCAGACCTATGCCAACGCGATGAAGGGTACGGTCGGCAAGTGGCTGTTCCAGAAGCTCGAGGCCAAGGGCATCACCGGGCTCGCTTATTGGGACAACGGCTTCCACATGGTCTCCGCCAACCGGCCCCTGATGAAGCCGACCGATTTCCAGGGCCTCAAGTTCCGCATCTCGGGATCGAAGATTGCCGACCAGTATTTCCGCCTGGTCGGCTCGATCCCGCAGATCATGGCGTTCTCCGAAGTCTACCAGGCGCTCCAGACCGGCGTGGTCGACGGCTGCGAGAACACGGCGTCCAACTATCTGACGCAAAAGTTTTACGAGGTGCAGAAGGACATCACCGTGTCTTATCACGCGCATCTGCAATATGCCGTCATCGTCAACTCGAAATTCTGGTCGGGCTTGCCGCCCGACATCCGCACCCAGCTCGACAAGGCGATGGCGGAGGCGACCGATTACACCAACTCGATCGCGCGCCAGGAGAACGAGGACGCGCTGGCCGAGATCAAGAAGACGGGCAAGACGACGCTGCATTACCTCAGTGACGCCGATCGCAAGGCGTGGCAGGAGGCGATGCAGCCGACCTACAAATGGGCGAAGGGCCGGGTCGGGCAGGAGGTGCTCGATCTCCTCGCCAAGGAACTCGACGTCAAGATGAACTGACGGCCGCGGCCTAATAAGGACAATAACAACGGTCGGGGGTGATCGCACTCCCGGCCGTTTCGCTCTTGAATGGACGAGCCAATGCTGGGGGGACCAAGTTGCTGCGGGTGCTGAATCGTTTTCTCAACCATCTCGAGGAATGGCTGATCGCGACGATGATCGCGGCTGCGACGTCGCTGATCTTCGTCGCCGTGCTGCACCGCTACGGGGCAGGGCTGTCGATCGATATCGCCAAATGGGCCGAAGCCCGCAACCTGGCTTTCCTCGCCGTACCCGCGCGCGCTGCGTTCGTGTGGCTTGCCTCGCTCGACCTGTCCTGGGCGCAAGAGCTCTGCATCTACATGTTCATCTGGATGGCGAAGTTCGGCGCGGCCTACGGCGTGCGCACCGGCATCCATGTCGGCGTCGACGTGCTCGTCAACATCCTTCCGGGCGGATCGCGCCGTCGCGTTATCACCTTCGGTCTGTTGTGCGGCGCGCTCTTCACCGCCATCGTGGGCTATTTCGGGGCCGCGTTCGTCGGCCAGATGTGGCAGACGGGCCAGCAGTCCAACGATCTCGAAGCGCCGATGTGGATGGTCTATCTCACCATTCCGCTCGGCTCCGGCCTGATGTGCTTCCGCTTCCTGCAAGTGGCGTGGTCGTTCTACCGCACCGGCGAGCTGCCGCATCACGACATGGCGGGCGTCGAGGGCGTCGAAGCGGATCCGGTGCATCCGGCCCCGGTCACCCCCAGCCAGGTCGCCCGGGACGAGCGCAGCCCGCTCGGCTGGATCCTGATGCTGCTGCCGATTCTGATCGTCGCCCTGTGCTTTGCGCATGCCGGCCACATCATCACGCTGCCGCAAGGCCTGCGCGTCGCCATCGTGTTCGCGCTGCTGCTGTCATTGATGCTGACGGGCATGCCGATCTCGATCGCGCTTGGTCTGACCGTGCTCAGCTTCATGTTCACGCTGACCGACGTGCGCACGGAATCGGTGGCGCTGAAGCTGTTCACCGGCATCGAGAATTTCGAGATCATGGCGATCCCGTTCTTCATTCTCGCCGGCAACTTCCTGACCCATGGCGGCGTGGCACGCCGGATGATCACGTTCGCGACCGCGCTGGTCGGCCATTGGTACGGCGGCCTCGCACTCTCCGGCGTGGTCGCCTGCGCGCTGTTCGCGGCGATTTCCGGCTCCTCGCCGGCGACCGTGGTGGCGATCGGCTCGGTGATCCTGCCTGCGATGGTCGCGCAAGGATTTCCCAAGCGGTTCGGGGCGGGGGTGATCACGACCTCCGGCTCGCTCGGCATTCTCATTCCGCCGTCGATCCCGATGGTTCTCTACGCCGTCTCCACCAACAGCTCGGTGGGCAAGCTGTTCATCGCCGGCATCGTGCCGGGGTTGGTGCTGGCCTCGCTGCTTGGGGCGACGACATTCTATCGGGCCTGGCGCAACGACTATCCGCGGATGCCGAAGGCTACGTTCCTTCAGCGTCTCGACGCATTTCGCAAATCGATCTGGGGCATTTTGCTGATCGTCATCGTGATCGGCGGCATCTATAGCGGCCTGTTCACGCCGACGGAAGCTGCCGCCGTCAGCGCGGTCTACGCCTTCATCGTCGCAGTGTTCATCTACAAGGATCTGAAGCTGCGCGATGTGCCGCGGGTGCTGCTGTCGTCGGCGAACCTATCGGCGATGCTGCTCTATATCATCACCAACGCGGTGCTGTTCTCGTTCCTGATGACCTACGAGAACGTGCCGCAGGCGCTGGCACAATGGATGATCGACCAGGGCTTGGGCTGGATCGGCTTCCTGCTGCTCGTCAACCTCCTGCTGCTGCTGGCGGGCAACGTGATGGAGCCGTCCTCGATCATCCTAATCATGGCGCCGATCCTGTTTCCGGTCGCGGTCAAGCTCGGCATCGATCCGATCCATTTCGGCATCCTGATGACGGTCAATATGGAGGTCGGGCTGTGCCATCCGCCCGTCGGCCTCAATCTCTACGTCGCATCAGGTATCGCCAAGATGGGCATCACCGAGCTCACCGTCGCGGTGTGGCCCTGGCTCCTGACCATGTTGGGATTCCTCGTGGTGGTGACGTATTGGCCAGGTCTGTCGTTGTGGCTGCCAAGGCTGCTGGGGATGTAGCTGATAGCCCTCTCCTTGCGGGAGAGGGTGGCTCGCCGCGCAGCGGCGAGACGGGTGAGGGGTCTCTCTGCGCGTGAGGCTCGCGCAATCGAGTTCGCGGAGAGAGACCCCTCATCCGGCGCTTCGCGCCGCGGTCTTTCACACAAGGGACGAAGGGAATGAGGCACCGTCCGGGAGGAGAGCAACATGGCTGAAGCCAACAACGAGTCGAAACACGCTTCTCCCTCTGTCATCGCGCAGCATGACGCCATGCTGAACGCGCTGCCGTTTTCAGACACGCGCGATTTCGACGATGCCGCGCGCGGCTTTCTCGGCACGATCGAGAACGCGACAATCACAAATCCGCAAGGGCGGACGGTCTGGAGCCTGGAGCCTTACGGCTTTCTCTCTGCTGAACGGGCGCCGCCCACCGTCAATCCGAGCCTGTGGCGGCAGTCGCGGCTCAACATGCATCACGGCCTGTTCGAGGTCGTGCCCGGCGTGTATCAGGTGCGCGGGCTCGACATCGCCAACATGACGCTGATCGAGGGCGACAGCGGCGTCATCGTCGTGGATACCCTGACCTCGATCGAGGGCGCGCGCGCCGCGCTCGATCTCTACTTCAGCCATCGTGGCAAGCGCCCGGTCGCGGCCGTCATCTTCACGCACACCCACACCGATCATTGGGGCGGCGCGCGCGGCGTGCTGGAGGAGGAGGCGCTGGCGACTAGCCGCGTGCCGATCATCGCGCCGAACCTGTTCATGGAGCACGCCGTCTCCGAGAACATCATCGCCGGACCGGCGATGCTGCGCCGGGCGCAGTACCAGTTCGGTCCCTTTCTCGCGAAGGGCGTGCGCCGGCAGGTGGATTGCGGGCTCGGCAAGTCGATGGCGGCGGGATCGGTCGCACTGCTGCGCCCGACCGATTTGATCATGGCGACCGGCGAGACGCGTGTCATCGACGGCCTCGAGTTCGAATTCCAGATGGCGCCGAACAGCGAAGCGCCGGCGGAGATGCATTTCTTCGTCCCGCGCTACAAGCTGCTGAACCTTGCCGAGAACTGCACCCACAATTTCCACAATCTGCTGCCGTTCCGTGGCGCCGACGTGCGCGATGCGCTGGCCTGGTCGAAATATCTGGGCGAGGCCCTGCTGCTTTGGGATGACAAGGCGGAGGCGATGTGCGGCCAGCATCACTGGCCGGTGTGGGGGCGGGAGCGCATCGGCACCATGATCCGGCAGCAGCGCGATCTCTACAAATTCGCGCACGACCAGACCATCCGCCTGATGAACCACGGCCTCACCGCCGCCGAGATCGCCGAGACCATCCAGCTGCCGAAGAGCCTTGAGTCCGCCTGGCACGGCCGCGGCTATTACGGCCACATCCGGCACAACGTGAAGGCGATCTACCAGAAATATCTCGGCTGGTACGACGCCAATCCGGTCAATCTCGATCCGCTGCCTCCGGTAGAATCAGGCAAGAAGTATGTCGAATACATGGGTGGCGCGGATGCCATCCTGGCGCGGGCACGGACGGATTTCGACAAGGGCGAGTTTCGTTTCATCGCGCAAGCGCTCGGCCATCTCGTCTTCGCCGAGCCGGACAATCAGCCGGCGCGCGCGTTGCTGGCGGATACGCTCGAGCAGCTCGGCTATGCCGCCGAAAGCGCGACCTGGCGCAACGCCTATCTGTTCGGCGCGCAGGAGCTGCGAAACGGCATGCCGAAGGCGCCCCAGCGCCCGCCAATGCCGCGCGAAACGCTGGCCGCATTGCGCACCTCGCAGCTCTGGGACCTGCTCGGCATCCGCCTCAACGGCCCGAAAGCGGAAGGCAAGCACATCGTGCTGAACTGGAGTGTTTCCGACACCGGCGAGACCTTCGTGCTCAATCTGGAGAACTCTGCGTTGACCTATGCCGAGGGCGTGCAGGCGGAGCGCGCGGATGCCAGCTTCACGCTGGCACGCGCGACGCTCGACGAAGTCATTGCAAAACAGACGAGCTTTCCGGAGGCGGTCGCCGCCGGCAAGATCAAGCTATCAGGCAATCCGATGCGGCTCGCCGAGCTGATGGGCCTGATGGATGAATTCCCGCGCATGTTCGAGATCGTCGAGCCGAAGCGGGCGTTGGTGAGCTAGGCGCGCGGTCTGTTGGCTCTGACCTCTTTCCTTCTCCCCTTGTGGGAGAAGGTGGCGCGAAGCGCCGGATGAGGGGTCCGTTTCCGCGGAGAGATTTTTCCTTGGCGAGGCCAACCCCTCACCCAAGCGAGTGTGCCGCGTGGGTCTTGAGCCCTCTCCCACAAGGGGAGAGGGCACTTCGACCAGCAGCGTTGCTTGAGGCGCTACTCCGCGCTGCTCACCAGCTTGATTCGCGGCGCCTGTGCCTCGGTCAGGCTGCGATACGCCGCGAGATAGTCCAGTGCCATGCGCCGCGCCGTGAAGCGGGTCTCGAACTGCTTGCGGATTGCAGTGCGGTCCAGTTGCGCGAGGCGTTTGACCACTCCCGCTGCGCTGATGACGTCCTCGACGATGAAGCCGGTGAGGCCCTCGTCGATGATCTCCGGCACCGAGCCGCGGTTGAAGGCGACCACCGGCGTTCCGCACGCCATGGCTTCGATCATCACCAGACCGAACGGCTCCGGCCAGTCGATTGGCAGCAAGAGACCGAGCGCGCCGCTCAAAAAGTCCGATTTCTCGTGATCGCTGATCTCGCCGATGAACTCGACCAGCGGATTGTTCTCGATCATCGGCCGGATCAGTTCGTCATAATAATCCTGGTCGGCGCGATCGACCTTGGCGGCGATCTTCAGCGGGATGCCGCAATGCGTCGCGATCTTGATGGCGCGGTCGACGCCCTTCTCGGGCGCGATGCGGCCGAGCACGGCGAGATATTCCTGCTTGACGGGTTTCGGCGTCAGCAGATTCTCTGGCAGGCCGTGATGAATGGTGGTGACCCAGTTCGCCTGCGGCACGGGCCGCCGCTGCGCATTGGAGATCGAAATAACCGGCATTTTCGAGAAAGTGTTGAAGACCGGCTGGTGCTCCGGCAGGTCGAGACGGCCGTGCAGCGTGGTCACGAACGGCGTTGGCTGCCGGTAGAACAGCGACCAAGGATAGTAGTCGAGGTGGAAGTGGAGGAAGTCGAACTCCTCGTCGTCACATTTCTGCCGCACGCGCTCCAGCAACACCATGTGCAGCGCATTGGGATCACGCACGGAACCATCCAGGCGGAGCGCCCGCGGCCATAATGCATCCAGCTTTGCCGAGGTTTGCGAGTCGCCGCTGGCGAACAGCGTCACATCGTGTCCAAGGGCCACCAGCTCTTCCGTCAACCAATGCACCACCCGCTCGGTGCCGCCATACAGTTTGGGTGGAACAGCCTCCGTCAACGGAGCAACCTGCGCGATGCGCATCTCACCATCTCCTCTGTGCGATCATGTATTGAAACCCCCCGCCTGTACGGCACCGGCAATGCCAGACAAAGGAACGTTCCCGCACCTGCGAAGTTCCTCCCTCCGAACGTTACATATTCGACACGTCAGGGGGACGTCTCGATGCTGCCACTACATCTTCTCAGATCGTCCGCATCCGCATGTCGTGATCGCCGGGCCCGGGAACCGAGGCGAAGTGGTCGCTGTTCACTCGACCAGTAACGAATTGAAAATCAGCATAACGGGGCGATAGCCATATGGATCAGCTTTCTGGATACGCGCGCAGGCCATTTGCCTTTGTCTTGCGCTATCTCCGGCGTCGTCTCGCGTCACACCTGGTGATTCTGACCGCTGTCGTGGCAGCGGTTGCCTGCTCCGTGGGCACCCAGTACGGCGTCAAATCCCTGGTCGACAGCCTGTCCGCCGGACCATCTCATGGCGGGAGCGTATGGCTGGCATTCATTCTGCTCATGTCACTGATCGCCGCCGACAACTTTCTGTGGCGGATCGCGAGCTGGACGGCGAGCTTCACCTTCGTCCGGGTCACCGGTGATTTACGCCGCGACATATTTCGTCATCTGACCGGCCACGCGCCGAGCTATTTCTCCGATCGCATGCCGGGCATGCTGACGAGCCGCATCACGGCGACTTCCAACGCGGTGTTCACGGTCGAGAACATGTTCGTCTGGAACGTGCTGCCGCCCTGCATCGCCACAATTGCGGCAATCACCCTGATCGGAACCGTGAGTCCGTATATGGCGCTGGGCCTGATCGTGATCGCCGGCGGCATGGTGGTCGCGATGTTCCACTTGGCCGCCGCCGGCAAGCCGCTGCATGATGATTTCGCCGACAAAGCCGCGGTGGTCGACGGCGAGATGATCGACGTGATCAGCAACATGCCGCTGGTGCGCGCCTTCTGTGGCATCAGCCACGAGCATGAGCGGTTCGATGCGACGGTGAACCGGGAGCTCACCGCGCGGGGCCGCAGCCTGCGGTACCTGGAGAAGCTGCGGATCACACATGCCGGCGTAACCGTCGTGCTGACCGTGGCGCTGATGGCCTGGGCGATCACGCTGTGGCAGAAGGGCGAGGCGACCACCGGCGACGTCGTGCTGGTCTGCACCCTCGGCCTGTCCATTCTCAATGCGACGCGCGATCTCGCGGTGGCGTTGGTCGACGTCACCCAGCACGTCGCGCGGCTGACCGAGGCGATCGCCACCCTGCTGGTGCCGCACGAGCTGCGCGATCACCCCGAGGCCGAGCCTCTGGTCAAGAGCGGCGCCGCGATCGCGTTCAATAACGTCACCTTCGGCTATCCCGGCGGCGAGAAGATTTTCGAGCGGTTCAGTCTACGCTTGCAACCCGGCCAGCGCGTCGGCCTGGTCGGCCAGTCCGGCGGCGGCAAATCGACCCTGTTCACGCTGCTGCAGCGCTTCTACGACGTCGATGAGGGTAACATCACCATCGATGGCCAGGACATTTCCAAGGTGACGCAGCTGAGCCTGCGCGAGGCGATCTCAGTCGTGCCGCAGGACATCTCCCTGTTCCACCGCTCCATCCGCGAGAACATCCGTTATGGCCGGCCGAACGCCACTGACGACGAGGTGCTGCGCGCGGCGATCGCGGCGCGCTGCGATTTCGTCGAGAGCTTGCCGGAAGGTCTCGATACCATGGTCGGCGACCGCGGTGTGAAGATGTCGGGCGGCCAGCGCCAGCGCATCGCGATCGCGCGCGCTTTCCTCAAGGACGCGCCGATCCTGCTGCTCGACGAGGCGACCGCAGCGCTCGACAGCGAGTCGGAGGAGGCTATCCGCGAGGCACTGTCGCGGCTGATGCGCGGCCGCACCGTGGTTGCGATCGCGCATCGCCTGGCGACGCTGCGCAATTTCGATCGCGTGGTCGTGCTCAAGGCCGGCAAGATCATCGAGGATGGCGCGCCCGACCGGCTGATGCAGGGTCACGGCCCCTACCGTGAGCTGGTGACGCAGGAGATGAGCCGGCTCGCGAAGGTCGCCGCGTAGATCGAGCAGTCGCGTTCGCGTTGGTTGCGTTTCGAATCAAGGCGCAGGGGAGCAGCTCATGGCAGCCGAAACCGTAACCCAGATCATTTCCGTGTCCCAGACGGTGGAGGCCGTCGCGGAGCAGACGTTCTACATTCCGATGACGGGACCCGCCGCCCGGCCGCGGCGGTCCCTCAAGCACGACGATACCTTCGTCGTGCTCGACAGCCACGGCGACATCGGCGCTTCGGCGGGCGGGCCGGACGGGCTGTTTCACTACGACACGCGCTACCTGGCGCGGCTGGAGCTCGTGCTCGACGATCTTCAGCCGCTGCTGCTCGGCTCGAACCTCCGCGACGACAATTCGGCGTTGACGGTCGATCTCACCAATCCCGACATCTACCGTCAGGGCCGCCTCGTGTTCCAAAAGGATCTGCTGCACATCGTGCGCACGATCTTCCTGTGGCGCGGTAGCGCTTATCAGCGCATCGGCGTGCAGAACCACGGCGACGCACGCGCCAGCTTCGAGCTGACGCTGCTGTTCGACAACGACTTTGCCGACCTGTTCGAGGTCCGCGGCGAGCGGCGCCCGCGCCGTGGCACCGGTACGAGCCGCTTGTTAGGTCCGACCGACGTGTTGTTCGAGTATCGCGGCCTCGACGAGGCCGAGCGCATCACTGGCCTGCATTTCGATCCGCGTCCGACGCGGCTGTCGGTCAATGCTGCGACTTGGCAGCTCGAGCTCGACCCGCACGAGGCCAGATCGCTGTTCGTTGCCGTCTCCTGCAACCGGCCCGTGACCGAAAAGCCGGCGCGATTCTTCCCCGGCCTCTTGGCGCACCGCCGCGAGATGCGGCAGTCGACCATGGGCGCCGCTAGCATCGAGACCTCCAACAACATCTTCAACGAGGTGCTGTGCCAGGCCATGGCCGACCTCAACATGCTGATGACGGAGACGCCGCAAGGGCGTTATCCCTATGCCGGCATTCCCTGGTACTCGACGACGTTCGGCCGCGACGGCCTGATCACCGCGCTCCAGATGCTCTGGGTCGATCCGCGCGTCGCCAAGGGCGTATTGCGGCGCCTTGCGCACTTCCAGGCGAAGGCGGTCGATCCGCTCGCCGACGCCGCGCCCGGAAAGATCCTGCACGAGATGCGCGGCGGCGAGATGGCAGCGTTGGGCGAGGTGCCGTTCTCCCAATATTACGGCAGCGTCGATTCGACCGCGCTATTCGTCCTGCTCGCGGGAAGCTATTTCGAACGTACCGGCGACGAGGCCACGTTGATCGAGCTGTGGCCGGCGATCGAGGCCGGGCTCGCCTGGATCGACGGCCCCGGCGATCCCGATCAGGACGGTTTCGTCGAATACCAGCGCGCGACGGAGAAAGGACTCGCCAACCAGGGCTGGAAGGATTCCTACGACGCGATCTTCCATGCTGACGGCCAGCTCGCGGAAGGCAACATCGCGCTCGCCGAAGTCCAGGGCTACGTCTACGCGGCCAAGCAGTCGGCGGCGCGCTGTGCTCTGCGGCTCGGCAAGCCGGACCGCGCGCGCCAGCTCGAGGCCGAAGCCAAGGCGCTGGCCGAGCACTTCGAGAAGGCGTTCTGGTGCGAGGAGCTCGGCACCTATGCGCTCGCCCTCGACGGCAAGAAGCGCCCCTGCAAGGTGCGGACCTCGAATGCCGGGCAGGTGTTGTTCAGCGGCATGATCCGCGAGGACCGCGCCCGTCTGGTCGCCGCCGATCTGATGCGGCCGCATTTCTACTCGGGCTGGGGCATCCGCACCGTCGCGCAAGGCGAGGTGCGCTACAACCCGATGTCCTATCATGACGGGTCGATTTGGCCGCACGACAACGCGCTGATCGCGCTCGGGCTCGCGCGCTACGGCCTCAAGCATTCGGTGGCGCATGTCTTCAAGGGGCTGTTCGACGCGGCGACCTATATGGATTTGCGTCGGCTGCCCGAATTGTTCTGTGGCTTCCGGCGTGAGAAGCGGCGCGGTCCGACGCTGTATCCGGTCGCCTGCGCGCCGCAGGCCTGGGCCAGCGCGACGCCGTTCACGTTGCTGGAGGCGGCGCTCGGCATCGAGTTCGACGTGGCGCGCGGGGAGATTCGCCTGCGCAATCCGCATCTGCCGGCGTTCCTGAACGAGGTGATCCTGCGCGATGTGCGGCTGGGCGAGTCCAGCGTGGATCTGCGCGTCAGCCGCCACGCCGATGACGTGGCGCTGGAAGTGTTGCGCACGCGCGGCCAGATCCAGGTCTCGATCGTGCTGGCGCGCTAGCGGCGTGCCGTGAGGAGGGTGTGATGCGTGCCATCGGAGCGCTGATCATGGGCGTAGCCATCGTCGCGGGCCTGGCGGCTGCGCCCTCGCACGCCGCGGAGGATCAGCCCGCGAGCCAGAGCGAAGCGAATGCGCCGCCGCCGGCACAGCCGCCGGCCTCGACCGTTCCGGTCACTCCGAAGGATGCCGCCCCGCCGCCCTCGGTAACCATCATCGGCGCGAGCGAGGCGCATGGCGTCCTCGGCCGCGACGTGCGCAGCGCCGCCGGCGAAGACATGGGCCGTATCGTCGACGTCATCGTCGATCGCACCGGCCATGTGCGCGCGGCGGCGATCGATTTCGGCGGCTTTCTCGGCGTCGGCAGCCGTAAGATCGTGGTGGACTGGAACGCGCTGCGCTTCGGCAAGATCGCCAACAAGAAGGACAGCATCACGCTGGAATTGACCAAAGCGCAGGTCGCGGCCGCGCCGGAATACAAGGAAGACACGCCGATCGTGGTGCTCGGCGCGTCCGGCAGCCTTCAACCGCTGCAAGCGATTCAGTGAGGTGCCCGGAGGGCTGACCGCCTGTGCTGTTGTCGAGCAAGCCGAAACATGCAGATCGCGACGGCCCCGTTGAGCAGGACCACGTCGCCGCGCTACCGGCTGTAGGCCTTCCGGCACCGTCGCGCCAGAGCCTGCGCGGGCTCGACTGGTTCATCTTCTTCCTCGCCGATGTGCAGACCGGATTTGGTCCGTTCATCGCGGTTTACCTCACGACGCAGAAATGGACCCAGGTCGAGATCGGCCTCGTGCTGTCGATCGGCGGCATCGTCGCCCTGATCGGGCAGATGCCGGGCGGGGCAATCATCGATGCGGCGAAATCGGAACGGCTGGTGGCCGCGCTTGCGATTGCCACCATCGGCTGCTGCGCGCTGGCCTACGCCGCGATGCCGATCTTCCCAGTGGTGGTGACCGCCGCCACCCTGCATGCGATGGCGAGCTGCGTGCTGGGGCCGGCGATTGCCGCGATCAGCCTCGGCCTCGTCGGTCCGCTCGCGATCGGCGAGCGTCTTGGCCGCAATGCGCGCTTTGCCTCGCTCGGCAACGGCGTCGCGGCGGCAGTAATGGGCACCGCCGGCTATCTGCTGTCGAGCCGCTCGGTATTCCTGGTCACCTTCCTGCTCGCGATCCCGACCCTGATCGCGCTTTCGCGCATCCGCGAGCACGAGGTCGACATCGCGCGCTGTCACGGTGAGATGCCGCCTGAGGCAGCCGATCGCGGCGACACCAATGTCTGGCACCTGATTCAGCAGCGTCCGCTGATCGTGTTCGCGCTGAGCGTGCTCTTGTTGCAGCTCGCGAACGCGGCGATGATGCCGCTGATGGCGAGCGCGGTGACGGCCCGGTCGAGCCAGTGGGCGACGGTGCTCGTCGCCTTTTGCATCGTCGTCCCGCAGGCGATCGTGGCGCTGCTGTCGCCGACCGTCGGGCGCAAGGCACAACTCTGGGGCCGGCGGCCGCTGCTTCTGATCGGATTCGGCGCGTTGACGATTCGCGGTCTGTTGTTCGCAACCGTGCGCGATCCCTATCTACTCGTGCTGGTGCAGGTGTTCGACGGCCTCACCGCGGCCGTGTTCGCGGTGATGATTCCGCTGATCGTCGCCGACGTTGCCTTCGGCAGCGGTCACTTCAACCTGGCGCAGGGCATCGTCGGCACTGCGACCGGCATCGGTGCGTCCTTGAGCACCGCGCTTGGCGGCTATGTCAGCGACAAGTTCGGCAACGCCACCGCATTCATCGGACTATCCGGGGTCGCCGCGACGGGGCTTCTGCTGATTCTGTTCGTGATGCCGGAGACGCGGCGCGCGGGTATGACTGCAGCACCGGATCGTCCATCCTGGTGATGCTCAATTCGTTGCCGGCGTAGCGCCCACGCCGGCCACGCAAGCGTGCCAGCCGAAAGCGTCGAACAGTCGCCCCAGCACGGCCGTGCCGACCAGTCCGCCACAGAAATAGCAGGCAAGATAGGTGCCGCCGGCGATGCCGCGGTTGTCGGAGGCCGCCTGTCCGACGAAGCCGATATGGACGCACTGCCGATTGCGGCGGACTGAGAGCCTTGTTCGTCATTGTTTTGCGCGATGGCGATTTCGCAGGCGCGCGGTCCGGGCTATTGTCGCCATGTCTTCGTCGCGAGGCTTGCAATTGGTTGGTGAAAAAGATCTGGAGGCGTCGCTCGATAGGCTGCGCGCGAACGCGGCGGGACCGGTCGCAGGCGTGTTCGGTCCGGCCTCACTGACCTGGCAGATCGACCGGGAAGCCGTCATCTTCCTCGGCGCCGGCCGTGCGCTGCTGCTGCAACTGGCGCATCCATGGGTCGCGGCGGCGATCGCCGAGCATTCGCGCACTCTTGCCGATCCGATCGGCCGCTTCCATCGCACTTTCGACGTCGTCTTTACCATGGTGTTCGGCTCGCTGGACCGGGCGCTGCGGTCGTCGCGGCAGTTGCACCGGCGCCACAGCATGATCGTCGGCGAGATGCCCGAGACCGTCGGTCCGTTCGCGGCCGGCTCGCGCTACTGCGCCAACGACATTCCCTCGCTCCGCTGGGTCCATGCGACGCTGGTCGAGACCGCGCTGATGGCGCATGATCTGGTGCTGCCGCCACTCTCGGCGGAGGAGCGCGAGCGCTATTGGAGCGAGGCCCGGCTGTACGGCGCCCTGTTCGGACTGACGGGGGATGATCTGCCGGCGGACTGGTCGGGCTTTGCAGCCTACACCAAGGCGATGGCGCAGTCGGACACGCTGACCGTCAGCCCGGCGGCGCGCGAGATCGCGGAGCAGATCTTCAGCGGCGCCCGTCCCTGGTTGCGGCCGCCGCGATGGTATCGCGCGCTCACGGCGAGGATGCTGCCGGAACGCTTGCGAGCCGGCTTCGGATTTGAGCTCGATGAGCGGGACATCACAACTGCCGATCACGCGCTGAAATGGATACGGCGTGTCTATCCGAGATTGCCCGACAGGCTGCGCTATGTCGGGCCCTATCAGGAGGCGCAGGCGCGGCTGCGCGGCGAGCCGCAGCCCGACTGGCTGACCCGATGCCTCAACAGAGCCTGGATCGGGCGGCCGCAGATGGATGTGCGGGGGAAGTAGAGTCTCAAAGCCAAGTGTGTCCGGTCGTGCCGTTCACGGGGTGCCGTTATTCCTCCGTCATTCCGGCGGTACGATGGATTCCGGGCTGGCGCCAAGAGGCGCGCCCTGGAATGACAGTGTCGCCTCACACCGACGCCAGCTTCCGGTATAGCGCGCTGTAGCTGCCGGCCGAGATGCTCCAGGAGAACGATCGTCCCATCGCGCTGCGACGCATGGTATCGAGCTGGTCCTGCGCCATGAACGCCTCGAACGCGCGGCGGACGCCGCCGAGGAAGGATTCACGCGAGGGTCTTGAGAACAGGAAGCCGGTCTCGCCGTCAGTGATGGTTTCGGCAAGGCCGCCGGTCTGGTGTCCGATCGGCAGCGAGCCGAAGCGCTGCGCGTACATCTGGCTGAGCCCGCATGGCTCGAAGCGTGAGGGCATCAGGGTGAAATCGCTGCCGGCGAAAATACGGCGGGCCTGGGCGTCGTTGAAGCCGATCACGACCCCGATGGCGTCGGGGCGGCGCCGGTGCGCGTCGATCAAGGCTTGCTCGAGCGCCGGCTCACCGGAGCCGGTGACCACGATCTGCCCGCCGGCATCGACGATCTCGTCGGCGGCCGACAGCACGAGGTCGATGCCCTTCTGGTGCACAAGGCGGGCAACGATGCCGAACATGGGACCGCGTGAGACCGCAAGCCCGAACTGCTTGCGCACGTAGTCCGCATTCGCTTTCTTGCCGACCCAGTCGCCCGCGCCGAATTGCTGGGCGAGCTGTGCGCAGGAGCGTGGGTCCCAGCTCTCGTCGATGCCGTTGAGGATGCCGGTGAGCTCGGCCGCGTCGGAGCGGACGCGAAGCAGGCCTTCGAGGCCGCAGCCGTATTCGGCCGTCGTGATCTCGCGCGCATAGGTACCGCTGACCGTGGTGAGGTGAGAGGCATAGACCAGCCCCGCCTTGAGGAACGAGACCTGGTCGTAGAATTCGACGCCGTCAATGTGGAACGAGCTCTCCGGAGCGCCGATCCGCCGCAGCGAGTCCTTCGGGAAGAGACCCTGATAGGCGAGATTGTGGATGGTCAGGATCGACGGCAGCTTGGCGCCGCGCCAGGCGAGATAGGCCGGCACGAGCGAGGCCTGCCAGTCATTGGCATGGATCAGGTCTGCTGCCCAATTCTTGTCCAGCGTGCCCATGGCCAGCTCAGCGGCGGCCGAGGCAAGGCGCGCGAAGCGGATGTCATTGTCGGGCCAGTCGCGCCCGGATTCGTCGCCATAGGGATTGCCGGGCCGGTCGTAGAGCTGTGAGCACAACAGCACGTAGACCGGCAGGCCATCCTTGGTCGCGGCCCGTCCGAGCGAGCAGGCCGGCATCTCCGCAAATGCCGGACAGCGGCCAACGATTTGAATGTGCGTGAGTTGCTCGATGATGTCGCGATAGCCGGGCAGCATGATCCGGATATCGGCAAAGGAGCGAAGGGCGCGAGGAAGGGCCGCGGAAACGGCGCCAAGTCCGCCGACGCGGACGAAGTCGTCCATCTCTGTCGTGACGAACAAGACCCTCAAGAACAGCTGCCCTCTGCCGAGCCCGCTTGCCTCTATGCAAGAACGGGTCCAGTTGCCGTCACACTCAAATCCCCGCCCACGCGGCCTGACCGTTCGGTAAAGACTTTCCTACTCAGCCGCCGCCCTCTAGGGTCGGCGCATCAACAACAAAGAACACTGAAGGTTCCATGGGGCTCCGCGGATGCAGCTAGCAGATAAGCATGAGGGGAAGACGACAAAGGCCTTTGCGGGCCTGCGGGTCCTGGATTTTTCGACCACGATTGCCGGTCCCCATTGCACGCGGATGCTCGCCGATATGGGCGCTGAGGTCATCAAAATCGAGAGCGACGGCGGAGAGACGATGCGGACCCGACCACCGCTCCGCAAGGGTTGCAGCACCACGTTCGGCCAGCTCAATGTCGGCAAGAAGAGCGTGGTGCTCGACCTCAAATCCGAGGACGGCAAGGAGGCGGTGCGCCGGCTGGCCGCGACATCAGACATCCTCGTCGAGAACTTCCGCCCGGGGGTGATGCGCCGGCTGCGGCTCGACTACGACAGCATGCGTCAGATCAACCCAAGGCTGATCTACTGCTCGATCTCCGGCTACGGCCAGACCGGGCCCTCGGCCGAACTGCCGGCCTATGCGCCGGTGATCCATGCGGCCTCGGGCTACGACATGGCGCATCTCGCCTACCAGCCCGGCCGCAGCCGTCCCGACTATTGCGGCATCTACCATGCCGACGTCGTCACTGGCACCTACGGCTTCGGCGCGATCGCGTCCGCGCTCTATCAGCGCACCGTGACGGGCCTTGGCCAGCATATCGACGTTTCCATGCTGGAAACGATGCTGTCGCTGACGCTGACCGAGTTGCAGAGTTCGCAATTCGCCGTGAAGCCGCCGCCGCGCCCGATGTTCGGGCCGACGGAGACGGCCAGCGGCTACGTCATGATCACAATCGCCAGCGAGAAGACCTTTCGGGGTCTGATGGAGGTGATCGGCCGCCCCCAATGGATTTCCGATCCGCGCTTTTCGACCTACGCCGCGCGCCGCGAGAACTGGGCCGAGATGATGGACGGCGTCGAAGCCTGGTCACGGCAGCTCACGACCGATGCATGCCTTGCCGCGCTCGGCGCGGCCGGCGTCCCCGCCTCGGCCTATCGCACCGTGTCCGAAGCGCTGGCTGATCCGCAGCTCGCGCAACGGCAGGCGCTGTCCGAGGTGCGGGATGAAGGCGGCTCCTTCCAGGTGCTCAATTTGCCGTTCCGGATGTCGGGCGCGGACACCGCGCCAGCCGAGACGATGGCCGTGCTCGGCGAGCACACGGATGCGCTGCGCGCCGAGATCGGCCTTGCGAGCGATGCGCCAATTCCGTCAGGCAAAACGGCCGCGACGCGCTGAACGCAACGCGCCGCGGCATGCGGCGCTCGAACCCTCGTGCGTTCCTCTTGCCGTGGCGGACATTTGTCGCCAATCTCGCTCCCGAGTCATTCAACGATCCGAAACATCGGACGAGGGATCCTGGGAGGAATCATGACGAAGGCGGCTGCACTCGCACGCAAGCGCGTGCCGATTTTCCTCGTCGCGGCATTTGCTCTGGCCGCGCCTGCGCAAGCGCAGAAATCGGGCGGCAGCATCACCGTCGGACAGGAGTTGGAAATTGCAGGGTTCGATCCGCTCAAGGTCGGCGTCTACGACACCTCCACCTTCACCGCGGCCGCCGCAATCTTCGACACGCTGACGACGCTCGATGAGAAAGGGGAGGCCGCGCCAAAACTGGCGGTGTCCTGGACCCATTCCGATGATTACAAGAGCTGGACCTTCAAGCTGCGCCAGGGCGTGAGATTCCATGACGGCACGCCGTTCAACGCGCAGGCTTTCAAGGAGAATTTCGACCGGCAGAAGGACCCCGCCAACAAGTGCCGCTGCGCCTTCTACATCACCAACGTCAAGGAGGTGCTGGCGCCCGACGAGTACACCATCGTCTATAATCTCACCGATCCGGCCGTGAACCTGCCGGCGACGATAACCATCCAGAGCCAGAACAACGTCGTGCATTCGCCGACGGCCTGGAAGACCAAGGGCGACGACTATAATCGCAATCCCGTCGGCACCGGCCCCTACATGCTGAAATCCTGGACTGCGGGCGACCGCATGGTGCTGGAAAAGAACCCCGATTACTGGGACAAGGGCCGTCCCTATCTTGACCGCATCATCCTAAAGCCGCTGCCGGACGCGCAGTCGCGCTTCGCCTCGCTGCAATCCGGCGAGGCCGACATCATCTGGGACGACGAGAACGACGCCGACAACATCATGAGGGCGCAGAAGGATCCCAAGCTCACCGTGCACACCTACAAGGGCTCGGGCGCGCAGGTCTATGCCTTCAACACCAAGGTCGCGCCGTTCGACGACGTCCGCGTGCGGCAGGCGCTGGTGATGGCGATCGACCGTCCAAAAATGTCGCAGGCGATCAGCAACGGCCTGAGCCGACCCGCGAGCAATCCCTATGGCGACGGCTCCTGGGTCAAGTGCAAGGACGACGGTGCGCTGCCGTTCGATGTCGAGAAGGCCAAGGCGCTGCTCAAGGATTATGGCAAGCCGGTCGAGTTCAAGATGCTGGTGACCGCAACGCCGCGTGGTCGCATGATCGGCCAGGTGCTCCAGCAGTTCTGGAAGCGCGTCGGCGCCAACATGGAGATTGAGCAGGTCGACCAGGCCACCATTCCGTCGCGCGCCTTCGCCCGCCAGTTCCAGCTGACGCCATGGCGCATCGTCGATCTCGCCGATCCCGATCCGCAGATGTATGCGAATTTCCGCAGCGGCAGCCCACTCGCGCTCGCGGGCTTTTCAGATCCCGAGCTCGACCGGCTGCTCGATCATGCCCGCGTCACCGCTGATCCGGCACAGCGCACAGAGGATTATTGCGCGATCAGCCGCCTGATCAACAAGGAGGCGATCTGGTTCTGGACGTTCCAGAACACCTATTACGCGCTGTCGAGCGCCAAACTGAGAGGCTTTCCAAAAATCTACAACGGCGTGATCGACGTCTCGAGCACCTGGCTGGAATGAAAGCGCGATGCTGAACTTCGTCGTTCGGCGGCTCCTTGCCATCCTGCCGGTTCTGCTGGCCGTCTCGTTGCTGACCTTCCTGATCGCATCGCTGCTGCCGGGCGATCTCGCTTTGGTCATCCTCGGCGACCAGGCGACGCCGGAGAACGTTGCGGCGCTGCGCCGTGACATGGGGCTCGACCAGCCGCTGTGGTGGCGTTACCTGAGCTGGCTCGGTCATGTGTTGCAGGGCGATCTCGGCCGCTCCTTCCGCACCGGACAGACGGTGCTCCAGGCGGTGGCCGAGCGCATCCCGGTCTCGCTCCAGCTGATGCTGATGGCGGAGTTCATCGGGCTCCTGATCGGCGTGCCGCTCGCGATCGCCTGTGCCGCGCGCGCCGGCGGCGCCTTCGACCGCTTCATGACCGGCAGCGCCTTTGCCATGCTGTCGATGCCGTCCTTCCTGACCGCGATCCTCCTGATCTATCTGTTCGCGGTCGAGCTGCACTGGCTGCCGGCGACCGGCTATGTGCCGTTCACGGAGGCGCCGCTGGCCAATCTGCGCTTCTTCGTGCTGCCCGCGCTGACGCTGGCGCTGGCGGAATGGCCGGGCATCATGCGCGTGCTGCGCTCCGACATGATCGCGACCTTGCAGGAGGACTATATCGCGTTGGCCAAGGCCAAGGGCCTCAAGCCAGCGCGCATTCTGTTCGTGCATGCGCTCAAGCCGTCGTCGCTGACGCTGGTGACGGTGACCGGGATCAATATCGGCCGCTTGCTCGGCGGCACGCTGATCGTGGAATCGATCTTTGCGCTGCCTGGCATCGGCCGGCTGCTGGTCGGCGCGATCTATACCCGCGATCTTGTCATTCTCCAGGGCGTGGTGCTGCTGGTCGCCTGCGGCTTCGTGCTCGTGAACTTCATCGTCGACATGCTCTACGCCGTGCTCGACCCCAGGATTCGCCATGGCCACGCTTGAGCTCTCGATGCAGGGGGATGCGACGTCCGCGCCCGCTCGCGGCAGGCATAAGTTCGGCCTGCTGTTTTGGCTCGCGAGCGGCTGGCTCGCGATCGTTCTTGCGCTCGCGATCCTCGCGCCGGTGCTGCCGCTGCAGAACCCGACCGACATGGACATGCTGGAGCGCCGCGCGGCGTTCTCCGGAGAGCACTGGCTCGGCACCGACGGGCTCGGCCGCGACGAGTTCGCTCGCCTGATCTTTGGCGCGCGGGTGTCGCTGACAGTCGGGCTGATCGCGCCGATGATCAGTCTCGTTTTCGGCGGCGCGCTCGGCCTGCTCGCCGGCTATTTCCGCGGCCGGTTCGAGATGCTGGTGGTCGGCAGCATGGACGTGTTGCTGGCCTTTCCGCCGCTGATCTTCGCGCTGGCCGTGACCGCCTATCTCGGCCAATCCGTCCCCAATCTCACCTTGATCCTCGGCGTGCTCGGCATTCCCGCCTTCATGCGGGTGGCACGCGCGGCAACGCTGACGCTGGCGCGGCGGGAATTCGTGATTGCAGCAGAGGCGCTCGGCGCCAGCCATGCCCGCATCATCTTGCGCGAGCTGCTGCCGAACGTGATCCTGCCGCTGCTCGCCTTCTTCCTGCTCGGTGTCGCCGTCACCATCGTGGTCGAGGGCGCGCTGTCCTTCCTCGGTCTCGGCGTGCCGCCGCCGATGGCGAGCTGGGGCAGCATGATCGGCGAAGGACGCGACAGTCTCGACATCGCGCCGCGGCTCGCCTTCCTGCCGGCGGCGGCGCTGTTCCTGACCGTCCTGGCCTTCAACCTTGTCGGCGATACCTTGCGGGCGCTGACCGACCCGCGTCAGGGGGCATTGTGAGCGCGCCGCTCCTGAGCATCGAGCACGTCGCGGTCGAGCTGCCGACACCGCGCGGCAATCTGCGTGCTGTGGATCACGTCGACCTGTCGCTGGCGGCCGGCCGCACGCTCGGCATCGTCGGTGAGTCTGGCTGCGGCAAGACCATGCTGTCGCGCGCGGTGCTCCAGCTGCTGCCGAAGAAGGCGAAGCTCACCGGCCGGGTGATATTCGACGGCGAGGATCTGGTGCGGCTCGATGCGGAACGGCTGCGGCGCTTGCGTGGGCGCGATCTGGCGGTCGTGTTCCAGGATCCGATGACCTCGCTCAATCCGGTGCTCACCATCGGCACCCAGCTGATGGAGACGATCCAGGAGCATCTCGAGCTGGATGCCGCGGCGGCACGGAAGCGCAGCATTGAGCTGCTGGCGGCCGTTGGCATTCCGGCACCGGAGCAGCGGCTCGCGCAATACCCGCATCAATGCTCCGGCGGCATGCGCCAGCGCATCGCGATCGCGATCGCGCTGTCCTGCGAACCGAAGCTGCTGATCGCGGACGAGCCCACCACGGCACTCGACGTGACCATCCAGGCGCAGATTCTCGATCTCCTGGCGCGCGAGCAGCGCCGCCGTCACATGGCGATGATCATCATCACCCATGATCTCGGCGTGGTCGCCGGCCGGGCCGACGAGGTCGCCGTGATGTATGCGGGCAGGGTGGTGGAGCGCGCACCGACGTCGGCGCTGTTCAAGCGCATGCATATGCCCTACACCGAGGCGCTGCTGGCGGCGATTCCGAAGTTGGACACCGCGCCGCATACGCTGCTGCCTGCGATCTCCGGCCGTCCGCCGGACCCGACACGGCCGCTGCGTGGCTGCTCCTTTGCGCCGCGCTGCCGCTATGCCGCGGGGCGCTGTCACGAGGCCAAGCCCGAACTGAAGGGCGCGGAGATGCCGGAGCATCTCTATGCCTGCTTCTATCCGATCCGGATGGCCGAGGGGATCGGCGCATGATGCAGCTTGCCGTGCGCCCCGAGCCGCTGCTGAACGTCGACAATCTCGTCGTCGAATATGGTCTCGGCAACAAGACGGTGCATGCCGTCTCCGGTGTCAGCTTCGAGGTCGCGCGCGGCGAGACGCTGGGGCTGGTCGGTGAATCCGGCTGCGGCAAGTCGACGCTGGGGCGTGCGGTCCTGCAATTGCGTCGCGCCAGGTCCGGGCGCGTGATGTTCGACGGCCAGGATCTGACGGCGATGGAGGGCGAGGCGCTGCGCAAGATGCGCCGCCGCGTGCAGCTGATCTTCCAGGATCCGATCGCCTCGCTCAACCCGCGCCGGCGTATCGGCGACATCGTCGCCGAGCCGCTGATCATCGCCGGCGTCAAGGATGCTGCCGAGCGCAAGCGGCGCGTTCACGAGGTGCTCGTCGCGGTCGGGCTCGATCCCGATATCGTGGCGGGCCGTTTGCCGCATGAATTCTCCGGCGGGCAGTGCCAGCGCATCTGCATCGCGCGGTCGCTGGTGCTCAATCCTGAGTTCATCGTCTGTGACGAGCCCGTCTCGGCGCTCGACGTCTCCATCCGCGCGCAGATTCTCAATCTGCTGGAGGAGATGAAAGCGCGCTTCGGCCTGACGCTGCTGTTCATCGCGCATGATCTCGCGGTGGTCAAAGCGGTCAGCGACCGTGTCGCGGTGATGTATCTCGGCCGGCTCTGCGAGGTCGGGCCGTCGGAGCAATTGTTCGCAAGGCCTGCGCATCCCTACACGGACCTGCTGTTGCGGGCGATCCCGGTGCCGGATCCGGACGTGCGTCCCGCCGAGAGTGTGGCGACCGGCGAGCCGCCATCGCCGATTGCGCCGCCGTCCGGCTGCCGCTTCCGCACCCGCTGTCCGCGCGCCGATCAGCAATGCAGCGCGCAGATACCGGAGTTGCGCGAGGTCGCAATCGGCCAGTTCGCGGCTTGCCATCATCCGCGGGCCTAAACTAAGACGACTTCGGGGTTTGTCTCGTCGCGTCGGCCATGGCATGGTGGCGCGACAACAAGAACATGCCGGGAGGATGTCGATGAAGAGCTTCAAGGTCGCCGATTTCAAGGCGCCGCTGCAGGAGGTCGACGAGCCCACGCCGCAGCCGTCGGGTACCCAGGTTCTGATCAAGGTCAAGGCGGCCGGCGTCTGCCACAGCGACCTCCACATCTGGGAGGGCGGCTACGATCTCGGTCACGGTCGTAAGCCGCTGTCGCTGAAGGACCGTGGCATCAATTTGCCGCTGACGATGGGCCACGAGACGGTCGGCGAAATTTTGGCGTTCGGTCCCGACGTGAAGCCGACCGACCAGGGCGACCTCAAGCTCGGCGATGTCGGCCTGGTCTATCCCTGGATTGGTTGCGGCAAATGCGCCACCTGCCTCGGCGGCGACGAGAACATGTGCCTGACGCCGCGCTCGCTCGGCGTCTATTGCGATGGCGGTTATGCCGATCACATGCTGGTGCCGCATCCGCGCTATCTGCTCAATCTCCGGGGGCTCGATCCCGCGACAACCGCCCCCTACGCCTGCTCGGGCGTCACCACCTACAGCGCGCTGAAGAAGGTCGAGCAGCATTTCGACACGCCGATCGTGATGTTCGGCGCCGGCGGCCTTGGCCTGATGGCGCTGTCGCTCTTGAAAGCGATGGACGGCAAGGGTGCGATCATGATCGACATCGATGCGAAGAAGCGCGAGGCGGCGGAAAAGGCCGGTGCGCTCGCGACCGTCGATCCCAAGGCGTCGGATGCGCTGGAGCAACTCGCCAAGAAGGCGGGCGGTCCGATCCGCGCCGTGATCGACCTCGTCGGCAACGCCGCGACGACGCAGCTCGGCTTCGACTGCCTGACCAAGGGCGGCAAGCTCGTCATCGTCGGCCTGTTCGGCGGCGGCGCGACCTGGGCGCTGCCGCTGATTCCGATCAAGGCCGTGACGATCCAGGGCAGCTATGTCGGCAATTTGCGCGAGACGCAGGAATTGCTCGATCTGGTGCGAACGAAGAAAGTGCCACCGATCCCGGTGACGCCGCTGCCGCTCGCCAGGGCCAACGACGCGCTGGTGCAATTGCAGCAGGGCGCGGTGGTCGGGCGCACCGTGCTGACGCCGTAGTTTCACATCGTCGTTCCGGGGCGATGCAAAGCATCGAACCCGGAACCTCGAGATTCCGGGTTCGGTCCTGCGGACCGCCCCGGAATGACATCCCTGGATCAGGAACGTCCATGTCCGCAAATAACGCCTTCCACATTGCCGTGCTGGCCGGTGACGGCATCGGACCCGAAGTCATGGCGCCGGCGATCGAGGTGCTGCGCAGGATCGAGCAGAAATCGGATTTGAGCTTCCGCTTCACGGAGGCCCCGGCCGGCGCCAACAATTATCTCGCGACCGGAAAGTCGATGCCCGACACCACGATCAAGCTGTGCGAGGAGGCGGACGCGATCCTGCTCGGTGCCTGCGGGCTGCCGTCGGTGCGCTACCCCGACAACACCGAGATTGCGCCGCAGATCGAGCTGCGCTTCATCTTCGATCTCTATGCCGGCGTGCGTCCGGCGCGGCTCATTCCGGGCGTGCCGAGCCCGATCGTCGGCGCCGAGCAACGCGGCATCGATCTCGTCGTGATCAGGGAGTCGACCGAAGGCCTGTTCGCCTCGATGGGCAAGGGCATCGTCACCCATGAGGACGCGCGCGAGACCATGGTGATCACGCGCAAGACGTCCGAGCGACTGTTCGAGTTTTCGTTTCGCCTTGCCGAGCGGCGCAGGGCGCGCGGCAAGCCCGGTGCACTCACCTGCGTCGACAAGGCGAACGTGTTTAAGGCTTTTGCCTTCTTCCGCGGCATCTTCGACGAGATCGCCAAGACGCATCCGGAGGTGAAGACCGACCGGCTCTATGTCGATGCCTGCTCGGCGATGCTGGTGAAGCGTCCCTGGGATTTCGACGTGATGGTGATGGAGAACATGTTCGGCGACATCGTCTCCGACATCACCGCGAGCCTGATCGGCGGCCTCGGCATGGCGCCGTCGGCCGATATCGGCGACAAGTACGCGGTGTTCCAGCCCTGCCACGGTACCGCGCCCGACATTATGGGGCAGGGCAAGGCCAATCCCACCGGCATGATCCTGTCGGCGGCGATGATGCTGGACTGGCTCGCCGACAAGCACGGCATCGAGAGCGCGGCTGAGGCCGGCGAGACGATCGAGCGTGCGGTGGACCAGGTCTATGCCGGCGGCATCAAGCCGATGGAGTTCGGCGGCAGCAACGGCACGGCGGACATTACGAAAGCGGTGCTCGCGGCGCTGTAGCCAAAGAAAGGGCCCCCTTGGGGCCCCTTTGTCGTTCACCAGCGGCGCCAGTGGTGGTGACGCCAGCCCCACGGACGCGGACCGTAGAAGCGCGGACCGCCGTAAAAACCGTAGGCGCGGTAATAGTTCGGACGCCACCAGCAGCGGCCCCAGGGGTTACAGACCCAGCGCACCTGTTCGACTTCAGCGGCCGGGCCGCTCGCAATCTTGTCCGCCTGCGGAATGCCGTTCGGCATTGCCGCGAGCGCGGGGCCCGAGGCGAGCGCCGCACCGCCCAAGGCAGCCAGACCAAGCACAGCAAATTTGAGTGTCATCGCAATCTCCCTCATTGGTGGCGGGAGAACTTTCGACAGATCAACTGGTTGCTGATGCATTGAAAAGCGCGAGGAATTTAATCTTCCTGAACGTCGGTTCAGCTTCAGCGCCCCTGGAACTTGGGCCTGCGCTTTTCCATGAAGGCCTGCCGGCCCTCACGAAAATCCTGGGAGTCCATGCAGGCGTTACCGATCGTCTTGATCGTGTCCATGTCGCGCTGGCTCTCGTCCTTCAGAACTTGCGCGATGGTGATCTTGGCGGCCTTGATTGCGAGCGGCGCGTTTTCGGAAATGGTCTGCGCGATTCCCATGGTCTCGCCCCAGAGTTGATCGTCGGGGATCACGCGCTCGACGAGGCCGATGCGCAGCGCCTCGGAGGAATCGATGCGCATGCTCGTGTACATCAACAGGCGCGCCCAGGACGGGCCGACCAGCGACACCAGGTGCCGCAAGCCTTCATAGCCATAGGCGATGCCGAGCCTGGCCGCGGGAATGCCGAACTGGCTGTCGTGCGAGGCGATGCGGATGTCGGCAAGCATCGCGACCTGCATGCCGCCGCCGAGGCAAAAACCCTGGATGCAGGCGATGGTCGGCTTGGGATAATCAGCGAGCAGCGCGCGCTGGGCGGCGCTGCGCTTGGCGTACTCCTCGGACGCCGCCGCGTTGTGCCGCGTCTTCTCGAACTGGCTGATGTCCGCGCCCGACACGAACGCCTTGCCGCCGGCACCGCGGAGGATCACGACGCGCACGGTCTCGTCGTCGCGCAGGCTGGTCAGCGCCTCGCCAAATCCCTCCCACATCTCCAGCGACATCGCGTTGCGTTTGTCGGGATTGTTGAAGGTGATCACGCCGACGCCGCCGGTCGTGTGCTTGAGGATCTTGCGGTCGGCGTAAGCGGTTTCTGTCGTGTCGGTCATGTCGGACATCGCGCGCTCGCTGTCGTTGGCGAGGCAATGTGCGGCGCGGGCGCCGCCGCGGTCAACCGGGTAGGGCGAGGTGTATTGCATCCGCCTGTGCTGCGATCGCATGGCGCGGCGAGGGGGCAGCAAAACCCGCGGGCGAGTGGCAGTAATTGCATGAAAAAGGAGCGGTCATGCCGCCCCGAGAAGGCCGCGCGCACCCCGCGCGGGCTCAGATACAGCCAATCCGCTCGTTCAATCCGGCCGCGCCCCGTGACGCGACGGATTGAACATCGGCCGTTGAGGCCAGAGCGTCGATCGAATCAGGCTTCGTTCGCTGCGATCGATTCCATCAGCGAGACGAGCTGACGCTGCACCGTCTGGTCCTTGATCTTGCTGTAGGCGCGCAGCAGCCGGAGGCTGAAGGCGCTGTCGAGGAAGAGCAGGCTCTCCACTTCGCGCGCCTTGTTGTCGCCGTCATAGAAGAAGGTCACAGGCACGTCGAGGGCGGTGGCGATCTGCTGAAGCCGCGCCGCACCGACGCGATTGACGCCCTTCTCGTATTTCTGGACCTGCTGGAAGCTGACGCCAAGCTTCTCGCCGAGCTCGGCCTGCGAGATCTTCATCTCGACGCGCCGCAGACGGATCCGCTTGCCAAGCTCAATGTCCGGCTTGCCGGCACTGCGCTGCTTCATTCTCTTCGCCGCTGTTTTCATACTTCTCACCGTTGTTCTTCGGTTGAAAATCCCCCGAAGAGCTGGGTCAGGGGTTCGCCCATATACGAGTCGTTGAATTCATGCGGATGCACGAACTCTTCCTTAAACCACGGGAAGCGAGCCGGATTGAAAGCCTCGATCAGCCAGTCAATCATGTGCCGCACGCGCGGAATCCGGCCGCTACCGGGATGGTAGGACAGCCAGATGTCCAGCGGTCGGTTCAGCTCGACCTCCAGTGGAATCAACTTCCCGCCAAGCGCAATGGCGTAGCTCGGAAATACGCCGATTCCGGCGCCATTCGCGACCGCCCAGTAGTTAGCGCTCGAGACGTTGGTCTTCATGACCAGAAGGTCACGCTCCGACACGCCCGGGAAGAAACTCTCGAAAGATTCCTTGGCGGCGAGCTGGTCGGCGAATTGGAGCACCAAGCGGTGCTTGATCAATTCGGCTGCCGAGCGCGGCGCGCCATGTTTTGCGATGTATTTCTCCGAGGCCCAGAACATCAGATGCATACGGCCGAGCCGCACCAGCTTGACGTCGAGGGCCGAGGGACGCGACAGATGGATGGCGACGTCGGCCTCGTGGCGGGAGACGTCGGCCGAACGCATCGCGCAATGCAGGTCGACCAGGATCTTCGGATAGGCTTGCTGGAATTCAACCAGCCGCGGTGCGAGCCAGAACGTCCCTAGTCCCTCGGTGACGGCGACGCGGACTTCGCCGGACAGGGCATTGGCCGTCGAATCGCTGGTCCGCAGCACGTCGAAGGCCGCCGCCTCCATGCGCTCGACGGCGGAGACCACCGTCGCACCTTCGTCGGTCAGATGGGTGCCGTGGACGTCGCGGGTGAACAGGGTGGTGCCGGTCTGACGCTCGAAATCATCGATCCGGCGACGGACGGCGTTGATCGACAGCGACAGGCGTTCGGCCGCCGAGCGGAAACTTCCACATCGGACGACTTCCAGGAATATGCGGGCCGCGTCCCAATCGGAGAGGCCGCTGATATTTGTTTTTGGGCGTTCTTCCAGCGGAACGCCCCTTTCCGCCAAGGAGTGCATACAATTCCCTTCGGTTTGCTAAACTGGCAGAATCTGGCGCAAACTACAACCACGGCGGGTTGCGGGGTGATGAGTTTTGAACGTCATCCTTACTGCGGCGCGAGCGGTATTTGAGTGCTGCCGGGGTTGGAATCGGGCAGACTGTTGCTCGTTTGAGGGGTCATTGCGTGAGTTCCGTTGCGAGCCTTGAGATGGCTGCGGGATTGTCGGAGCTGTCCGCAATGGACGTTCATGCGCGCGAGCCGTTGCCATCGTCCCGGATGGATCAATCGCTGCACACCAGACGTTTGGTCCCGGATCGCTCCGATGGTTGCCGGTGGCGTCGTGGGACGATGTTGGCGGGAACCGCGGTTTCACCGCAGAGACACACTGAAATCGTGTTCAGAGGCTCAGAGGCCTCATGTTATCCTTGTCGCTCCACGGGGGCCGAAGGGGTCGTCACAACCACGTCTCGCAGGCCGATTTAACGGAAAGAACGCCGGTGTCGCATTCAGACGAACATTTGCAGTCGGTGCTGGAAACGCTCGAGGAGTGCCGCAGGGTTCTCAATGCGAGCAACAGCCGCGAGTCGGCCGAGCTGCTGTCCATTGTCATTCTCGACGTCAGGATGAAGCTAAAAGGCATTGACGATGCCGATCTCAAGGCATTGTGCGACGAAATGCTGCGGAGCGCTGCGAGCGAACCGCCGTCCCCTTCCAAGCAGACGCAGGTCCAGCCCCGGCGTCCGCTGCTCCGCGTGGTGAAGTAGCCGCGCCGCCGAGTCTCGCTTTTCGGCGAGATTTGAGCGCATCCCGATGCCGCATCTGTGATCAGGGGCGGCATCGGGAGGAGCCCTGGATTTCGCGCACCTCTGTTGCGCATTCTTAGCCATCGGTTACACCAGAGCCGGTTCGGTCCGGTCCGCGCGCGTTCCCCGCGCCTCGTGCCGGGCCTGAGATGGCTCCGACTGCATCATGCAAAATGTTTCGATTCCGGCGGCGCTGATTGCCGGCCTGGTCAGCTTCCTCTCGCCGTGCGTCCTGCCTTTGGTCCCGCCCTATCTGATCTATCTTACGGGCGCCACGATCGAGCATGTCGAAAGCGACCAGCCGGCCGCGGCGTCCAAGCGCGCGATCATGATGTCGGCACTCCTGTTCGTGCTTGGCTTCTCGACCGTGTTCGTGGCGCTCGGTGCCAGTGCCTCGCTGATCGGAGGCCTGATCCGCGCCTGGTCGGCCGAGCTGTCGATTCTCGCAGGCATCGTCATCATCATCATGGGCCTGCACTTCCTGGGACTGACGCGGATCGGCCTGTTGATGCGCGAGGGCCGGCTGCCGATCCCGAAGCCCGTCGGGCTCTGGGGCGCCTACATCATGGGGCTCGCCTTTGCGTTCGGCTGGACGCCCTGCATCGGCCCGATCCTCGCCGCGATCCTGTCGATTGCCGCGGCCGAAGCGACGGTCACCAAGGGCGCGGGCCTGCTCGCTGTCTATTCCGCGGGCCTCGGCATTCCCTTCTTGATCGCCGCCCTGATGATCGAGCAGTTCTCCGCGCTGTTCGCACGGATGAAGGGCCAGCTCGTCAACGTCGAGCGCGCCATGGGCGTATTGATGGTGATCACCGGCATCGGCTTCCTCACCGGCGCGGTGTCGAACGTGAGCATCTGGCTGCTGGAGACGTTCCCGGCGTTGCAGACGATCGGGTAGATTGGCTATTTCTCGCTGCAGGTCAGGCAACCGCCCGACTGATGAAAGCCTGACATCAGCTCTGTGAACATGAAGACGGCGCTGAGACGAAGCAAAGACGCTACGGAGTTTGTACGATCCGAGCGTTTTCGTTTTCGCGCTTCTCAGCAGGGGTCGCAACGCTCTGATCAACAGAGCGAGGACGCCCGCCAGGCGGCGAAAGCTTTTGCTTCGAGGATCTGCACATGGTTGATTCTCATCGCCGATGCCCCTTCATTCCGTTCACCGCATCTCATCCAGCGCGCACGTCACCGTGCAGACGACGCCGCGCGGCAGGAAGTCGACGGTTGCCTCGCCGCCGAGCTGGTCGCGCGCGCTGCGCTCGATCAGGCGCGAGCCGAAGCCGCGTTGCACTGGGGCCGTCACCGGCGGTCCGCCGATCTCGGTCCAGATCAGCCGCAGCCGCGGCTTCGGCGCATCGGCGATGACCTCCCAGTCCAGGGTCACCCGGCCGGTCTCGTTGGACAGCGCGCCGTATTTCGCGGCGTTGGTGGCGATCTCGTGCACGATCATCGACAGCACCACGGCGAGCCGCGGCGACAGCGGCACAGCCGGGCCGGCCATGCGGATGCGGTCGGGCTTGGCGAGCAGGAACGGCTGAATTGCGCGGGCAATAACGCCTCTCAGCTCCGAGCCCGCCCACTTCTCCTGGCTCAAGAGATTGTGCGCTTCGGCCAGCGCGCCGAGCCGTCCCTCGAACTTGGTCCGCTCGTCCCGGCTGGCGCTGCGGAAGGTCTGCACCGCGATCGCCTGCATCAGGGCCAGCGTGTTCTTGACCCGGTGGTTGAGCTCCTCAATCAGCAGATTGTGCAGCATCTCACCGCGCGCAATCGTGGTCGCCATCCTGACTGCGAAGGTCAGGCCGGTCAGCAGCAGGATGCCGCCGATCAGGCTGGTGATGGCGATGTTGTGCCAGAGCGGCGCGATCAACGAGCTCTCGGCGACGCCAGCCACGACCGTCCAACCGGTTAGGTGCGACCTGGTAAAAGCTGAGGAGAGCGCGATCCCGTCGAGCGAAACGGTCGAAAGGGCTGCCTCCGACGTCCGAGACATCGCATCGTATAGCGCGCCGGAAGCCTGCTTGCCGACCGTCTCGGCAGGGTTCGGTGCGCGCGCGAATACGACGGCCTTGGTGTCGAGCAGGGCCACTGTCCAAAGCCGGTCGGGGCGCTGCTTCTCCAGCAGCTCCTGAAAGATGCTGATCGGCGGGCTGAAGCAGAGATCGTAGATCACCTCGCCATCGCGCAATACCGGGACCTCGACGGTGAGCACCTGCCGCCCGTTGATCGCGCCGGTGAACAGGTCGGAATATTGCGGCGACCTGGTTGCGAATACCTTTTCGATGATCTCCAGATTGCCGCGCCGCGGCAGGCTCGCGATGTCGTCCGTCGTCGAGGAGAACAACAGCCGGCCCTTGCGGTCGGAGATCAACACGAGACCGCCCTTGCCATACTGGTCGAGGAAGCCGAGCGCGATGCGGCGGAAGTTCTGGAAGTCGTCGTTGCGCAGCGAATTCGTCAGCGCCAGGACCTGCAGGCCGCCGGTCATCCGCTGCACTTCGGAGTCCAGCACAAGGCGCATGCTGCGCACGTTCTCCAGCACGCGGCTGGTCGCGTCAGTTCGATCCTGCTTGTAATTGTAGACGGCGATGCCGACCGCGAAAATGATCAGCGGCAACATCGTTCCCGCGACCAGGAGAGCGAGCCGGACCGGCAGGGTAAGCTTTGACAAACGCGGGCGTCCCGATTCCAGCGCAGCGGCGCTAGATTATGGTTTTGGCAAGACCATAAGGGCAGCACTTCTCCGGCGCCACGATTTTTCGCATCCGCGAGCAGGCCGGGAGATTTTGGGATGCAGCCGGGGCGGGGGTCAGATCATCGCGATCGCGGTCAATAGCAGGCACGTGGCGTAGACAGCCGCCAGACTGAGCCCGGCGATCCGGGCCTCTCGATGCGATTTCATGCGGTCAACTCCAAGTGGGCGGCCGCCGCTGGCGACAGCCGCCGGAGGTCACGTCGTGATCAATCGATTTCCTGAACGACCGTGCGTGAACCCGGATCCACCAGCATCACGCGATCGCCGAAATAGACATAGCGGTACTTCGTCAGCGACGGCACCCAATCCGCCGGAACGGCCTCAAGCTCGACGTCACCCGGCACCGTCGCGCCGACGACAATCTTTTCCTTCGTCGTCACCGGACGGACGCGGTGCTCGGTGATGTAGGATTTGATCTTGGTCCGGTATTGCGGCTCGATCTGAACTGTCGCCGCGTGACCGGTTCCGGTGGTGGTCACCACAGTGGACTGCGCGAAAGCGCTGGTCGAAATCAGGACCGCCGCAGCGGACAGCAGGAACAGTTTTTTCATCTCGTTCTCCTCAAAAGAATTAAGTGTGCCACCAACAACTTGGGGTGAGCGAGGTTCCCAGCCCAGGGAACAAGTTGCCGCTTTTTCCCGTTGTAAATTGACCGGGCCAAACTGCCCGGAAGTTGGAGGAGGAAAACATGAAGCTGAAGATTGCGACCGCAGCACTGATGGTTGCTGCTTTCTCCATGCCAGCGTTCGCGGCCGACGAGTTCTACGTCGTCCAGGACGTCAAGACCAAGAAGTGCACTGTCGTCGATAAGAAGCCGACAGACGCCTCCATGACCGTCGTCAGCCCTTCGGGCACGGTCTACAAGACGCGTACCGAGGCTGAGAGCAGCATGAAGACCGTCAAGGTCTGCACATCCAATTAGGGAGAGTGTTGATGCCCGTATTTATTCTCTGGGCCGTGCCGGCGATCGTTGTGATCGGCGGCGGCATCTATCTGATTGGCCACATGCACTAGGCCTCTCGCGGGAGGCGGGCGGACCTCTGCGTGCAGCGCACAGGCCCGCAAGCCTTCCGCTTTTACGAGAGCCGGAAGTGGCGCATGCGGCCTTGCGCCAGCAGGAACGCGAGCTGCAGTGCAACAGATCGCGCAGGCGCAGCTCTGCGACGAAGAGGAGCGACAACGTACGCGAAATGACTTCCGTCCCGCCGTAGTTTTTCATACGCTCCCCGAACGCCGGCCGTAAGCCGGCCGCGCTCACGCCCCGGCCACAGGGGCGGAGCATCAAAGGGAGGGGAGACGATGAAGCGAAGGTCATTTCTCGCTGGTATCGGTGCGACCGCTGCGGCGGCTACGATCGGCATGCCGTCGATCCTCAGGGCGCAAGCACCGATCACGCTGAACGGCGCCGTCCAGTTCAACGACGATCATGCCTTCAACCGGGCGCTGATCCGGTTCGAGGAGCTGGTGAGGAAGTACTACGGCAAGCCCGTCAACTTCACGCTGCACAAGAACTCCTCGCTCGGCCTCGAGAAGCAATATTTCGAGTATATGTCGCAGGGCAAGGCGGTCGATTACGGCATCGTCTCGCCGGCCCATATGTCGACCTTCGCCAAGGCGGCCCCATTCATCGATGCGCCCTTCGTGTTCAAGGGCATCGAGCACATGAACAAGGTCGTCGAGGCCAATATCCTGACACCGATCGCCGACGAGGTCGCGGCGAAGGCCGAGGTCGTTCTGATCGGTTATGCCGGCGGTGGCATCCGCAACATCTTCGCCAACAAGCCGCTCAAGAATCTCGCCGATCTTAGGGGTCTCAAGGTTCGCGTGCAGGGCGCGCCGATCTGGTCGAAGACGTTTGCGGCGGTCGGCATGAGCCCGACGGTGATCGCCTATAACGAGATCTACAACGCGATTCAGAATGGTGTGATATCGGCCGGCGAAAACGAGGCGGCCGGCGTCGAAGCGATGAAGTTCTATGAAGTGGCCCCGCATCTCAGCCTGACGCAGCACGCGGTGTCGATCCGGCCGATCTGCTTCTCGGTGAAGACGCTGAAGACCTTGCCGAAGGATCTGCAGGACGCGATCATGAAGGCCGGCAAGGAGGCAGGCGACTACGGCCGTCAGCTCGAGTCGAGCGAAGAGGTCGTCAAGCTCGACACGCTCGAGAAGGCCGGCAAGCTCAAGCGCGTTCCCTTCGAGGAGCGCGACGCCATGAAGAAGCTCGCCGATCCCGTGATGGCCACCTACGCCAAGGAAATTGGTGCCGAAGCCATTTTCGAGAAGATCAACGTCGTCTGAGGTCGCTCTGTCCGCCGACATTAGTCCGGGCAGGCCCCGCTTCTTGCCCGGAAGGCGGATGAACTGCCGCAGGGAGCCCCAATGTCTGAAATGCCCGTCCCGTCCACACCGTCGTTGTGGCGTCGCGTCACGGCGGCCTATGGGAAGCTGCTGGAATTCCTGCTGGCCGCCAGCGTCGGTATCCTGGTTCTTCCGGTCACGCTGCAAATCATCTCGCGCTACACGCCCTTCATTCCTTCCTACATCTGGACGGAGGAGATGGCGCGGTTTCTCTTCATCTGGACGATCATGATCGGGGCCATGGTCGGTGTGCGGGAAGCGCAGCATTTTGAGGTCGACGTGTGGCCCAATCTGTCGCGGCGATCGGAGGCCGCGGTGCGGATCCTCGCCCGTCTCGGCGTGCTGGCATTGGCGCTGGTGTTCCTATTGGCCGGCATGGAGTTTACCCGCTTCGCCTGGAACAGAACTTCGGAATTGGCCGATCTGCCGCTTTGGTTGATTCACATTGCCTGGCCCGTGACCGGCGCGACGTGGATCGTCTTTGCAGGCGAACAGATCATTGATGAAATGCGCGTTCTGGTTGGGGCGGGGCGATGAGCGGCAATGTACTCTCTGCTGGACAGGCCGCGATGGTGCTGTTCGGGGTTTTCATCGGCCTGCTCATCGTGCGCGTGCCGGTCGCTTTCGCGCTCGGCCTTGCCTGCGTGCCGATCCTGCTGATCGAGCCGCACCTGTCACTGATGACGCTCGCGCAGGAGACCTTCAACGCGTACAATTCATTCATCCTGCTCGCGGTCCCGTTTTTCCTGCTGACGGCGAATCTGATGAGCATCGGCGGCATCACCGACCGCCTGGTGGCGCTATCGCGATCGTTGGTCGGGCACTGGCCGGGATCCCTGGCGCAGATCAACGTCGTGCTGTCGGTGTTCTTTGCAGGAATCTCCGGGTCCTCCACCGCCGACGCGGCGAGCCAATCAAAGATCTTCATCGATGCACAGACCAAGGAAGGCTACGATCTCTCCTTTTCCATCGCCATCACCGCGGTTTCTGCGGTGCTGGCTGTCATCATCCCGCCGTCGATCCTCATGATCGTCTGGGGCGGGCTGATCTCGACCTCGATCGCGGCGATGTATCTGGCCGGCATCGTGCCGGGCCTGCTGATCGCGGGCGCGCAGATGGCAACGGTGCACGTCTATGCCGTGCGCCGCGGCTACCCGACCTATCCGAAGGCGACCTGGGTCGAGATGCGATGCGCCATTTGGCGGTCGATACCAGCGCTGATGACTCCGTTCATCATCGTCGGCGGCATTCTGCTCGGGTGGTTCACTGCAACCGAGTCCGCCTGCGTCGCGGTGCTCTATTCCGTCGCGCTCTCGGCGTTCTTCTATCGCGAGACAGGCCCGCGCGAATTATACAAGGCCCTGCTCGATACCGGGCGCCTTTCCGGCGTGGCGCTGTTTTGCGTCGGCACCGCGAGCGCGTTTGGCTGGCTGCTTGCCTATTACAGGATCCCGCAAGAGCTGCTGGCCAACGTCTCGACATGGGGCATGGGCAGCGTCGGGGCCGGCTTCTTCATCGCCTTCTGCTTCCTGGTGGTGGGCTGCTTCCTCGACGCCATCCCGGCGATCATCATCGTCGGCACGGTGCTGGAGCCGCTGGCTAAATCCGTCGACCTCCATCCGGTCCAGTTCGCGATCATCTCCATCGTCTCGCTGGCCTTCGGACTGGTGACGCCGCCCTATGGTCTATGTCTGATGATCGCCTGTTCGATCGCGGGCGTGCGGCTGCGTTATGCTCTGAAGGACACGGTGATCATGCTGATTCCGATGCTGCTCGTGCTGGCGGCGCTCATCGTTTGGCCGAGCGTGTCGCTGTTCTTGCCGCGTCTGATCGTGCCGGAGATGCTCAAATGAGCGTCTGATGGCGCGATCCCGCGGCCAAGGCCGCGGGATCCATTCCATCCCTTACAGATTGCTCTCGGTGATCGCGGCGTAGACCATGCTGCGCAGCTCGCGACGGATCGGATAGGCGCTCGAGGGCAATACCTGCGTCATGAAGATCGTGATCAGCTCTTCGGCGGGGTCGATCCAGAACGAGGTCGTCGCCGCGCCGCCCCAATTGTATTCGCCGGGGCTGCCGGCGATCAGCGTGTCGGCCGGGCGCATGGTCACGGCAAAGCCAAGGCCGAAGCCGATTCCGTTATAGGCAGCTTCCGAAAACAGCGAGCGTGACACCTCGGGCAGGAAGCGTCCGCCCGGAATGTGGTTGCTCGTCATCAGCGCCAGCGTCTTCGGCCCGATCAGCCTGACGCCGCCGAGCTCGCCACCGTTGAGCAGCGCGCGGCAGAAGGTGAGATAATCGGCGACCGTCGAGCACAGCCCGCCGCCGCCGGAGATGAAGGAGGGCGGCGACAGGAACGAGCTGGTTGCCGGATCATCCTGGAGCGTCAGGCCCTCGCGCCGCTGGCCGGCATGGAACGTCATTCCGCCGCCTGGATCGGCGGAATAGCAGGCCGCGAAACGATGCGCCTTCGAGGCTGGCACGTGGAAGTCGGTGTCGGTCATGCCGAGTGGATCGAGGATGCGCGCTTTCAGGAACTGCTCGAACGGCATGCCTGAAATCTTGGCGACGAGATAGCCGAGCACGTCGGTCGCGACCGAGTAGTTCCAGGCCTCGCCCGGCGAGAACTCCAGCGGGATCTTTGCAAGGCTCTCGATCATGGTCTGGAGCGTGCCGGACTTCTCGACCTCCCCGATCTTCTCGGCGCGATAGGCGGCATCAACATTGGAGCGCTGCTGGAAGCCGTAGGTGAGGCCGGAAGTATGGCGCAGGAGGTCGACGATCAGCATCGGCCGGGACGGCGGCCGGGTCAGGAAGGCCGGGTAGGTGCCGGCGACGAATACGCCGAGATCCTTCCATTCCGGAATGTACTTGGCGACAGGCTCGTCGATCGCGACGAGACCTTGCTCGACCAGCATCATGAAGGCGATGCTGGTGAGCGGCTTCGTCATGGAATAGATGCGGTAGATGGTGTCGTCCTTGACCGGCACTTTGCGCTCGACGTCGGCAAGGCCCTGAACCGAGCTGTGTGCGACCTTGCCGCGGCGGTAGACGAGGAGATGCGCGCCGGGGAACCGGCCCGCGTCGATGTACCGGTTCTTCAGATGCGTATCGACGCGGTCCAGTGCGGTCTTAGACATGCCGACGCATTCGGGCGAGGCGGGTGTGGGCGCGAGCATCTGTTCCTCCGGGCAGTTTTTGTCGCTCCGTTGATAGCCGAAATGGCGGGCTCATTCCAAGCTGGTCGCGCTTAACGCCGGGCGGCCGGTTAGTGTAGGCTCCAACCTGGAACGCCTCCAAGCAGCCCAAGAGATCCCAACGGGCCAACGAGAAAACGCAGGCAAACGCACCATGACCCAGTTCAACGAGACCGAGCTCACCGAAGCCGTCGTCCGGAGCTTTGACCAGACACCCGACCCGCGCGCGAAATTCCTGCTCCAGGAATTGGTGAAGTCGCTGCACGATTACGTGAGCAAGACCGGTCTCACCTTCGAGGAGTGGGAATACGCCATCGATTTCCTGACCCGCACCGGCCAGAAATGCACCGACACCCGCCAGGAGTTCATCCTGCTATCCGACGTGCTCGGCGTCTCCATGCTGGTCGACGCAGTCAATCACCGCGACCGCGAGGGCGCCACCCAGACCACGGTGCTCGGCCCGTTCTACGTCGGCGAGCACAAGGTGACCGCGCACGGCACCGACATCTCGCCGAACAATCAGACCGGCGAACGGATGTTCGTGCAGAGCCGCGTCACCGATCTCAAGGGCAAGCCGCTCGCGAATGTCCCCGTCGACGTCTGGCATGCCGACGATGACGGCTTCTACGATTCACAGAAGCCGAACTATGACGAGGTCGGCGCCTCAGCGCGGGCGCGCTTCATCACCGATGACGACGGCCGGTTCTTCTTTCGCACCATCCTGCCGTGCAGCTACCCTATCCCGACCGACGGTCCGGTCGGCGAGATGATCATGCAGACCAACCGCCACCCGATGCGCCCGGCGCATGTCCATTTCCTGGTCAATGCAAAGGGTTATGAGCCGCTGATCACCCACGTCTTCATGGATGGCGACAAATACCTGGATTCCGACGTGGTGTTCGGTGTGAAGGACGATCTGGTGGCCAAGGTCGAGCCGCGCAACGACCTTGAGATGCCCGACGGCACCAGGGCGAACGGGCAGTGGCACCTGATGAGCTATGAATTCCACCTCAAGCCGGGCGGCGGTATGGCGCCGAAGCCGCTGGGGACGAAGGCGGAGGAGCCGGCCTGACGGTCAGGCGCGAGCAGCGCGCGCCGCCTCTCAGCGCCCGATGAAGGCCGCCAACTCGTCAGGCGTCCCCATCGGAAAGGCTTCTTTCATGAAGTCGAGGAAGGCGGATACGCGCGCGCTCAAGAGCCGCCGCGATGGATAGAGCGTCCACAACGCGATCTCTGGTCCGTCGATGTTGCCCCAATGCACCAGCGTGCCGGCAGCCAGGTCGTGACTGACCAGTGACACGGGAAGGCGCGCGGCGCCGACGCCCGCCCGGACTGCATCGCGGACCATGACGAGCGATGACAGGCGAAGGACCGGATCAACCGTGATGCGCGATCGTCCGCCTGGCACCGTCACCTCCCAGGTTGTTAGCTGGTCGCCCGCTCCGCGCATGACAGCCGGCACAGCGATACCGTCCCGCGGTCGCTTCAAATCCGGGCTCGCCACGACCACTAGCCGGTCGCGCAGAAAGATCCGGCCCACAAGGCTCTCGTCCGGAGCCGGATTGACCCGAATGACGAGGTCATACCCTTCCTCCACCATGTCCACGGAGCGATCTTCCGTCGTGACCTCAAGACGGACCTCCGGATATCTGAGCGCGAACCCGGCCGCGAGATTCCCCATTGCAGTTTGCGAAAACAGCAAAGGCGCGCTGATCCGCAGGCGACCCCGCGGCCTGTCCCCACCCGAAGCGATTGCCGCGGCCGCCTCGTCGAGCTCGACGAGCAATGCCCCCGTCCGCTCGTAAAGGGCGCGTCCTTCCTGCGTGAGTTTCAGGGCGCGCGCGCCGCGCTCGAACAGGCGCAGGTCGAGCGCGGCCTCCAGCTCGGCGACCCGTCGGGACAGGGTGGCTTTCGGGCGCCCGGCGGCCCGTGCGGCGCGTCCGAACCCGCCGTGTCGGGCGACGAGGTTGAAATCGGCGAGTGCGAGCAGGTCCATCGTTCCACCAGTGAGACGGTCAGTCTACATATATCGTCTATCGGTTCAAATGTGGATCACTAATTTCCCTTGTGTCTTCTGCACCCAACCCGGAGTGATCCCATGACCATCCTCGTTACCGGCGCAACCGGCACCATTGGCCGCCACGTCGTCGAACAACTCGTCAAGCGCGGCGCCGATGTCCGTGCTCTCGCCCGCGATCCTGCAAAGGCAAACCTCCCGACAGGCGTCAATGTCGTGCAGGGCGACCTGCTCGATGTCGACGCGCTCCGCGGCGCGTTTAGCGGAGTCTCGACCCTGTTCCTGCTCAACGCAGTGGTGCCGGATGAATTCACGCAGGCGCTGATTGCGCTCAACGTGGCCCGCGAGGCCGGCGTCGAGCGGGTCGTCTACCTCTCGGTGATCCACAGCGATCGCTACGTGAACGTGCCGCACTTTGCCGGCAAGTTCGGTGTCGAGCGGATGATCGAGCAGATGGGCTTCAACGCCACCATCCTGCGCCCCGCTTACTTCATGAACAACGACGTCACGATCAAGGACGTGGTGACCGGATACGGCATCTATCCGATGCCCATCGGGAGCAAGGGACTCGCCATGATCGATGCACGCGACATCGGCGAGATCGCCGCCATCGAACTGATCCGTCGAGAGCGAGCCGCAGCCTCGCTGCCGCTCGACCGCATCAATCTCGTCGGTCCCGAAACGCTGACCGGCGCGAAAGCCGCCGCCGTCTGGTCGGAGGTTCTGGGTCGCACCATCGCCTATCCCGGCGACGATACCGCCGGCTTCGAGAAGAATCTCAGGCAGTTCATGCCGAGCTGGATGGCCTTCGACATGCGGCTGATGAGCGAGCGTTTCCTCACCGAGGGAATGGTGCCCGAGGCCGGCGACGTCGAGCGTCTGACCGCGCTGCTGCGCCGTCCCCTGCGCTCCTATCGCGACTTCGTCTCCGAGATCGCCGCCTCCGCCTGACGATACGGCACGCCCCAATCCTCACAAGGAATTCGATCATGATCGCTTCGACCGGCGCCGTTCCGGCGAATCCGGAGGGCGCAGCGAAGATACTGGTACTTGGCGCCACCGGCGCCACCGGCCGGCTGATCGTCAGCCAGGCGGTGGCGCGGGGGTACGAGGTCACCGTGCTGGTGCGTTCCGCCGAAAAGGCGAGTGACATCACGGGGGCGAGGAGACGCCCGCGACGAAACAGTTTTGCTCGAAGCCCTCGAAGGCCGTGACGCCGTCGTCAGTGCGCTGGGTACACCGGTAAGCCCGTTCCGCAAGGTAACGCTTCTCTCGAGCGCGACGCGCGCGCTCGTGAGCGCGAGTGAAGGCCAAACATGTCTCCCGTCTGGTTTGCATTACGGGGATCGGCGCCGGCGACGGCGCCGGGCACGGCGGCTTTCTCGCCGACAATGTGATCTTTCCGCTCCTCCTGAAGAAGGTGTACGCCGACAAGAACCGGCAGGAAGCCATCGTCAGAGACAGCGGGCTGGACTGGGGTCCTGGTTCCTCCTTCCGCCCTGAACAACAAGCCCGGCCGCGGCTCGGTGCGGGCCCTGACGGATCTTTCGGACTTCCATGGCGGCAGCATAGCGCGCGCAGACGTCGCAAAATTCGTGCTGGATCAGGTGCGCGCCGATGCATGGCTGCATCAGTCTCCGCTGATCACGTGGTGAGCCCTGCGAGGCCACGCCCCTGATCAGCGCGCGTGCAATATCGCCAGCAGCACGACGACCGCGCAGGCGAGCGCCGCCGTGGTCAATTTCCAGAACATCAGCGGACTGCGCTCCAAAAGCGGCGTGATCCGCGTGTCGAGATAGACCGGATTGGGCGTGCGGAGCTCGTAGACGAATTCGGACAGATCCTCGTGCCGCTTGTAGGGATCGGGATGTAGCGCGCGCCTGAGCGCGCCGTCGACCCAGGCCGGCACATTGCGGTCCTCGTCGGCCGGGCGATACTGAAGTCGCCGCACGTCCGCCTTGCGCCGAATTCGGGCAACCTGGGTGCCATAGGGCAACTTCCCCGTCAGCATCTGGTAGCAGATCACAGCCAACGAAAACATGTCGGAGCGCGGCGAGCCGCCTTCGCCGAGAAAGTACTCCGGCGCCGTGTACTGGACCGTTCCCAGGATGTCGTCGGCCTCGTCTCGCGGCGCCGCTTCCGCGACGCCGGCCACCCTGACCGATCCGAAGTCGATGATCTTGGCGGTGCCGGTCTTGTCGATCAGGATGTTGTCCGGCCTGAGGTCCTGATGCAGCATCTCCATGCGGTGGAAGGCGCGTAAGCCCGCGGCGACCTGCTCGATCAGGCCGCGGACGGTTTCGAGATCGGGGCGTGGATTGTCGGTCATCCACTGCTTCAAGGTCTGGCCTTCGACGAATTCGGTCGCGATGTAGAGATAGCTGCGCCGTCTCGACTGTGACCGCGGCTTCAGCACGTGCGGGCTGTCGATCCGGCGCGCGATCCATTCCTCCATCAGGAAGCGCTTGAGATAGGCGGCGTTATCGCGCAGGTCGACCGACGGCAGCTTGAGCGCGACCGGCTCCTCGGTCTCGGTGTCGACGGCAAAGTAGATATGACTGCGGCTGCTGCCGTGGATCTCGCGGATGATCCGGTAGCCGTCGAAGATCGCGCGCGGTTCCGGCAGCGGAGGCAGCGGCAATTGGGACGTCTGATTGAAGATGCCGGCCGGCTCGCGCTGGGGCACTGCATCGATGCGCAGGATCTGGACCGTGATGTTGTCGTCGCTGCCGCGCCGGTAGGCTTCCTCGACGATGGCCTTGGCCGCCGCGTCGAGCTCGCCTGCGTGCTCGTTCAGCGCGCTCGTGACGAAGCGCGCGTCGACGAATTCGTAGGCGCCGTCGGTCGCCAGCAGAAAGGTGTCGCCCGCCTCGATCTCGAAGGCCTGATAGTCGATCTCGAGCTGCGGATTGATGCCGAGTGCGCGGCCGAGATAAGTCTGCTCCGACGACACGATGATCCGGTGATCGTCGGTCAGTTGCTCGAGCGCCTTACCGGCGACGCGGTAGACGCGGCAGTCACCGACATGGAAGATATGCGCGGTGGTCGCCTTGATGACCATGGCGGTGAGGGTGCAGACATAGCCCTTGTCGCGATCATAGGCGTATTGACTCTTGCGCGTCTGCGCGTGCAGCCAGGAATTGGTGGCATCCAGCACGCGGCGGGCAGACGTCTTCACCGTCCAGGATTCCGACGTGCAGTAATAGTCCATCAGGAAGCTCTTGACCGCCGACTCGCTGGCGATCTGGCTCACCGTGCTGCTCGAAATGCCGTCGGCGAGGACGGCGGCGATGCCCTTCAGGCTGAGCAGCGGCTCCTCTGGAATGAGGACGCCGTGAAAATCCTGGTTGAGGGGCTTGCGACCCTTGTCGGAGTGCTGGCCGACCGAAATCAGGAGTCCGGGGGTCATCGTCGTCACCAGGAAAGAGGAGCCTCACCCTGCGCAGGCGAGGCTCCTCTGTCGAGACGTATTCGATCAGGCCGCAACGCGGGGCTTCGTAGCCTTGCCGACCTCGCGCTTCGGCAGGGTCATGACGTGCGTAGCGTAGAGGGTCATGCCGGTGAAGGCCAGGCCGCCGACGAGGTTGCCGAGCACGGTCGGGATCTCGTTCCAGATCAAATAGTCCAGGATCGAGAACTTTGCGCCGAGCAGCAGTCCTGACGGGAACAGGAACATGTTCACGACCGAATGCTCGAACACCATGTAGAAGAACACCAGGATCGGCATCCACATCGCAATAACCTTGCCGGGGACCGAGGTCGAAATCATCGCGCCGACGACGCCGGTCGAGACCATCCAGTTGCAGAGCATGCCGCGCATGAACAGCGTCGCCATTCCGGCCGCACCATGCGCGGCGTAGCCGAGCGTCCGGCTTTCGCCGATGATCCCGATGGCGGTGCCGACCTTGTCAGGCGGCTGTGTGAAGCCGAAGGTCGTGACGAAGGCCATCATGAAGGCGACCGTGAACGCGCCGGCGAAGTTACCGACGAACACCAAGCCCCAATTGCGCAGCACGCCGCCGAGTGTGACGCCGGGACGCTTGTCGATCAGGGCGAGCGGCGAGAGCACGAACACACCGGTCAGGAGATCGAAGCCCAGGAGGTACAGCATGACGAATCCGACCGGAAACAAGAGCGCGCCGACCAACGGCTGGCCGGTGTTGACGTTGATCGTGACAGCGAACCATGCGGCGAGCGTGAGGATGGCGCCGGCCATGTAGGCGCGGATGATGGTATCCCGGGTGGACATGAAGATCTTGGACTCGCCCGCATCCACCATCTTGGTGACGAATTCCGAAGGCGCGAGATACGACATCAATGGATCCTTTTGCTTCGTAAGTGAGATCGACACACCCTCATGGAGAGCGCGCTGAACGTCTTGGCGTCGTGCGGGCTGGCCTGCCGCGCACGAGGGCTATGGAGTTGGAAGCCTTGGGAATCGCGTCACGACGAGCGAGAGGACCGCGAAGCAGTTGAGCTTCCGGAATGCAGCCGCCAGAGGCTGCAACCATGCGGCAAGCCGCAGTCTTCGTTGACGCCCAAGTAAATGCAAGTTGCGTGCCGCTCGTGCGCGGAGGAAAAATGAAGCGATATCAGCGGGATGTGTCTCTGCTCAAACGGTCCCCGAAGCGCCTGTCGGCCTCCTGCTTGAGCTGCTGCACAAGGTTTGTGCGTCGCACAAAGATTGAGCAGATCGCAAGTTTCACATGCGAAGCGGTGATGCGGCAGCCTGCCGCAATTCCAATAACATGTTGATTGTTCTTACCTATTATGGCCATCAGGCTTGGCACGAAGCTTGAATAGTTCCGTGCCGACGCCATTGAAGCCGTCCCGCGAGACTTCTCATCCGACTTGCCGACGCCACCGGACGGGGGTTTCCCCGGTCGTGCGTTCGCATGCGCCAAATACGGCGCCGCCGGACGGACGGGCTGATCGTGTGCACTGAAGCCATCAATTCTGCAACGACGCAAAGGACGACCTGCCTATGACCAAGCGCACCCGCCGGCCCTCGGATAACGGGCTTAGCCGCCGCCAATTGATGAAGGCGACCGGCGCTACCGCCGCACTTCTCGCCGCCGCAAAACTGAATTTTCCCGCCGGCGTCTTCGCGCAGGAGGCAGGCCCTGAGGTCAAGGGCGCCAAGCTCGGCTTCATCGCGCTCAGCGACGCTGGCCCGCTGTTCGTCGCCAGGGACAAGGGGCTGTTCGCCAAGCACGGCATGCCCGACGTCGACGTGCAGAAGCAGGCCTCCTGGGGCACGACGCGCGACAACCTCGTGCTCGGCTCCGAAGGCAATGGCATCGACGGCGCACATATCCTCACCCCGATGCCGTATCTGATCTCGGCCGGCAAGGTGACGCAGAACAACCAGCCGACGCCGATGTACATCCTGGCCCGGCTCAATCTCGATAGCCAGTGCATCTCCGTTGCGAACGAATATGCTGACCTCAAGCTCGGCGTCGATGCGACGCCCTTCAAGGCTGCGCTGGACAAGAAGAAGGCGTCCGGCAAGGCCGTGAAGGCGGCAATGACCTTTCCCGGTGGCACGCATGATCTCTGGATCCGCTACTGGCTCGCCGCCGGCGGCATCGATCCCGACAAGGACATCGAGACCATCGTCGTGCCGCCGCCGCAGATGGTGGCCAACATGAAGGTCGGCACCATGGACTGCTTCTGCGTCGGCGAGCCCTGGAATCTGCAGCTGATCCATCAGAATATCGGCTACACCGCGGTAACGACCGGCGAGCTCTGGAATAAGCATCCGGAGAAATCCTTCGGCATGCGCGCCGCCTTCGTCGACAAATACCCAAAGGCCGCCAAGGCGCTATTGATGGCGGTGATGGAAGCCCAGCAATGGGCCGACAAGGCCGAGAACAAGGCCGAGCTTGCCGCCATCATGGGCAAGCGGCAGTGGATGAACTGCCCGGTCGAGGACGTGCTCGATCGTACCGCAGGCAAGTTCGACTACGGCATCCCCGGCAAGGTGGTGGAGAACTCTCCACACATCATGAAGTACTGGCGCGACTTCGCCTCGTACCCCTTCCAGAGCCACGATCTCTGGTTCCTCACCGAGGACATCCGCTGGGGCAAGTACGAGGCGAATTTCGACACCAAGGCGCTGATCGCCAAGGTCAATCGCGAGGACATGTGGCGCGATGCGGCCAAGACGCTCGGTGTCGCGGCCTCCGAGATCCCGGCCTCCACCTCGCGCGGCAAGGAAACCTTCTTCGACGGCAAGGTATTCGATCCGGAAAATCCGGCTGCTTATCTGAAGTCGCTCGCGATCAAACGTGTCGAAGTCTGATGGGGGCCAGCGGCCGCCTTTGCGCGGCCGCATCGTCTTTTGAAGCCGGAGAGAGATTGCAATGAATATGTCCGCCGCCAAGATTGAGATTGAAACGGCGACGCCTGCGGCCAGCGCCGCGCCGGTCGTCGCGATGACGCCAAAGCGTCCCCCGCGCACCGAAGCTTACGCACGCATGGCGCGGCAGACGGCCGCGCGCGTGATCCCGCCGCTGGTCGTGATCGCGCTGCTGACGCTGGTCTGGGAGCTGGTCTGCCGCCGCGCCGGCTCGGCGCTGCCGCCACCATCAAAGGTGTTCAAGGACACCAAGGAGCTGATCCTCGATCCGTTCTTCGACCATGGCGGTATCGACAAGGGCCTGTTCTGGCATCTCTCCGCAAGTCTCCAGCGCGTCGCCTTCGGCTATTCGCTCTCAGCGATCGCCGGCATCGCGTTGGGCGTGCTGGTCGGACAGTCGGTCTGGGCGATGCGCGGGCTCGATCCGCTATTCCAGGTGCTGCGCACCATCCCGCCGCTCGCCTGGCTGCCGCTCTCGCTCGCCGCCTTTCGCGACGGCCAGCCCTCGGCGATCTTCGTCATCTTCATCACCTCGATCTGGCCGATCATCATCAACACCGCGGTCGGCATCCGCAACATCCCGCAGGACTATCGCAACGTCGCGGCCGTGGTGCAGCTCAATCCGCTCGAGTTCTTCTCCAAGATCATGATTCCGGCGGCCGCGCCCTACATTTTCACCGGCCTGCGCATCGGCATCGGCCTGTCGTGGCTCGCGATCGTCGCCGCCGAAATGCTGATCGGCGGCGTCGGCATCGGCTTCTTCATCTGGGACGCCTGGAACTCCTCGCATATCAGCGAGATCATCCTGGCGCTGTTTTATGTGGGCATCGTCGGCTTCGTGCTGGACCGCCTGATCGCGGGCATCGGCAAGTTCGTCACCCGCGGCACCGCGCAGAATTGAGAGGAGGGCACATGACCGCCTATTTGAAGCTCGACCACATCGACAAGGTCTTCACCCGCGGCGCGGCCACCACGGAGGTGCTCAAGGAGATCAACCTGACGATCGAGAAGGGCGAATATGTCTCGATCATCGGTCATTCCGGCTGCGGCAAGTCGACCCTGCTCAACATCATCGCAGGCCTGACCGGCGCGACCACCGGCGGCGTGCTGCTGGAGAATCGCGAGGTCAACTCGCCGGGGCCCGATCGCGCCGTCGTGTTCCAGAACCACAGCCTGCTGCCGTGGCTGACCGTCTACGAGAACGTCAGGCTCGGCGTCGATAAGGTCTTTTCCAGGACCAAATCCCGCGCCGAACGCGACGCCTGGGTGATGCACAATCTCAGCCTGGTGCAGATGGCCCACGCCAGGGACAAGCGTCCTTCCGAAATCTCCGGCGGCATGAAGCAGCGCGTCGGCATTGCGCGGACGCTGGCGATGGAGCCGAAGGTGCTGCTGCTCGACGAGCCGTTCGGCGCGCTCGACGCGCTGACCCGAGCGCATCTCCAGGACTCCGTGATGGCGCTGCATCAGAAGCTCGGCAACACCATCCTGATGATTACTCACGACGTGGACGAGGCGGTGCTGTTGTCCGACCGCATCGTCATGATGACAAATGGGCCGAGCGCGCGCATCGGTGAGGTGCTGGAGGTGCCGCTAACGCGGCCGCGCAAGCGGCTCGAGCTTGCGACCAGCGCCACCTACTTGAAGTGCCGGCAGCGCGTGCTCGAATTCCTCTACGAGCGCCATCGCTTCATCGAGGCCGCGTAACCGAAGCGTTAACGCGCGACATGCGCGCGCCTAATTAATTGACATGTCGCTCAATCCTTGTGCGTCGCACAAGGATTGAGCGAATCGCAAATTTAGCGTGCGGAAAGGCCTTGCAAGAAATTCGGGCAATACGAATAACGTACTGAAATCCCTATATTTCCAGCGTGCGCGCAACTGGCACGGAAATTGAAATGTGATTGCGCGACGCCAACGACGACGTCCCTCAACATCATCAATCAGCATCGTGAACTCGCCACCGGGGTGACGCCTCGGAGCGTGCCTCCGTGGCCGGAGGCTGAGCCTGCAACGACGCAGCGGTGAGCCTAGAAGGGATACTCAATGACGAAGAATCCAACCTGGATTTCAGACTGGCGCCCCGAAGATGAGGCGTTCTGGAATACGACTGGCAAGACCATCGCGCGACGCAACCTGATCTGGTCGATCGTGGCCGAGCATATCGGCTTCTCGGTCTGGCTGATCTGGAGCATCGTCGCCACCAAGCTGCCGCAGGCGGGCTTCCACTACACCACCGACCAGCTGTTCCAGCTCGTCGCCGTGCCGGGCCTGATCGGCGCCCTGATGCGCTTCCCCTACACATTTGCCGTGACGACCTTCGGGGGCCGCAACTGGACCGTCTTCAGTGCAGCGATCCTGTTTATTCCGACGCTGTCGCTTGCCTATTTCGTGAGCCAACCCGACACGCCGTTCTGGCTGATGCTGCTGGTTGCCTCGGCCGCGGGCCTTGGCGGTGGCAATTTCGCCTCCAGCATGACCAACATCTCCTTCTTCTTCCCCGACCGGATGAAGGGATGGGCGCTCGGCCTCAACGCCGCCGGCGGCAATATCGGCGTCTCCAGCGTGCAGCTCTTGACCCCGATCTTGATGACGCTCGCGGTCATCAACCTGTTCCAGGCCACGCCCGTCGACGGCGTCTTCCTCCAGAACGCCGGCCTGATGTGGGTGCTGCCGATCGCGATCGCGGTGTTCGGCGCCGTGTTCTTCATGAACAATCTGACCTCGGCGAAATCGTCGGTGAAGAACCAGCTCGCGATCGTCAAGCGCAAGCACACCTGGATCATGGCGTACCTCTATATCGGCACGTTCGGATCCTTCATCGGCTACTCCGCCGCGTTCCCGCTGCTGATCAAGACGCAATTCCCGGCCGTGACGATCTCGATCGCGTTCATGGGACCGCTGGTCGGCTCGCTCTCGCGCCCGCTCGGCGGCTGGCTTGCCGACAAGATCGGCGGCTCGATCATCACCTTCTGGAACTTCATCATGATGGCGGGCGCCACGGTTGGCGTGCTCTACTTCGTGGGACAGAAGGATTTCATCGGCTTCCTGTCGATGTTCCTGATCCTGTTCGTGACGACGGGCATCGGCAACGGCTCGACCTATCGCATGATCCCTTCGATCTTTCGCGAGGAGAATCTGTTCAAGGTGCGCGGCAAGGGTGATACGGCGCGCGCACTCGCGCTGAAGACGGCGAGCATCGAGAGCGGCGCGGCGGTCGGCTTCATCGGTGCGATCGGCGCGGTCGGCGGCTACCTGATCCCGACCGGCTTCGGCAAGTCGATCGCCCTGACCGGCGGACCGCAGCTCGCGCTCGCGATCTATCTCGCCTTCTACGCCTCCTGCCTCGCTCTGACCTGGTGGTTCTACCTGCGTCGCAGCCCGCAGGGTGAAGGCGCGTCGAGCCTTGCGGAAGCAAGAGTGTGACACTCGGTACGAAGCTCGCTTCTCCCCGTACGCGGGGAGAAGCTCCACCGCAGGCTATGGAATAGGGAATTGCCATGAGTGAACCGCTCGTCATTGTCGGTAACGGTATGGCGGCCGCGCGACTGGTCGATGAGCTCGCCAAGACCGCGCTCGGCCGCTACGCGGTCGCCGTCATCGGCGAAGAGCCGCGGCTCGCTTACAACCGCGTGCTGCTCTCATCCGTGCTGGCTGGCGAGACCGGCTCGCACGAGATCGAGCTCCGGCCGGCCGATTGGTGGCGCCATCGCGGCGTCACGGTGCGCTACGGTTATCGGGTCACCGAGATTGATACCGGCCGCCGCGAGCTCAAGATCGCCGGTGAGGAGAGCATGGAATATTCCAAGCTGGTGCTCGCCACCGGCTCGACGCCGCTGCGGCTTAACGTGCCGGGCGCCGATTTAGCCGGCGTGCACACTTTCCGCGATACGCGCGACGTCGATCTGTTGCTGACGCTAGCTGCGGCGAAGAAGCGCGTCATCGTGGTCGGCGGCGGCCTGCTCGGTCTCGAAGCGGCGTATGGACTTGCCAAGGCCGGCGCGCCGGTGACGCTGCTGCATCTGATGGACCGGCTGATGGAGCGCCAGCTCGATGGGCCGGCCGCCGATCTGCTCAAGACGCTGGTCGAGCGCAAGGGCATCCGGATCCTGCTCAATGCCTCGACCGCCCGCATTCATGGCGAGGGCCGTGTCGAGGCCGTCGAGCTTGCCGATGGCAGCCGTATCGAGGCCGACGCCGTGATCTTCGCCGCCGGCATCAAGCCGAACGTTGCACTGGCCGAGGACGCCGGCATCGCTGTCAACCGCGGCGTCGTCGTCAACGATGTGATGCAGACGGCTTCGCCCGACATCTTCGCGCTGGGCGAATGCGCCGAGCATCGCGGCATCTGCTATGGCCTGGTCGAGCCGGCTTACGAGCAGGCGCGGGTGCTGGCGCGGCATCTGGCCGGCCGTCCGGCCGCCTACCAGGGCAGTGTGGTCTCGACCAATCTGAAAGTCTCTGGCGTCGGCGTGTTCTCGGCCGGCGACTTCATGGGCGGCGAGGGCAGCGAGAGCCTCGTGCTCACCGACCGCAGGCGCGGCACCTACAAGAAGCTCGTCATTGCTGACGGCCGGCTCACCGGTGCCGTGCTGATCGGCGATACCGTCGATGCGCTCTGGTATCTCGAACTGATCCGCAATCGCGACAAGGTGGCGGCGATCCGCACCGACATGATGTTCGGCCGCGCGCTAGCGCGTCCCTCCAAGGCGGCTTGACAAGGCGGCTTGATAAGGCAGTTCGATATGACGGCGATCGATCCCGCGCTCCGCACGACCAAGACGACCTGTCCCTATTGCGGCGTCGGCTGCGGCGTGTTGGCGACGCCGGACGGCAAGGGCGGCGCGGCTATCGCGGGCGACCCCGAGCATCCCGCCAATTTCGGCCGGCTGTGCTCGAAGGGCTCGGCGCTGGGCGAGACCGTCGGCCTCGAAAGCCGTCTGCTCTATCCGATGATCCGCTGCAAGGGCGTGCTCGAGCGCGTCGCCTGGAGCGATGCGCTCGATCACGTCGCCCACCGCATGCAGCACATCGTGGCGCGCGACGGCACCGACGCAGTCGCGTTCTATCTCTCCGGCCAATTGCTTACCGAGGACTATTACGTCGCCAACAAGCTGATGAAGGGCTTTGTGGGCACCGCCAATGTCGACACCAATTCGCGGCTGTGCATGTCGTCCTCGGTCGCCGGTCATCGCCGCGCCTTCGGCGCCGACACTGTGCCCGGCTGCTACGAGGATCTCGACCAGGCTGACCTGCTGGTCTTCGTCGGATCGAATGCGGCCTGGTGCCATCCCGTGCTGTTCCAGCGCATGCTGAAGAACCGGCAGGAGCGTGGTGCGCGGATGATCGTGATCGATCCGCGCCGCACCGACACCGCTGATGACGTCGATCTGTTCCTCGGCCTCAAGCCCGGAACCGACACCGCGCTGTTTTCCGGCTTGTTCATCCATCTCGCCGACAACGGCGCGCTGGATCAGAACTACATCGCGAACAACACCTCGGGTTTCGACGATGCGCTGGCTCGCGCGCGCAACATTGCTGGCAGCGTCACTGCGACCGCGCTGGCCACGGGCCTCTCCGAACAGGATGTTGCGGCCTTCTTTCAGATGTTCCGCGACACGCCGCGCGTCGTCACGCTCTATTCGCAGGGCGTCAACCAGTCGGCGCAGGGCACCGACAAGGTCAACGCGATCCTGAACTGCCATCTTGCGACGGGACGCATTGGCAAGCCGGGCGCTTCGCCGTTCTCGCTCACCGGCCAGCCCAACGCCATGGGCGGCCGCGAGGTCGGCGGCCTCGCCAATATGCTTGCCGCCCATATGGGCTTCACGCCGCCCGACATCGATCGTGTCAGACGGTTCTGGAAGGCGCCGCGCATCGCCACCCATGAAGGATTGAAGGCAGTGCAATTGTTCGAGGCGATCGACTGCGGCGAGGTCAAGGCGCTTTGGGTGATGGGCACCAATCCCGCGGTGTCGCTGCCCGATGCCGACTTCGTGCGCGAGGCGCTGAAGAAGCTCGAGCTGTTCGTGGTCTCCGAGAACGTGCTTTCCAACGACACGGTTGAGGCGGGTCCGCATGTGCTGTTGCCGGCGCTCGCCTGGGGCGAGAAGTCGGGCACGGTGACCAACTCCGAACGCCGCATCTCGCGCCAGCGCTCGTTCCTGCCGGCGCCCGGCGAGGCGCGCCCCGATTGGTGGATCCTGAGCGAGACCGCAAAACGTCTCGGCTTCGGCGACAGCTTCAACTACAAATCGGCCGCCGAGATTTTTCGCGAGCACGCGGCGCTCTCGGCCTTCGAGAACGACGGCAGCCGTGATTTCGACATCGGCGCCCTGACCTCGCTGTCGGACGACGCTTTCGATGCCCTCAAGCCGGTGCAGTGGCCGGCGCGCCAAGGCGAGGCGCCCGGCGCGCGCTTCTTCGCGAATGGCGGCTTCTTCACCAATGACGGCAAGGGCCGCTTCGTCGCGCCGGAAGTGCCGGCGTTGCGCAGCGAGACCGGCGCCTCGCGTCCCCTGAGGCTCAATACCGGACGCATCCGCGACCAGTGGCACACCATGACGCGCACGGGCCTCAGCCAGCGGCTCGGCGCGCATCTGCCCGAGCCGTTTGTCGAGATCCACCCGGACGACGCCAGCAAATACGGCATCGTCGATGACGGCTATGCCCGCGTCAGCACTGATTACGGCCAGTGCATTCTGAAGGTCGCTGTCACAGAACGCCAGCAGCGCGGCACGCTGTTTGTTCCGATCCACTGGAGCGCGATGAATGCCTCGCATGGCCGCGTCGGGGCGTTGGTGCAGCCGTTCACGGATCCGTTCTCCGGACAGCCCGAGTCCAAGGCGACCCCAGTCGCGATCGCGCCTTACGAATACGTCTTTCGCGGCTTTGCGCTGTCGCGACAGCAGCTCGATCTGCCGCCGAACCTGTTGTGGACCCGCGTCACGGTCCCCGGCGGTTTCGGCTATCTGTTCGCCGACAATGCGGATCTATCGCGCTGGCCGGCCTGGCTCGACGGCGTCGCCGGCGAGGACGTTGCCGAATATCGCGATTTCGGCGGCGGCATCTATCGCGCAGCCTCGTTCGCGGGCGATCGCATCGAGGCCTGCCTGTTCGTCGGCCCCGGGCATGATGCCGGCGATTGGGAAGTGGTCAGAAATGCCTTTGCCTCCGATCACGTCACCGACGAGCAGCGCCGCATGCTGCTGGCAGGCAAGTCGACGGAGGGCGCGGCCTCGACCGGGCCGATCGTCTGCGCCTGCTTCGGCGTCGGCCGCGGCACCATCTGCGACACCATCGCCGCCGGGGCGCGCACCGCGGCCGAGATTGGCGGCAAGCTCAAGGCCGGCACCAATTGCGGCTCCTGCATCCCCGAGCTGAAGCGGTTGATTGCAACGACGGAAGTGCCGGCGAAGCAGGGCAAGCTTGCGGGGGCGGCGGGGTAGCGGCGCGCTGCTCCCATCTCATCGCGCGCGGAACAGAACTGTCGCCACCGTCTTCTGTAACAACATCTCCCTGTGGTAATGGCTTTCGCCAGGACGACATAGGCAGCGGAGATGAGGATTGCAGATGAAATTAAACTCGTTCGGCACGACCGGCGCCAACGTCTCCGTCATCGGACAGGGCACCTGGTATCTCGACCGTGGCGACCGCAACCGCACCATTGCCGCGCTTCAGCGCGGGCTCGATCTCGGCATGACCCACATCGACACCGCCGAGATGTATGGCGATGCCGAGCTCGTCATTGCGGAGGCGATTGCGGGCCGTCGCGATGAAGTGTTCCTCGTCTCAAAAGTGCTGCCGAGCAACGCCTCGCGCCGCGGCACGATCACGGCGTGTGAGCGTTCGCTGAAACGGCTGAAGACCGATCGGCTCGACTGCTATCTGTTGCACTGGCGCGGCTCCTATTCGCTCGAGGACACCGTCGCCGCGTTCGAAGAGCTGGTGAAGACCGGCAAGATCAAGTCCTGGGGCGTCTCCAATTTCGACGCCGGGGATCTTGACGAAATACTCGAGGTTGCGGGCGAGGGGCGGATCGCATGCAATCAGGTGCTCTATCATCTCAAGGAACGCGCGATCGAGCATGCCGTGATTCCCTGGTGTGAGCGGCATGGTGTCGCCGTGGTCGCCTATTCGCCGTTTGGTCATGACGATTTCCCGGACGCGCGCAGCAAGGGTGGTGCCGTGCTCGGGCGCATTGCGGAGGCGCGTGGCGTGACGCCGCGTCAGGTCGCACTAAGCTTCCTCACCCGTGCAACTACGGTGTTCGCGATTCCGAAAGCCTCGTCCGCGGAACATGCCGGCGAAAATGCGGCTGCCGGCGATCTCGTGCTGACGAAAGACGAGATTGCGGCGCTCGATGCGGCGTTTCCGCGCGGGCCGAAGCCGCGCAGCCTGCCCATGTTGTAATGCACAAACGCTCATTATTAATGGAGTATTGACGCGCGCGGGCGTCAGCGCATATCGGCATCCTGTTTTCGGAAGTTGCGGGCGCGGCGCATTTGTCGTTTTTTACGAGCGTTCTCGATTCGCATTTTCCCGGGTTCCAGCCGTGACACCGCCGCCCGCCGCAGCCGCAAGGCTCGACAATATTCCCATGCCCGTGCCGGAGAAGAAGCAGGAAGTTCGCCGCGCGCCCGCGCGCGTCGATCATCCCTTCAAAGGCATTGCGCTGGTGTTGCTGTCGACGGTGTTTCTCGGCACATCCGACGTCACCGCGAAATATCTCTCGACCAGCCTGCCGTCGATCGAGATCACCTGGATCCGCTTCGTCACCTTCGCGCTGATGTTCACGCCGGTGATGCTGCCGGGCTCGCCGCTGCATGCGATGCGCACCGAGCGCCTCGGCTTGCAATTGATGCGCGGCGCCGCGCTGCTCGGCTCCTCCCTGTTCTTCATCACCGGTCTCCGCTTCCTCCCCATTGCGGAAGCCTCCGCCACCGGCTTCGTCTCACCGCTGTTCGTCACCGCGCTGTCGATCATCTTCCTGAGCGAGAAGGTCGGATTGCGCCGCTGGATCGCCACCGCGATCGGCCTGACCGGCGTGATGATCATCCTGCGCCCGGGCTCCAGCGCATTTCATGCCGCGGCGTTCTTCCCGATCATCTCGGCGTTCTGCTGGGCTGCCGCGCTGATCCTGACGCGCATGATGAGCGGTCGCGAGGCGGTTCTCACCACCATGGCTTACTCGGCGCTGACGGGCGTTGCGATCCTTTCCGTGATGGTGCCGTTCGTCTGGGTCACGCCGAGCTGGACCGCGATCGGGCTTGGCATCGTGATCGGAGTTGCCTCTACCGTCGGCCAGTGGATCATCGTGCTGGCCTATCGCTATGGCGATGCCTCGGTGCTGGCGCCGTTCTCCTACACCCAGCTGCTCTGGGTCAGCATTCTGGGCTTCTTCATCTTCGGTGAGGTGCCTGACCTCTGGACCATCGTGGGCGCGGCCTTCATCGTCGCGAGCGGCCTTTACATCGCCCATCGCGAGCGGGTGCGCCGCGCCCAACTCCTGGTGCTGGAAGAGCGCTCCCCGAACCCCTGAGGCAAGATCGCGCGTCGCGCGTCGTGGTACCAATGGCTCCAACACCACGGGAGGAGCCGGATGCGCGCTGCGATTTTCAGGAACGGTGAGATTGTTGTCGACCGGATGGCGGAGCCGACGCCGGGTCCCGGCCAGGTTCTGGTCAAGACGCTCGCCTGCGGCATTTGCGGGTCCGATCTGCACGCACGCCAGCACGCCCATCGCATGGTGGAGATGGCGCGGAAGACCGGCCGCAAGCCGATGGATCTCAGCCGCGACGTCGTGTTCGGTCATGAGTTCTGCTGCGAGATCGTCGACTACGGACCGGGCACCGAACGCAAGCTTAGGCCGGGGACGCGGGTCTGCTCGCTGCCGGCCCTGGTGACGCCGCAGGGCATTGAGGGCATCGGCTATTCCAACGACAATATCGGCGGCTATGCCGAGGCGATGCTGCTCAGCGAGCCGCTGCTGCTCGAAGTGCCAAACGGCCTTGCGCCGGAACATGCTGCGCTGACCGAGCCGCTCGCCGTCGGCGTCCATGCCGTCGCAAAAGCCAATATCCGTGGCGGCGAGGTGCCGCTGGTGATCGGCTGCGGCCCGGTCGGGCTTGCGGTGATCGCTGCGCTCAAGCTCAAGGGGCTGCATCCGATCGTCGCAGCCGACTATTCGCCGGCGCGGCGCGCGCTTGCGGCCAGGCTTGGCGCGGATATCGTCGTCGATCCCCGGGTGTCGCAGCCTTATGCGACCTGGGCCGAGCACGCCCAGATGTCGGAGGCCGAGAAGGCAGCGCGACCGCCGTTCCAGGCCATGCTGCCCGCGCTGAGGCCTGCGATCATTTTCGAATGTGTCGGCGTGCCCGGCCTGTTACAGCAGGTGTTCGAAGGCGCGCCGCGCGATGCGCGCGTTGTCGTGGTCGGCGTCTGCATGGAAACCGACAAAAGCGAGCCGATGCTAGGCATCATGAAGGAGCTCAACGTCCAGTACGTGCTCGGCTACACCCCGGACGAGTTCGCAGCGTCGCTGCGTCTCATCGCGGAAGGGCAGGTGGATGCGGCGGCGATGGTGACCGCGGAGGTCGGTATAGACGGCGTCGCAAAAGCGTTCGCCGATCTTGCCAATCCCGAGGCGCACACCAAGATCATCGTGCAGCCGTGGCGGTGATACGCTACACCGGCAGCGCAATCGAATACTTCACTTGGCTCAGCGCAAAGCTCGATTCGATCGAAGCGATGCCGTCGAGCCGGGTCAGCTTGGTCTTCAGGAACGTCTCGTAGGAGGCGAGGTCGGCGGCCACCACGCGCAGCAGATAGTCGCGATTGCCGGTCATCAGATAGCATTCCAGCACCTCGTCCCATTTCGAGATCGCGCGGGCGAAGCGGTTGAGGTCTTCCTCCTTCTGCCGCGCCAGCTTGATCGAGATGAAGACGCTGACGTGTAGCCCCAGCGCCTTCTGGTCGACGGTCGCAACGTAGCGCGAGATGACGCCGCGTTCCTCCAGAAGCTTGACGCGGCGGTGGCAGGGCGAGACCGAGAGCCCGACCTTGTCGGCAAGCTCCTGCATGGTCATGCGGCTGTCGGTCTGGAGCAGCGCGAGGATTTTTCGATCGATGGTGTCGAGCTCGGGCATTGGGATCAAACCTGTATATTTGGCCTTCCGTTGGTAAAGTATCCCAAGACAAGCGGGTATGGCGCGAAAAATTGAGAAGTCTGGCGCGGCCGGCAGGCGTATCATCGGCCGACCTGTTTCCGGGAGCATTGCCATGCCCGTTGATTCCGCCCGCCTCGACATCCTGACCGCCCTTAGCCGCAAAGCGCTGTGGCTCTCGTCTTGGACCATCCACCACGCCAACCACATCCGCCCGAGCGGGGACGGCCTCAAGGTCGGCGGCCACCAAGCCTCATCCGCCTCGCTCGCCACCATCATGTCGGCCCTGTATTTCAGCGTGCTGAGACCTGAGGATCGCGTCGCAGTGAAGCCGCATGCGAGCCCGGTGTTCCATGCCATCCAATATCTGTTCGGCCGGCAGACCCGCGAGAAGCTGGAGAATTTTCGCGGCTTGAAGGGCGCGCAGTCCTATCCCTCACGCACCAAGGATGTCGACGACGTCGATTTCTCCACCGGCTCGGTCGGCCTCGGCGTCGCGCAGACGCTGTTCGCCTCGCTGGTGCAGGATTACGTTAAGGCGCATGGCTGGATGAAGGATCGCCGCGAAGGGCGGATGATTGCGCTGGTCGGCGATGCCGAGATGGACGAGGGCAACATCTTCGAAGCCCTTGCAGAAGGCTGGAAGCACGGCCTGCGCAACACCTGGTGGGTGGTCGACTATAACAGGCAGTCGCTCGATGCCGTCGTGCGCGAAGGGCTCTGGGAAAAGTTCGAGACCATGTTCCGCAATTTCGGCTGGGACGTGGTGATCGTGAAATATGGCCGGCTAATGCGCGAGGCCTTTGCCGAGCCGGGTGGCGAGGCGTTGAAGCGCTGGATCGATAATTGTCCGAACGCGCTCTATGCAGCGCTGTGTTTTCAGGGCGGCGCGGCGTTCCGCAAGCATCTGCACGATGAGATCGGCGACCAGGGCCCGATCACCAAGCTGATTGACAAGCGCAGCGACGACGAGCTCTTGGCGCTGATGTCGAATCTCGGCGGCCACGACATGGCGAGCATGCTGGAGGCGTTCGAGTCCATCGACCACGATCACCCGGTCTGCTTCATCGCCTACACCATCAAGGGCGTCGGCCTGCCGTTCCAGGGTCACAAGGACAACCACGCGGGGCTGATGACGGTCGCGCAGATGGAGAAGTTTCGCGACAGCCAGAACATCCGGCCCGGGCATGAATGGGACAAGTTCGAGGGGCTCGCGCAAGACCCGGCCGAACTCGAAGCTTTTCTGGCGCGGGTGCCGTTCAACCAGGATGGCCGTCGCTTGAGCGCACCCGTGGTCGAGGTGCCTCAGCAGCTCGCGTTCAAGCCGTCACCGCAGATGTCGACCCAGCAGGGCTTTGGTCTCGTGCTGAACGAGATCGCGCGCAGCGACAGCGAGCTCGCGAAGCGCATCGTCACGACCTCGCCTGACGTGACCGTCTCGACCAATCTTGGCCCCTGGGTCAATCGCCGCGGCCTGTTCGCCCGCGCGGAGAAGGCGGACTTATTCCGCAGCGAGAAAATTCCTTCGACCTATAATTGGGATGCTTCCCCCAAGGGGCAGCATCTCGAGCTCGGCATCGCCGAGATGAACCTGTTCATCATGCTCTCGGCGCTCGGCCTGTCGCATCAGATCAACGGCGAGCGGCTGCTGCCGGTCGGCACGCTCTACGATCCCTTCATCGAGCGCGGTCTCGATGCGCTGAACTATGCCTGTTATCAGGATGCGCGCTTCATGGTGGCGGCAACGCCATCGGGCATCACGCTTGCGCCCGAAGGGGGCGCACACCAGTCGATCGCAACGCCGTTGATTGGGATGGCGCAGGATGGGCTCGCCTCATTCGAGCCGGCCTTCGTCGACGAGCTCGCGGTCATCATGGCTTTCGGTTTTGAGCACATGCAGCGCGAGGCCGGCGAGGGCGGCTCGATCTATTTGCGGCTGTCGACGCGCAGCATCGAGCAGGCGCAGCGCATCATGACTCCGGAGCTGAGGCAGGGCATCACCGAGGGCGCCTATTGGCTGCGCAAACCGGGGCCGAATGCCGAAGTCGTGATCGCCTATACCGGCGCAGTCGCGCCGGAAGCGATCGAGGCGACCGGCTTCATCGGCGAGAGTCGCCGCGATGTAGGCCTGCTCGCGATCACCTCGGCCGACCGTCTCCACGCTGGCTGGACCGCCGCGCGAAGATTGCGGCGCGACCGCCGCGGCGTGCAGCATCTCAGCCACATCGAGAAACTGCTGGCGCCGTTGCCGCGCGACTGCGGCATCGTGACCGTGATCGACGGCCATCCCGCCGCGCTCGGCTGGCTCGGCAGCGTCCGCGGCCACCGCGTCGAGGCACTCGGCGTCGAGCAGTTCGGTCAGACCGGCACGATCGCCGACCTCTACCGGCACCACGGCATCGATGCCAACGCCATCATCGATGCGGCCGAAAGCCTCACCACCGGCGCACCGGTGCTGCACCGGAAGATGGCGGTATAGTTGAGTTGACTCCGCTGTCATTCCGGGGCGCACGTTAGCGCGAACCTCAGGTGCGCAATTGCGCACCGGGGAATCTCGAGATTCCGGGTTCGGCTCTTCGAGCCGCCCCGGAATGGACGATCGAGAGAACCTTGCCACGTTCCCACCGCCGGCTCATATAGCCTCAGTCCGCCGCAACGCTGGCCCCGCATATGGCGGGTTCAATTGCCGGCGCTTTCGTGCAAGGATGCCTGCCGAAACGCCCCCTCCAAGCCCCCAAGAAGAGGTTAACGATGGTCAATCGCATGCAATTCTATATCGACGGCGCCTGGGTCGATCCCGCCGTCAAGAAGTCCACCGCCGTGGTCAATCCGGCGACGGAAGAGGCGATGTACGAGGTTGCGCTGGGCTCCAAGGCCGACGTCGACAAGGCCGTTGCCGCCGCCAAGCGCGCCTTTGTAACGTTCTCCCAAACCAGCCGCGAGGAGCGCGTCGCGCTGCTCACGAAAATCATTGAGATCTACAAGGGCCGCCTCAAGGAGATCGGCGCCGCCGTCTCTGACGAGATGGGCGCGCCGCTGCCGATGGCAGAGAAGCTCCAGGCCGGCGCCGGCCTCGGCCATCTCATGACCACGCTCGACGTGCTCAAGAACTACCATTTCGAGGAGCCGGTCGGCACCGCCATGGTGCTGCGCGAGCCGATCGGCGTGGTCGGCATGATCACGCCCTGGAACTGGCCGCTGAACCAGATCGCCTGCAAGGTTGCGCCTGCGCTCGCCGCCGGCTGCACCATGATCCTGAAGCCGTCGGAGTTCACACCGACCTCGGCGCTGATCTTCGCGGAGATCCTGCATGAAGCGGGCGTGCCGAAGGGTGTGTTCAATCTCGTCAACGGCCTCGGCCCCGAGGTCGGCGCCGCCATGAGCGAGCACCCCGATATCGACATGATCTCGTTCACCGGCTCGACCCGCGCCGGCATCGACGTGGCGAAACGCGCAGCTCCGACCGTCAAGCGCGTCAGCCAGGAGCTCGGCGGCAAGTCGCCGAACGTCATCCTCGAAGGCGCCGACCTGCAGAAGGCGGTGACCGGCGGCGTGATGCATATGTTCAACAACTCCGGCCAGTCCTGCAACGCGCCCTCGCGCATGATCGTGCCGCTGTCGAAGATGAAGGAAGTCGCCGCGATCGCGAAGGCTGTCGCCGACAAGACCAAGGCAGGCGATCCCCGCGCCGAAGGCACCACCATCGGTCCGGTCGTCAACCGCGGCCAGTGGGACAAGATCCAGGCGCTGATCAAGAAGGGCATCGACGAGGGCGCGACGCTCGTTGCCGGCGGCCCGGGCCTGCCCGAAGGCGTCAACAAGGGCTTCTATGTCCGCCCGACCATCTTCGCCGACGTCACCAGCGACATGACGATCGCCCGTGAGGAAATCTTCGGACCGGTGCTGACCATCATCGGCGCCAAGGACGAGGCGGATGCGGTGAAGATCGCCAACGACACGCCATATGGTCTTGCCGGCTACGTCTCGGGCGCGACCGTCGAGGACGCCAAGCGGGTGGCGCGTCAGATCCGCGCCGGCAACGTCAACCTTCAGGGCGTGCCGAACGACCGCACCGCGCCGTTCGGCGGCTACAAGCAGTCCGGCAACGGCCGTGAGTGGGGCAAGTACGGCCTGGAAGACTTCCTCGAAGTGAAGGCCGTCGCCGGCTTCAACGCGGCGTAACCTTTATCGTCTGAACCAAATTTGACGCCGGAGCGGGAAACCGCTCCGGCGTATTTCGTTTCCGTCATTGGGAGGAGCCCTTGCGACGAAGCAATCCAGGCCGTCTCCGGGGAAACAGTCTGGATTGCTTCGCGGAGCCTGTCATCGGGCCGCGCTGCGCGCGGACCCGTTGGCTCGCAATGACGACCGGAGCACCTATCCCCCGAGCGCACCTTGCGTGTTCACGTACAACGCGTAGATCGACTGGCTCGCCGCCATGAACAGGCGGTTGCGCTTGACGCCGCCGAAGCAGAGATTGGCGCAGCGCTCGGGCAGCGCGATGCGGCCGATCATGACGCCGTCAGGCGCGAACACGACCACGCCGTCGAGCTCGGGATCCCCCATGCCCCAACCGCACCAGAGATTGCCGTCGATGTCGCAGCGCATGCCGTCCGGCGTGCCGGGACCTGCATCGATGTGGACGCGCTTGTTGGCGACCGTGGTGCCGTCCGCCGCGACGTCATAGGCGAGAATCTTTCGATTCGGCACGCCGCGCGATTCCACGACGTACAGAATCTTCTCGTCCGGCGAGAAGCACAGCCCGTTCGGTCCGAGCACGCCTTCTGCGACGATGGTCGCCTTGCCGCTCGCAGGATCGAGCCGGTAGACGTTCGGTTCGATCTCGGGCTCGGCCTTGTAGCCCTCGTAATTACCGAGCAGGCCGAAGGTCGGATCGGTGAACCAGATCGAGCCGTCGGACTTCACCACGACGTCGTTCGGCGAGTTCAGCCGCTTGCCATTGAACGAATCCATCAGCACGGTGATGGTGCCGTCATATTCGGTGCGGGTCACACGGCGGCCGCCATGCTCGCAGGTGACGAGCCGGCCCTGGCGATCCCTGGTGTTGCCATTGGCGAAATTCGAGGGTTTCCGGAACACGCTGACGGTGCCGGTTTCCTCCTCCCATTTGATGATGCGCTGGTTCGGGATGTCGCTGCACAAGAGGTAGCGCCCGTCGCCGAACCACACCGGCCCCTCGGCCCAGCGCAGGCCGGTCGCCAGCCGCTCCACCGCCGAAAGTTTTAGCCAGTATTTTTCGAAGCGGGGATCGAGTGCACGTATTGCCGGATCGGGGTAATAGGTCGCCGGCCGCCAGCCTTGTGTGTGGGACGATGCATCGTTCATGTGCAGGTCTCGTTGTTGCGTTCCCTCTGTGCAAGTCTGCTAGCATCAGATATCTACGGCCGCAAATCGGTCGCTACATACGAGGAACGACATGCCGCGCATTTTGATGACGGGAGCTTCGGGCGGGATTGGTACGCGGCTGCGGAAATTGCTGCCGCCGATCTACCCGGACCTGCTGCTCAGTGACATCCGCAAGCCTGCCGATCTCGGCCCGAATGAGCAGTTCAAGGCCGCCGACCTCTCCGACATTTCGCAGGTCGAGGCGATCTGCGAGGGCGTCGACGGCATCATCCATTTCGGCGGCTATTCGGTCGAAGGCCCCTGGGACGGCATCCTGCAGGCCAACATCATCGGTTGCTACAATCTGTTCGAGGCCGCGTACCGCAAGGGCGTCAAGCGCGTGGTGTTTGCCTCGTCGAACCATGCCGTAGGCTTCTATCCGCGCCACCACAAGATCGGTACCGACGTCACCCCGCGCCCCGACGGCCGCTATGGCGTCAGCAAGGTGTTCGGCGAGGCCGTCGGCGCGCTCTACGCCGACAAGCACGGGCTGAAGGTGACTTGCCTGCGCATAGGCAATTTCGGCGACATGCCGCTCGACCATCGCCGGCTCGCGATCTGGCTCAAGCCCGACGACCTCGTGCAGCTCTGCCAGATCGGGCTCGAGCATCCCGACATCCATTTCGAGATCTTCTACGGCGTGTCCCTGAACGAGCGCGCCTGGTGGGACAACCACCGCGCCTACGAGTTCGGCTATCGCCCCACTGGCCGCTCTGAGGATCATGTGGCGCACGCAATGGCCGAGCAGGCCAAGCTCAAGCCGGATCCGATCGGTGATCACTATCAAGGCGGCGCCTTCTGCAGCAACGAGTTTGACGGCGACGCGAGCCGGATCATCGACTGGAATAAGCGGTAGACGGGTTTCCCATGCCTGACATTTGCTGCAGTCGGACCAAGCGCCCGGCTGCGGCTCAAGGCGGGCAATTGTAGCCGATCAACGCATGTCCGCGAGCGCCGCGGGCAAATCGTTCGTGACGTGCTCGAACAAGGCGGAGCCCGTGTGATCGCATGAGCTGGCCCACGTCATTTTGCAACCCGCGCTTCCTGTTTCTTGGTCACGTGCCAGAGCACCACATGGTAATGCGGCACATCCACGCCGGGGTGACCCGCGTTGAAGTAGAGGCTGACATGATCAACCGGTGCCGCGGACCCCGCCCCGTCCAATGACTTGCGATCTTCGATGTCCTTGTTCGGGACCATGTACACGGTCGCCACCAAGCGATCCCTGCGATCGAAGCACAGGAACGGCCCCAGCGGTAAAGCGTCGGGCTTGACGAAGATGATGCCGAGGCCCGGAAAGAACTTCGGGAAATTCACGAGATCGCTGACCCGCTTGTATCCGTTTTTTTCGGCGACCTTCCGCTGATTTGGCGGCCGACGAACGACTTCGTGCTTCTCTTCGTGCTTCCTATCCGCCTTGCTGCTTCGGTGAGGGGCTGTCCTGGTTTGCTCGGTCGTGTCGGCCGGCGGCGCGGTGGTCGGTGCGAACGTCTGCGGCGCTGGCGGAAAGAAGGGAGCAAATTGCGCTGCAGGATGCCTCACGTCGGCGATCAAGGCGAGCAACGCAGCCAAGGCTGTGCTCACAAGCGCGTTGCGCATCGACACCTCCCGAAATTTGCCTGCCAAATTTTGCTCACTTATCCGGATTGCGTTCTCGCCAGCGCAGGAAATCCCGGAACAATTCTTCGCGGTCTGGCGGATTGGCGGTTGGCTTTCCCTCGAGGAACCGGCCGAACGCCTTGCGAAGCGCGGCCTCGCCGCCGGATTGCTGCTGGAGCCAGCGCTCTGCCGGTCGGAATCGTTGCCATCCAGGGAGGAGCGCGGCCAGGTTGACCTCGCGCCATTTGGGGTGATGTGCGTCGCCGAGAAATTCAGGAAAACGCGTGAACAGTGTCTGGACGAACAATTCCAGCAGCCGAAACCGTTCGCTGCGTGGCGGCCAGTTGTAGGCGAACAGAGCGGATTTGATCGCGATCGTGTCCACAGCTGCATTGACCCCGATGAGATCTGGGTAATCCTCGTGGCGAAGCGTCGATGGCAGATAGTTTTGCTGCAGCAGCTCGTTGGAATAGGGGATGGGCAAGAAGTGAATGCCCTTGGCCTGCCCGGCCCATGCGAGGAAGCTGACTGGTTTTCCTGAGACCAGCAGGGCGGCCGAGATGTCTCCCTTCCGCATCCCCTCCAGCGCGGCGTCCGGCCCCAGGTTGGATTCGCTGATCTTGACGCCCAGACGGTTCAGCACCTCGCGGCCAAGCACGGCGCCCGCACTGCCGTCCTCGCCAAGATTGACCCTCTTCCCCGCAAGATCCGTCAGGCTTGCGATCTCCGGCCGTGCGAGGAGATGGAACTCTTCGACATGGAGCGAGGCAATGTAGGCAAGCTTATCGGAGATGTCTCCGAACGTCTTTGCCTCCCGGAGCCGGTCGACCAGGATAACAGGTGCGATCGCCACGTCGGCACCTGCCAGAGTGAGCACGTCGAGGATGCTGCGGGTGCCGCCGTTTCCCACGATTGGCACGACCCGCAAAGCGACTTCGCCATGCGGACCCGTCTCCTGGCCACTGGCCAGTGTGGTCGCAATGTCCTGAGCTATTGCGAATTCAGTGCATTGCGGCGTACCGGTGACGAAGCCCACCGTAAATGGGTCCGCAGGTCGTCTCGTTTCTTTCCGGGGGGCGCTTTCTTTTCGCGGAGACGCTTTCCCGGATTCACTCGGAGACGCGGAAGGTTGCCGTTGTGCGAGGGACTCCTGGACCTGTCCGCCGAGCCAGGCCGCTGCAATCAGTGCGAAGAACAAACCGGCCCGCATCGCTCCGCAGACCCTTATGTTCAAACCTGTGCGGTAGCCAGCCCTCCCTTGGGCTGACATGTTCCGATCGATCGTCACCCGGCTACGCGCGCGAATGAATCTCGCTCGAGCCTTCCAACGCGCCCCGGCTAGCGGCGTTCCTTTTTGGACGTATACGGCTCGTTCGTGGCAGGTACTTGCTCACCTAGAGTCCGGCCCCATCATCGGCGATGCGCTTGAGGTAATCTTTCTTGCTGAACTGCATGTGATCCACGCAGAGTTGCGCGAGCGCCCAACTGTCGCGGCCCTTGAGCAGCTCGATCATCAGTTCGTGCTGGCGCCGCGATTGTGCGAGGCCCTCGCGATCGGCGAGGTTCTTCGCGCGCATCGGCAGCGTCAGGTTCATGTAGTCCTGGAGCGAGCGCACCAGATAGGGATTGCCGCAGGCCGAGAACAGCGCAAGGTGGAAGGCGTCGTTGGCCTCGTGAATGCCGCGCAGATCCTGCGCGTCGGCCCTTGCGCAGTATTGCCGTTGCAACGCGGAGAGTTCGTCGATCAGGCCTTGCGGCGCGGGCAGGGGGATCATCAGCGCAGCCTGCCGCGTCAGCATCTCCCGCACCTCGTAGATCTGATGGACTTCCTCGGCCGAGTAGAACCGTACGGTGGCGCCGACATTCTTCTCACGACGGATGATGCCGCGCCGCTCCGCATCCAGCAGCGCTTGGCGCACGAAGTGCCGCGAGGTGCCGTAGCGCGACATCAGCGCGTCCTCGGTAAGGCGCGCGCCCGGTGCAAGGCGGCCGAAGATGATGTCCTCTTCCAGGCGCGCGACGACGTCGTCCGGATCGTCGCGCCGGACCGGAATTGCCTCAGGAGTGCGAATGTCGGACATGCCCTTAGCCTCCCGGCGGTCGGCCGGTTCGTCCTGTGGAGCAGGGGAGGCTTGGATTGTCAATAATCTGCACAGCAAGAGACGCCAAAGCCCAGAAAGTGCGACAATATTGGCCAATCTTATTGACAATCGTGGGCGAGAATGTACCACGATGGCAACTCGGAAGGAGTGGCATGATGACGAGTGGCCTGCGCAAGGGTTTGACGAGCTATGGCGATGCCGGCTTCTCGCTGTTCCTGCGCAAGGCGTTCATCAAGGCCATGGGCTATTCCGACGATGCGCTGGAGCGCCCGATCGTCGGCATCACCAACACTTATAGCGACTACAATCCCTGCCACGGCAACGTCCCGCAGATCATCGAAGCCGCCAAGCGCGGCGTGATGCTGTCCGGCGCGATGCCGTTCGTATTCCCGACCATCTCGATCGCCGAGAGCTTTGCCCATCCGACCTCGATGTACTTGCGAAATCTCATGGCGATGGACACCGAGGAGATGATCCGCGCCCAGCCGATGGATGCGGTGATCGTGATCGGCGGCTGCGACAAGACTCTTCCTGCGCAGGTGATGGCGGCGATCAGCGCCGATCTGCCAACCGTGGTCATCCCCGTGGGGCCCATGGTGGTCGGCCATCACAAGGGGGAAGTGCTGGGCGCCTGCACCGATTGCCGCAGGTTGTGGGCAAAATACCGCGCCGGCGACATGGGCGATGCCGAGATCGAAGCAGTCAACGGCCGCCTCGCGCCGTCCGTCGGCACCTGCATGGTGATGGGCACGGCCTCGACCATGGCCTGCATGATCGAAGCCATGGGCCTGTCGCTGCCGATGAGCGCGACGATCCCGGCGCCGCACGCCGAACGTTTCCGTCTTGCGGAGGCCAGCGGCAAAGTCGCCGCCGAGATGGCAAAGACGAAGGGGCCGAAGCCGAGCGAGTTGCTGACGCCGGCCTCGTTCCGGAACGCGCAGGTCGTGCTTCAGGCGATTGGCGGCTCGACCAATGGCCTGATCCATCTGACCGCGATGGCGCATCGCTCGCCGTACCGGCTCGATCTCGAAGTGTTCGACCAGATCGGCCGCGAGGTGCCGGTGCTGGTCGATCTCAAGCCGTCCGGCGAACATTACATGGAGCATTTCCATCACGCCGGTGGCGTGCCGAAACTGCTGGCGCAGCTCGGTGATCTCGTCGATCTCGATGCCGGGACGATCAGCGGCCAGACGCTACGCGACGTCGTGGCGAATGCGGAGCACGTGCCGGGCCAGGACGCGATTCGTTCGCGCGACAATCCGATCAAGAAGGAGGGCGGTCTTGCCGTCCTGCACGGCAATCTCGCGCCGCGCGGTGCGGTCATCAAGCAATCGGCCGCCAGTCCAAAGCTGTTGCAGCACACCGGGCGCGCGGTGGTTTTCGAATCCGTCGAGGACATGACCCTGCGGGTCGACGATCCCGACCTCGATGTCACGGCTGACGACGTGCTGGTGCTGCGCAATGCCGGCCCGAAGGGCGCGCCGGGCATGCCCGAGGCGGGCTATCTGCCGATCCCGAAGAAGCTCGCGCGGACCGGCACCAAGGACATGGTGCGCATTTCGGACGCACGCATGAGCGGCACCGCGTTCGGCACCATCGTGCTGCACATCACGCCGGAATCTTCTGTCGGCGGGCCACTCGCGCTGGTGCAGAACGGCGACATGATCCGCCTCGATGTGGCCAAGCGCAGCATTGAGCTGTTGGTCGATGCCGCCGAACTCGAGCGGCGCCGCGCCGCGTTGAAGCCGGCCGCAGCGCCGGAAGAGGCCCGGCGCGGCTACGCTTGGTTGTTCAATGAGACCATCATGCAGGCCGACGAGGGCTGCGACTTCGATTTCATGCAGAGGACTGGACCAAAGACTGAGAAGGAGTGAGGGACCAGCCCCACGGCAGCTACTTGCCCTTGCTGGTGAACTTCTTCACGGCGGCGCGGAACTCCTCCGTGTTCATCGCCATGATGATCTTGTGCTCCTCGGCATCCAACTGCTGCTTCACCGGCGTGGTCGCGGCCTGGTAGACGAGCGATTTGGTGCCGGTGATCGCCGCCGGCGGGTTTTGCGCGAGACGCTCGGCGAGTTTTTGCGTGGCTGCTTTCAGATCAGCGGCGGGAACGATCTTGGCAACCAGGCCCCACTCGTAAGCCTGCTGCGCGGTAAAATTATCCTCGGACAGGAAGATTTGTAGCGCGCGGCGGGAGCCGACCGTGCCGACGATGCCGACCGTGGAGCCGCCGTCCGGCGACACGCCGATCTTGGCATAGGCCGGCGTGAACTTGGCGTCGTCGGCGGCAATACAGAGATCGGTGACGAAGGCGAGCCCCATGCCGGCGCCGGCGGCAGAGCCGTGGACGCTGGACAGCGAGATCTTGGGCATGCGGCGGATGATCTCGATGAAGGCGTGATAGTGCTTCAAGAGCTCGCCGACCACGGGCGCCACCGTGCCTGCTTCGGCGGCTGCCCCGATCGTCTGAAGATCGCCGCCGGCCGAGAAGGCGCGGCCTTCGCCTTCGAGGACAACGACCTTGATGTCGTCCGCGCCTTCGATATAGGCCGCGAGCTGCTCGAGCTTCTGCGCGATCGCCAGGTTGATGGAGTTGAACGCGGCAGGGCGGTTGAGCGTGATGGTCGCGATCGGGCCTTCGATCCGCAGCAGGGCGGGATCATCGGGCTGGGAGATAGGAGCTGGCATCTGAGAATCCCCGGCAAAAGGTTCGTTGCTGCAACTAAATCGCAGAAGGCGAGGGGTGACAATCCCCGCCCGCCGCTCTTGCGCTGGGCGGAACGATAGGCTCAAATGGGCCCGCCTTCGCCAAGGAACGGACACGAGCGCCGGCTCCTCGTCAGGCCAGCAAACCAAAATCAGCGAGAGAGGAGACGACATGGGTCACGCTCGTGTCTTGCGGAAGTGGGCTGTCCAATGACGGATGGTCCGGTGATCATCGTCGGGGCCGGCCATGGCGGCTATCAGGTCGCGGCATCCCTGCGCCAGGCGGGCTTTTCGCAGCGCATCTGCCTGATCAATGACGAGGCGCATCTGCCCTATCAGCGGCCGCCGCTGTCAAAAGCCTACATCAAGGGCTCGGCCGGGCCGGAGAGCCTGATGTTCCGGCCGGAGAAGTTTTACCAGGACCAGAAGATCGAGCTGATCGCCGGCCGCGCCGTCTCGATCGACCGCGCCGACCGCAAGCTGCATCTGGCCTCGGGCGAGACGCTGCCTTACGGTCACCTCGTGCTGGCCACGGGCGCGCGCAACCGCCTGCTCGACCTGCCCAACGCCAATCTGCCCGACGTGAAATACTTGCGCATCCTCGACGACAGCGAGGCACTGCGCCAGGTCATCCCGTCGAAGGCACGCGTCGTGGTCATCGGCGCCGGCTTCATCGGCCTCGAATTCGCGTCCACCGCGCGGATCAAGGGCCTCGAGGTCGACGTGCTCGAGCTCGCCCCGCGCGTGATGGCGCGCGCGGTGACGGCGGAGGTCTCCGAATATTTTCAGGCGCGGCATCGCGGGGCCGGCATCCGCATCCATCTCGGCGTACAGGCCACTTCCATCGAAGCCGAAGGCGGCAAGGTCACCGGCGTCTCCTTGAGCGACGGACGGCATCTGCCCGCCGATCTCGTCGTGGTCGGCGTCGGCGTGCTGCCGAACATCGAGCTCGCGGCTGAAGCGGGCCTTCCCGTTGCCGCCGGCATCGTCGTCGACGAATATCTTGCGACGGCTGATCCCGATATTTCGGCGATCGGCGACTGCGCGCTGTTCGCAAGCCCGCGCTTCGGCGGTTCGCTGCGGCTGGAATCGGTGCAGAACGCCACCGATCACGCCCGCTGCCTCGCGGCGCGGCTGACCGGCGACAGCAAGCCCTATGACAGCCATCCCTGGTTCTGGAGCGACCAGGGCGAGGACAAGCTCCAGATCGCCGGCCTCACCACCGGTTACGATCGCGTCGTGCTGCGCGGCAACCCCGCGAGCAAGGCGTTTTCGGCGTTCTGCTACAAGGGCGAGACGCTGCTGGGCATCGAGTCGATCAACCGCGCCGGCGACCACATGTTCGGGCGCCGATTGCAGGCCATGGACCGCTCGATCACACCGGAGCAGGCTGCGGACGAGAGTTTTGACCTGAAGAGCGCACTGGCGTGATCAGCTTGCGTCGATCACGGCAGCCACTTCCTTTGCCGTCGGCATCGACGGCCCCGCGCCCATCCGCTGCACGCTGATCGAAGCGGCCGCGTTGGCAAACGTGAGCGCGTCGCGCAGTGTCGCGCCGTCAGCCAGTTGCGCCGCGAGCGCGCCGACGAAGCAATCGCCGGCGCCGGTAGTGTCGACCGCCTTCACCGTGCGCCCCTGCACCGAAATTTCCTCGCGCCCCGCCAGCGCGAGCACGCCGCGCTTGCCGAGCGTGACGCAGATGGTCTGGTCCCGCCGCGCCTGAAGTTGTCGCGCGACGTCGATGATCCGCGCGGCCTCGTTGCCGTCGGAGAGCTCGGTCCCGGCGAGCAAGCCGAGCTCGGTCTCGTTCAGCACGAGGATATCGACCAGCGCGAGCAGCTCGCCGGGCATGGTTTGCGCCGGTGCCGGGTTGAGCAGCGTCGTGGCTCCGGCGGCGCGTGCCCGCTGGAAGAACGCGGCAATCGCCGGCAGCGGAATTTCGAACTGGCTGACCGCAACGTCGCCCTCCAGCAGCGGCACGACGCTGACGTCATCAGCGTCGACCAATGCATTGGCGCCGGGGATGACGACGATGGTATTGTCAGCCTCCGCCACCGTGATGATGGCCGTACCGGTGTGCGCGTCAGCCGTCTGCTGCACGTAGCCGAGATCGATGCCCTGACTGCGAAGGAAAGCCTTCAGCTCGGTCCCAAACGAATCCTTTCCCAGCCGCCCGATCAGCGTGGTCCTGGCGCCAAGCCGCGACGCGGCGACCGCCTGGTTCGCGCCCTTGCCACCCGGAAAATACAGCACCTGCTTGCCAGCAACGGTCTCGCCGACGCGTGGATGGCGGTCGGCTGTTGCCACCACATCCATGTTGATGCTGCCCGCGACGAAGACGCGACCCATGACACACCCTTCGAACGCTAGACCCTGACCTCGAATTCGTGCCTGACCTTGGCGATGTCGACGAGCGTCGGCAGGCCGGCCTCGTTGCCGAGGCGCTGGATCTTGAAGGTGGAGGCGGCGCGGGCGAAATCAAAATGCTCGCGCCAGCTTTTGCCGGGATGGGCGAGGTAGGAATAGACATAGGCGCCGTGGAAGACGTCGCCGGCGCCATTGGTGTCGATCACGCGCTCGCGCGGGATCGGCATCGCCGGCATCACCTGCACCGTCCCGGTCTCGTCGTACCAGAAGAGGCCCTTCTCGCCCATGGTGACGCCGCCGATCTTGCAGCCGCGGCTCTTGAGGTAATCGAGCATCTTCTCCGGCGTCAGGTCCATCTGCTCGCACAGCCGCTCGGCGACGATGGCGACGTCGATGAACTCCAAGAGCTCATGCGTGTTGGTGCGCAGGCCGCCGCCGTCGAGCGAGGTCAGGATGCCGGCCTCGCGGCAGACTTTTGCGTAGTGGATCGCGGCATCCGGCTGATGGCCGTCGACATGCAGCGCGCGGCAGCCGCCGAGATTGAGCATCGGAAACGGATGGATGTGCTCGTCGTCGCGGCAGCGGACGATGGCACGCTTGCCGTCCTTGGGCATGATGAAGGAGAGCGAGGACTGGTTCACCTTCCGCCCGTGCAGCGAGATTGCGTATTTCGCGCACATGTCCTGGAACATGCGCCCCAGCCAGTCATTGGCGACGGTTGCGATGAGATCGGGCACGATGCCGAGCTTGGCGCAGCAGAACGCCGCCGTCACCGCGTTGCCGCCGAACGAAACCGCGTAGTCCGAAGCTACGTGCTTCTCGTCGCCGGTCGGCATGTGGTCGGTGATGAAGACGACGTCGATATAGGTCTGTCCGATGAAGAGAGCCTGCATTGCTTGTCCGTGATGCGCTTGTGGTCCCGGCCGGCGCGTTTACTCTAGCACCGGTTCCGCTCCGGAGGGACGCTGAAATTATTCGCAAATCTGCCGCCCGGAGCGCTTGAGGTCAGCATGGTGCCGGAATACGACCATGACAGGCCAATGCCAAGCCCGGACAAACGCCGTCTTTCGGCCCAGGGGTTCCAGGTCAATTAAGAGTCGATAAAGGGGGGAAGATGATCATCGGGCTCGATCACGTCGTCGTCCTGGTCAGGGATATCGGTGCGGCCAAAGCGGCCTATCAGACGCTGCTCGCCCGCGCGCCGGCCTGGCAGAACTCCGGCGAGGGCGCCGACCGGGTCCTGTTCACATTGGACAACATGACGATCGAATTGATGGCGCCGAGCGGCTTCAGTGTCGCCGCCGACCGCATGCGCGCGCTGCTCGACGATCAGGAGGGCGTGCTCGCCAGCCTGTGCTTTCGCGTCGCAGACATGAGCAAGACGCACCGCCGGCTGGAGCGCGTGGCCCTGAGACCGGATCCGGTCGCGGAGGTCGAAAGCAGCGATGCCGCATCCGATGCCGTGCTGCACTGGAAGCGCACGCGTGCCGCCACGGAGCTCACGCGCGGCGTGCGCATTTTCTTCCTCGAGCTCGCCGACGAGCGCCCCAAGTCCGTTGCGACCGACATCGCGCCGATCGAGGCGCTTGATCACGTCGTGATCACCACGGAAGATTCCGAGCGCGCCGCCGCTCTCTATGGCGCGCGGCTCGGGCTCGATCTGGCGCTCGACCGCTCCCACCAGGATTGGGGCCAGCTGATGTTCTTCCGCTGCGGCGATCTCATCGTCGAGGTGGTGCGCCGCCCGGTGGCAGGCGGCGATGCCGCGCACGACCTGCTCTGGGGCCTGAGCTGGCGGGTGGCCGACATCGACGCCACCCGCGCCCGCCTGATCGCTGCCGGTCTCGAGGTCTCCGAGGTCCGCAACGGCCGCAAGCCGGGCACGCGGGTGATGACGGTGCGGAACGGCACCTGCGGCATCCAGACCGTGCTGCTGGAGCGTTCGCCGAAGCCGGTGGATTGAGGGAGTCTTTCCTCCGTCATTGCGAGCCAACGGGTCCGCGCGAAGCGCGGCCCGATGACAGGCTCCGCGAAGGAATCCAGAAGCCCTCCGCGGCGGCAGTCTGGATTGCTTCGTCGCAAGGGCGCCTCGCAATGACGACTTCCTCGTGGTACACGCTGATCTGAGACCACCCAGCGAGCAACCGGTTTGGCGAAGGCAAAGCGAACTCTGAAATGGCAGCGCGATCCCGAGGGGATGCGGCTGCGTATTCTCGAGGCCGCCAAGCAGGAGTTTGCGGCCCACGGGCTCGCCGGCGCGCGCGTCGACCGCATCGCCGCCAAGGCCGGCGCCAACAAGCGTATGCTCTACTACCATGTCGGCAACAAGGACGAGCTCTATCTCGCCGTGCTTGAAGGTGCCTATGACAAGATCCGCAGCGAGGAGCGCGGGCTCGATCTCGAGCATCTCGACCCGCCCGAGGCGATCCGGCGGCTGATCGAATTCACCTGGAATTACTTCCTGCGCAATCCCGAATTCCTGTCGCTGCTCCAGACGGAGAATCTCGCGCGCGCAAAGCACCTGAAGCGCTCGACCAAGGTCAAGTCGATGCACTCGCCCTTCGTCGAGATGATCCGCACCGTGGTGCGCCGCGGCGTCGACAGCGGCGACTTCCAGGTCGCGGTCGATCCGGTGCAGCTCTACATCTCGATCGCGGGACTCTGCTTCTTCTATCTCTCGAATTCGGCGACGCTCAGCGTGATCTTCGGCCGCGATCTGCTGGACAAGAAGGCCAAGGACGAACGGCTGGCGCACATGGTGGGCCTCGTGCTGGCTGCGCTGACGGGTCAGTCCCTGGCGCTGTTCGAGATCGCGAAAGCGCCGAAATCGCGCAGCGTGGTGGTTCAGACAGCGTAGCTGCGCGTCCCCGCGCCCTGGCGGATTTGGCATTCGCCGTTCCTCAATCTCCGCTGTCATTCCCCGCTTTCGCGGGGAATGACACCGAGATTTTTCGCGGCAGTCCCGCTACGCGGCCCTTCACACGACATCCTTCACGTTCAGCGACTGGAACCCGCCCAAAAGGTCACAGGGAAAGCTCTGGACAGTATTTATCCAACGGGTTAATTTCTCCGCCAACGACAAAGATTGTCGGGAGTGAGACGTGGCTGAGTTGAAGCCGCAGAGTGCGGTGTCCAAGATGCTGAATGCGGCCTGGGTTCGGCCGTTTTTGTTCCTGGTCTTCATCGTCGTGGCTTGGGATCTGGCGATCCGGCTGTTCAAAATTCCCCCCTACCAGATCCCGTCGCCTGCCGACGTCGTGGCGGTGCTGCGCACCGAATGGCCGGAACTGCTGCGCCAGTCTTGGCCGACCACCTATGCGACCGTGTGCGGCTTCGTGCTGTCGGCGCTGTTCGGCATTCCCGTCGCAATGCTGATTGCCGGCTCCAAGACGGTGGAGAGCTACGTCTATCCGCTGCTGGTGTTCTCGCAATCCGTGCCGAAGATCGCGATCGCGCCGCTGTTCGTGGTCTGGTTCGGCTTCGGCATCATCCCGAAGGTGATCTCGGCGTTCCTGCTGGGCTTCTTCCCCGTCGTGGTCTCGGCCGTGCAGGGCTTTAAATCGGTCGATCCTGATATGGTCGATCTCGCCCGCGCCATGCAGGGCAGCCGCTTCCAAGTGTTCCGCGCGGTGAACCTGCCGCATGCGCTGCCCGCGATCTTCTCCGGTCTCAAAGTCTCGGTGACGCTCGCCGTGGTCGGCGCGGTCGTCGGCGAGTTTGTCGGCTCCAATTCCGGCATCGGCTACGTCATGCAGCGCTCGATCGGCACCTTCGACCTGCCGACGATGTTCGCTGCCCTCGTGATCCTGGCACTACTCGGCGTGGTCCTGTTCTGGATCGTGGACCGGATCGAGAAGCTGGTCATCCCCTGGCATGTCAGCCAGCGTGAGGACGTGATTTTCGCCTCTTAAGCAATTCTCGGCTCTGAAGTGAAGCAACGAACGGCCGCCAACGGCCGACGCAATAACGACAAGGGAGAGTAACGATGAAGCGGTGGATAGGGGTCGTCTCGGCAGCGCTGATGGTGTTTGCGGCGATGCCGGCACAGGCGGCCGATAAGGTCGTGCTGATGCTGAACTGGTACGTCTATGGCGAGCACGCGCCGTTCTATTACGGCAAGGCCAAGGGCATCTATGCGGCCGAAGGCATCGACCTCGAGATCCAGGAAGGCCGCGGCTCGGCTGCGACCACGCAGGCCGTCGCGGCGAAGACCGCCGATTTCGGCTATGTCGACGTTCCCACCATGATGCGGGCCGCAATCAAGGGTGCGCCGGTGGTTGCGACCGGCGTGCTGCTCCAGACCAGCCCGATGTCCGCCATGGGCTTCGTCGACAAGAACATCAAGAAGCCCGAAGACATCAAGGGCAAGACGGTGGCGATCACGCCGGCCGATTCCATGACCCAGATCTGGCCGCTGTTCCTGAAGAAGACCGGCCTGAAGGAGAGCGACTTCAAAACCGTTGCCGGCGACGGCCAGACCAAGCTCAACGCCGTCATCAACGGTCAGGCGGATCTCTTGCTCGGCTACGTCATGGACCAGTCGATGAAGATCAAGGACGCCACCGGGAAGGACGTCTATCCGATCAAGTTCGCCGACTACGGCATCAACATGGTTTCGTCAGGCATCATCGCCAACACCGACTATGTGAAGGCCAATGCCGATCTGGTTCGCCGCTTCATGTCGGCGACGACGAAAGCGGTCGAGGCCGCCGAGAAGGAGCCGAACGCCGCGGCGCAATCGATTCTCGATGCTAATCCCAAGGGCGGCAAGATCGATACGCTGACACAGGGCTTCGAACTGACCATCCCGCTCTACCGGACCGCGGACACCAAGAGCAAGCGGCCGTTCCAGGTCACCGACCAGAACATGACCGAGACCGTCAATCTTCTCGTCGAATATGGCGGCCTCGATGCCAAGGCCAAGGAGAACCCGAAGGCGTTCTACACCAACGACTATTTGCCGAAGAGCGGATCGTGAAGATAACAACACCGTCATTCCGGGATGGTCCGAAGGACCAGACCTCAGGTGCGCAATTGCGCACCGGGGAATCTCGAGATTCCGGGTTCGGCCTTCGGCCGCCCCGGAATGACGGCTCACATTGTCGAGTGGACTTGACGAGATGACCCCAGCAACGAAGGTGGTAGGTGACATCCAGCCGGCCGCGCATCTGCGTCTGGTGTTAGGCCGTGCCGGCGATGCGTCGGGCATCAAACTGTCCGGCGTGTCCAAGACCTACCGGACGCGCGACGGCGATGTGCCGTCGCTGCGGCCGCTCGATTTCAACATCAATGATGGCGAGTTCTTCGTCGTGGTCGGCCCAAGCGGCTGCGGCAAGTCCACGCTGCTCAAGCTGATCTCGGGATTGCTGCCGCCGACTACGGGCGAGATCCTGGTCGAGGGCGAGAGGGTGACGACGCCGCACGGCAATGTCGGCATCGTCTTCCAGAACGCGTTGCTCCTGCCCTGGCGCAACATCCTCAACAACGTCATGCTGCCGATCGACATGAAGCGGCTGGCGCGGGACAAATATCTCGCCCGCGCCAAGGATCTGTTGAAGCTGGTCGGGCTCGAAGGCTTCGAGAAGAAGCTGCCATGGCAGCTCTCCGGCGGCATGCAGCAGCGCGCCTCGATCTGCCGAGCGCTGGTGCACGATCCCAAGATCATGCTGATGGACGAGCCGTTCGGCGCGCTCGATGCGCTGACGCGCGAACGCATGAACGTCGAATTGATGCGGATCCAGCGCGAGACCAGGAAGACGGTGCTGCTGATCACGCATTCGATTCCGGAAGCCGTCTTCCTCGCCGATCGCGTACTGGTCATGACCGAGCGCCCCGGTGCGATCGCCGCGATCTATGATGTGCCGCTGCCGCGTCCGCGCTCGCTCGACGTGATGGCCGATCCCGTGTTCACCGAGCTCGTGCAACGCATCCGCAAGCATTTCTTCTCCCAAGGTGCATTGGACTGAAGCCATGGGATATCTCGGTCGCGACCACCAAGCCGGTGCGCTCCCTCCCCCGCCTGCGGGGGAGGGCTGGGGAGAGGGTGTCTTGGCTGGCAAGAATCCCCAAGAGGATAGAACCCTCACCCGGCGCTTCGCGCCGACCTCTCCCGCAAGCGGGAGAGGCGCGTCGCCCGCGGCCATACCGCTCGCACCAAGTTCAACTCGTTTTGTCATTAGACCATGTCACCCCGTCTGAAGCTGCGAGATATCGCATTCTTCGAACGTCCCGTGCATTTCGCGCGGCCGTTCCGCTTTGGCGCGATTGCCATCAGCGCGACGCCGCAGCTGTTCGTGCGGGTCGAGATCGAGGTCGAGGGCAAGGGAAGCGCGGTCGGCGCCAGCGCCGAGCTGCTGGTGCCGAAATGGTTCGACAAACGGCCGGAGCTGTCGCCGGCGCAGACGGTCGATGGTTTGCGACGCTCGCTGGAGATTGCGCGCGGACTTTATCTGGCGCGGACTGGATATTTGACGGCGTTCGATCTGCATGCCTCGTGCATCGGCGCCCAGGTCGCGACCTGCGCGAAGAAGAACATTCCGGCGCTTGCCGCGGTCTATGGTCCAGCGGAAATCGACAAGGCGATCCTCGATGCCCTGCTCCGCGCCGCCGAGACCAGCTTCTTCGATGGGATGGCCGCTAATATCGCGGGCATCGATGCGCGGCTGTCGCCTGACCTGAGCGAAAGGGACATCAGAACGTTTCTCTCGAGCCGGAAGCGGCTGGAGCGTGTTGCCATCAGGCATACCGTCGGCCTTGATGATGCCGTTGAAGGTGAGGGCGGAGTTGCCGACTCACGCGAGAACGCCGGTGCTCGCTATTTCAAGCTCAAGCTGTCGGGCGATCCCGCCGCCGACGCGGCGCGGCTGGCGCGGATCGGCAAGGAGCTCGATACGCTCGGACATGATTACAAGGCGTCGCTCGACGCCAACGAGCAATACGCCGATCTCGCCGCGTTGCAGGCGCTGGTGGATCGCCTCGATCATGATCCCGCGTTGCGGCCGATCGCCGCGCGCCTGCTCTATGTCGAGCAGCCGATGCCGCGCGACATCACGAGGCAATCGCCACTGGGCTCGCTCGGCGCGCGCGGTTTCATCATCGACGAAGCCGACGATAGCTACGATGCGTTCCCCACAGCGCGGGCCCTTGGCTATCGCGGTATCTCCTCGAAATCGTGCAAGGGTCTCTACAAGGCCATCGTCAACGCCACGCGCGCGGCGAAATGGAGCGCGGAAGGCGAGGCGTTCTTCGTCACCGCCGAGGATTTGACCTGCCAAGCCGGCCTTGCCGTGCAGCAGGACCTTGCGCTCGGTGCCCTGATCGGCGTCACTCATGCCGAACGCAACGGCCATCACTATGTCGACGGCTTTGGCGATACGCCCGCCGCTGAAGCTGCGGCCTTCGCGGCGTTGCATCCCGATCTCTATGCCGATGCCGGGCAGGGCATCCGTCTCTCCATTCACGACGGCGATCTCCTGACGGGATCGCTTCATGCTGCGGGCTTCGCCACCTCGGTCCATCCGGACTGGTCGGCGCTTCGCCCGCTCGAACAGCCAAAATCACTTCAGGAGCAATTGGCATGACCACTCAACGCCTCGGCCTCATCATGAACGGCGTCACCGGCCGCATGGGGCTCAACCAGCATCTGATCCGCTCGATCGTCGCGATCCGCGACCAGGGCGGCGTCCGCTTGAAGAACGGCGACCGCGTGATGCCCGACCCGATCCTGGTCGGCCGCAGCGCCGACAAGGTCGAGGCCCTAGCCAAGCGCTACAACATCACGCGCTGGACCACTGACCTCGACGCCGCGCTCGCCGACAAGAACGACACCATGTTCTTCGACGCCGCGACCACGCAGGCCCGGCCGGGCCTTCTGACCCAGGCCATCAATGCCGGCAAGCATGTCTATTGCGAGAAGCCGATTGCGACGAATTTCGAGGCGGCCGTCGAGGTCGTGAAACTCGCTAACGCAAAGGGCGTCAAGCACGGCACGGTGCAGGACAAGCTGTTCCTGCCCGGCCTGAAGAAGATCGCCTTCCTGCGCGACTCCGGCTTCTTCGGCCGCATCCTCTCGGTGCGCGGCGAGTTCGGCTATTGGGTGTTTGAAGGCGGTTGGCAGGAGGCGCAGCGGCCGTCCTGGAATTACCGCGACGAGGACGGCGGCGGCATCATCTTGGACATGGTCTGCCACTGGCGCTACGTGCTCGATAATCTCTTTGGCGAGGTCGAGAGCGTGAGCTGCATCGGCAACACCGACATTCCCGAGCGCTACGACGAGCAGGGCAAGAAATACAAGGCGACTGCGGACGACTCGGCTTACGCGACGTTCCAGCTCAAGGGCGGCGTCATCGCCCACATCAATATGTCCTGGGTGACGCGGGTCTACCGCGACGACCTCGTCACTTTCCAGGTCGACGGCACGCTCGGCTCCGCGGTCGCAGGGCTCACCGATTGCGTGATCCAGGCCCGGCAGGCGACGCCCCGTCCGGTGTGGAATCCCGATGAGAAGCGGCTGCACGATTTCTACGGCGACTGGCAGAAGATGCCCGACAACGTCTCCTACGATAACGGCTTCAAGGAGCAGTGGGAGATGTTCATCCGCCACGTCTACGAGGATGCGCCATACAAGTTCACGCTGCTCGAAGGCGCCAAGGGCGTGCAGCTCGCCGAGTGCGCGTTGAAGAGCTGGAAGGAGCGGCGCTGGATCGACGTCGCCCCGATCACGGCCTGAAGTCGAGTCCTAGTGTCAGTTGAGCCGTCATTGCGAGGAGCGAAGCGAAGCAATCCAGACTTTCTTTGCGGAGACGTTCTGGATTGCTTCGCTTCGCTCGCGATGACGGAGAGAGGTCAAAAATCATGAACAAGCCCGTCCAGCCCAAGCCTGCGCCTTCAATGTCGTCATTGTCGCTCAAGCTGCCGAAGGCCGATCGTTCGATCGAGACCTACCGGCTCGCGGCCTCGCGCACGTTTCCCGCAAAGCTCGAGGGCCCGCTGAGCCGCATCGCCTTCTCGGCCGTGCACACGGTCGCCGACCCCTTCGCCGACAACGATCCCTGGCTTTCGGTCGCTGTCGACTGGGACAGGACCATCGCCTTCCGCGAGCACGTCTGGGACCTCGGTCTCGGCGTTGCCGAGGCGATGGACACCGCGCAGCGCGGCATGGGGCTGGACTGGCCGACCTCGCTGGAGCTGATCACACGGTCGGTCGCTGCCGCCAAGCGTCGCAACGCACTGGTGTTCTCCGGCGCGGGCACCGACCATCTCGCGGTCGAGGATGCCAAGACCATCGACGACGTGATCCGCGCCTATGAGGAGCAGATCTCGGCGGTCGAGAAGGTCGGCGGCCGCATCATCCTGATGGCGTCGCGGGCGCTTTCCAAGCTCGGCCGCAATGCCGATGATTACGCCAAGGTCTATGATCGCGTGCTCTCGCAGGTCCGAGAGCCCGTGATCATCCACTGGCTGGGCGATATGTTCGATCCGGCGTTGACGGGCTATTGGGGTACCAAGGATCTCGACAACGCAATGGATATTGCGGTCGCCATCATCAACGCCAACGCTGCCAAAGTCGACGGCGTCAAGGTCTCGCTGCTCGACAAGCAGCGTGAAATCGATATGCGCCGACGCCTCGACAAGCGCATCAAGATGTACACTGGCGATGATTTCAACTATGCGGAGCTGATCGCCGGGGACAGCGAAGGCTTTTCGCATGCGCTGCTTGGCATCTTCGACGCCATCGCGCCGGCAGCATCCTACGCGCTGTCGCGGCTGGCGGCCGGCGATGAAGCCGGCTTCCACGACGTGCTGGGACCGACCGTTCCCTTGTCGCGCCACATCTTCAAAGCGCCGACGCGCTTCTACAAGACCGGGGTGGTGTTCATGGCTTATCTCAACGGCCACCAGGACCACTTCACCATGGTGGGTGGCCAGGAGAGCGCGCGCTCGATGCTGCATCTGGCCGAGCTGTTTCGCCTTGCTGACCAAGCGGGCCTGCTCGCCAATCCGGAACTCGCGACACAGCGGATGAAGACTGTGCTGGCCTCGCACGGACTTGAATCCTGATGCGCGATTTCTCGTCCGACCATCGCTGGCTGTCGCTGAACACGGCGACGGTCCGCAAGCAGGGTGACCTCATCGAGATCATCGATGCCTGTGCGAAGCAGGGCATCCGCGCCATCGATCCCTGGCGCGACCAGGTTGCTTCTGTCGGGCTCGACCGCGCGGTACGCGCCGTGCGCGACGCCGGCCTCGATCTCTCAGGTTATTGCCGCGGCGGCATGTTCACCTCGGATTGTTCGCGCCGGGGCGAAGTGCGCGACGACAACCGGCGCTGTGTGGATGAGGCGAAGGCGCTCGGCGCGCCCTGCATCGTACTCGTGGTCGGCGGCCTGCCGCAATATTCGCGGCCGGGCAGCAAGGCCTCGAAGGACATCGCCGCAGCGCGCGGGCAGGTCGAGGAAGCGCTGGCCGAGATGCTCGATTACGCCAAGCAGGCAGGCCTGCCGTTGGCGATCGAGCCGTTGCACCCGGCCTATGCAGCCGACCGCGCCTGCGTGAACACCACAAAACAGGCGCTCGACATCTGCGACCGGCTCGACCCCGGCCGCAGCGGCATGCTCGGCGTTGCGCTCGACGTCTATCACATCTGGTGGGATCCGGAGCTGATGGGCCAGATCGCGCGCGCCGGCCAAGATCGCCTGCTCGCCTTCCACGTCTGCGATTGGATGGTGCCGACCAAGGACATCCTCAACGACCGCGGCATGATGGGCGACGGCGTCATCGACATCAAATCCGTGCGTCAAGCGGTCGAAGCGCAGGGTTTTGCCGGCTATTCGGAGATCGAAATCTTCTCCAATGACTGGTGGGCCAAACCGATGGACGAGGTGCTGCGCACCTGCATCGCGCGGCACAAGACGGTGGTGTAGGTCACGCGCGCGCTGCCCTTACTGTCCTGCAACCTGTTGCAGCGTATTGAAGCGCGCCTTCTGCTCGCTGCTCAGCGTCGCGTAGAACTCGTCCAGTGCGGGTTGCACCAGCTTGGCGGCGGCGAGCATGGCTTGGAGACGATCCGCCATGGCTTCCAGGCGTCCGACTGGTGTCAACGGCACACTGTCCGGGCAGACGGCTTGCAGTGCTGCGACTGCCTGCTTCGTCGCATCGTCCAAGCGCTCGAGCGCATCCTTCTGCTTGCCTGCCGGACGGACAACGGCGTCGATGCGTTCGATCGGCAACTGGGTCAGGCCGGACTTCGGATCGCCGCAACCCTCGGCACTGGCTTCCTGCTGCTGTGACGAGCGGTCGCCGACAGGGGGCCCAAGCGCGTTGAAGCGCGCTTGCTGTTCGTCGCTGAGCGAGTTGTAGAATTTCTCCAGTGCCGGTCGCACGATCTTGACCGCTTCCAGTGTCGCGCTGATGCGATTCATCATCGCGCGCAGGCGGCCAGGCGGCGTCAATGCATAAGTCTCCGCGCAGGAATCCTTGAACACGGCGGCCGCGTTGGCCGCCGCGGTCTTCAACTCGTCGAGCAGCGCGCGTTGCTCCGGCGTCGGCTGCACTGCTTTCGCGATATCGGCAAGCGGCCAAGCCGTCACGCCCTTGTCTGGTGTGCCGCACAATTGCTGTAGCGTCTGCGGGCTCACGCTGGCGCGCGGGCGCGCCCGGCGGCCGCCGCCGGCTTGCGGATAGTCATACGGGTTGGTGCTGGCATAGGCGGAATAGGGGCCGTCACCGCCCCAGAACACGGTGTCGACGAAATCGTCATACGCGTACGCCCAATAGCCGGGCTCATAAGCATAGGACCAGAACGTGTAGTTGAAAATGTCGGAATAGGCGTATGGCCAGAACACCGGCCCAAGCCACGCCACGAAAGCCGCGGGATGGCGGTGACGCCAGGCCTGCCGGGGAGCCCAGCCGCTCTGGCGGGTGAGGAGGGCCGCTTGGGTCTGCGGATTGGCCTGCTCACGGAAGCGCGCGGCAAACCGCCCGCGCTCAGCAGCCTGCGCGGTGGTCGTGGTGGTCGGGGTGCGCGCGGCCGGGGCCTGGAGGCCAAGCCGCTGCTGGCGCGCCAGGTCGCTCTGCTGCGCGCGCTGCTCACGATCAAGCAAGCGGTTCTGCGCCTGGAGCGTCCTTTGCTGCAGGCGTTGCGCCCGCACGCTTTCCGGCTTTTGCGATTGCAACTGCTGCACACGCTGCTGGAGTCGTTCGATACGGGTCTGACGCTCCGTCGTCTGGCGGGACAGCATCTCGCGCTGCCGCTGCTGCACCATCTGCTCACGCTGCTGGACTTGCTGCTGGCGCTGTTGCGCGCGCTGTTCAATCTGATCCCGCCGCGACAGCCGCTCGCTCGCGGCCGGCGGTCCGCTGGGGCGCGATGGGGCCGCGATGTGCGGCATTGGCCGAGGCGCCATGGCCGGACGTTGCGGTGCTGCCGGCGCCCGATGGAATTCAGGCCGCGGTGTCACCACGTGCGGGGCTGCCCGCGGCGGTGCAGCGAAATGTGGGGACGGGCGCGGTGGCGGTGAGGCAATACGCGGCGCCGGATGTGGCGCCATGGCTGGTCGCTGCGGCATGGCCGGCCGCTGCATGGCCGGGGGATGATGGAAAGCCGGCGCTGCGGGGCGTGCCATGGCTGGCGGCGCCGCCGGATGGGCCATGGCCGGTGGTGCTGCTGGCCGAGCCGCCGGTGCTGCGGCCGGACCGGGTGGTCCGCCCCTTCCGTGTCCGAGTCCTTGGGCGAAAGCGCCGGCGCTCGTCGCCAGCACCGAGACACCAACTAAAAAAGCCGTAAGGCAAACGCAACGCGGAAGCATGGTTCTAGCTCCCAGCTCGTCATCGCCCACGAACTTCAACGCACAGATGGCGGGATCGTTCGTTCTTGACCGCGGCCGGCATTGCGATCTTCCGACGCAGGCAGCCTCAAGAGAAATCCTGGGTCAGGGTGGTGGCGAGCCGCTCCAGCGCCCAGTCGACCTGGTCGCTGGTGATCACCAGCGGCGGGGCGATGCGGATCGTGTATTCATGAGTATCCTTGGCGAGGATGCCCTTGCCCTGGAGCGCCTCACAATAACGGCGTGCTCCCCCGGCCTCTGGATGCAGCTCGACCGCCAGCATCAAGCCGCGTCCGCGCACCTCGCGGATCGTGTTGGCACGGATGCCCTTCAAGCCTTCGAGAAAGCGCGCGCCCTGCCTGGCCGCGTTCTCGATCATGCCTTCCTCGACCAGCACGCGCATCGCCGCGCGCGCCACCGCGCAGGCAAGCGGATTGCCGCCAAAGGTCGAACCATGCTGTCCGGGTCTCAGCGTCCCGAGCACGTCGTTATTCGAGAGCACGGCCGACACGGGGTAGAAGCCACCGGACAGGGCCTTGCCGAGCAGCGTCACGTCCGCCTCGATTCCCTCGTGCTGTTCGGCGAGCAGCTTGCCGGTACGGCCGAGCCCGGTCTGGATCTCGTCGAGCACCAGCATCACGTTGTTGGCCGTGCAGAGCTGACGCACCTTCGTGAAATAGCCGGCTGGAGGAATGACGACACCGGCTTCGCCCTGGATCGGCTCGACCAGAAAGGCGACGGTGTTCGGCGTGATTGCGTCTTCCAGCGCCGCGGCATCCCCGAACGGGATGATCCTGAAGCCAGGCGCGAACGGACCGAAGTGTGTGCGTGTCTCGGGATCGGTGGAAAAGCTGACGATGCCCAGCGTGCGTCCATGGAAATTGTTGGCGCAAACGATGATCTCGGCCTGGCCGTCCGGCACGCCCTTCACCTCGTAGCCCCATTTGCGGACCGACTTGATCGCGCTTTCGACCGCCTCGGCGCCGCTGTTCATCGGCAGCACCTTGTGGGAGCCGGTGAGCGCCGCGATTTCCTCGTAGAATAAGGCGAGCTGGTCGTTGTGAAAGGCGCGCGAGGTCAGCGTCAGCCTGTGCGCCTGTTCGACCAGTGCTGCCAGAATTTTGGGGTGGCAGTGGCCCTGGCTGACCGCCGAATAGGCCGAGAGGCAATCGAGATAACGGTTGCCTTCGGTATCCCACACCGAGACACCTTCGCCGCGGGACAGGACGACCCCGATCGGCTCGTAATTGTGGGCTCCAAAGCGTGCTTCTGTTGCGATGAAATCAAGGACCGACGAGCTCATCTGTCGTCACTCCATTGCCGCGCACGGGGGCGTCAACCGACTGCACCGCCGGCGGCCCTCAACTTGATCTAGGTATCAGCTTGCCGCCTCGGAAGCCTTCATGCGTCCGATGGTTGGCCCCTCCCGATTGCCAGAAATATCAGAGGGTTCCCTACTGTGCATGGGGTTGTTTTCGTCATTTTTGTTTGGAGGCTTCATCCGATCGCGCAGGGCACGCTCAAAAAGCCGCGAAACCGGACCCGCCCGCCCCGCACCGGCTGCCCGGTCACGGCATAGTTCGGGAAGCGCGCCAGGAAGCGCGAGATCGCGATCGCGCCTTCCAGCCGCGCCAGGGCCATGCCCGCGCATTGATGCGCGCCCGTGGCGAAGGCGAGGTGCCGGTTCGGCGTGCGCGCGATGTCGAAGCGTTCGGGCTCCGGAAACTGTGCGGGGTCGCGGTTGGCCGCGCCAATGCACAGCGTCACCGAGGTGCCGGCGTCGAGCATGACGCCGCCGAGCTCGACCTTCTCCGTGGTCATCCGATTGCCGAGCTGGTTGGAGCTCTCGTAGCGCAGCATCTCCTCGACGGCGGTCTTGATCATGTCGGGGTTGGCGATCAAGCGCTGCTTCTGGTCCAGATTGCGGTGCAGCGCGACGAGGCCGTTGCCGATCAGGTTGGTGGTGGTCTCGTGGCCGGCATTGAGCAGGAAGATGCAATTGTGCAGCAGCTCCTTCTCGGTCAGCCGCTCGCCGTTCTCCTCGCCGTTCCCTTCTCCTTGGATCAGGCGCGTCAGCACGTCGCGCTCGGGATTGCCGGGCTTTCGGCGCCGGCGCGCGACCAGCGTCTCGAGGTAGGCGAGGAAGTCCTGCACCGCTCTGTTGCCGCGCGCGGCCGCTTCGGGCGACACCACCGGTTCGAGCGCACCCAGGATCGCCAGCGACCAGTCGCGCAGCGGCGCGCGTTCCTCGTGGGGCACGTCGAGCAGATTGCCGATCACTTCGATCGGAATGGAGGCGGCAAAGTCCTCGATCAGCTCGCAAGCCCCCTTGGCGGCGATGGCGTCGAGCAGGCCGTCGACCAGCTTGATGAGGTCGCCCTCCATGCCGGCGATGGCGCGAGGCGACAGTGCGCCCATGATCAGGCGGCGCACGCGGGTATGGGAGGGCGGATCGTTGAAGACGAGGCTCGTGGTGTGATGCTCGTAGAGCAGGCTGTCGCCGTATTTCGGCGCGAACTCGCGCTTCTTGTCCGAGCTGAACGATTTGGTGTTCTTGTAGGTGGTGACGAGATCGTCATAGCGGGTCAGGAACACGGTGCCGTTCGGTAGGCGTTTGACCGGTTCGTTCTCCCGCAGTGCACGGTAGGTCGGATAGGGGGTCGTCGTAGAACTCAGGCGTCAGCTTCTCGAGATCGAAGCTTGCCGCCAGCTCCTTCGCATCTGCGTTCATTCCGTTATACTCGCCGGTTAAAGCCGATATGCCGTTTTTGTTGTTCTGGCCGACGCGCGCATGCGTCTACAGTCGCGCCGTCTTTGCTAGCTGACCGGACAGGAAAATGCACGCGCGCGCTGACGCTCCCGACACGGCCCCGGAAGCAAGTGTTCTTTGGCCCGACGATATTTTCGCGACATTGCAGCGCTTCGACGTCCGGCAGGTGCCGTACGTGCCCGATGCCGGTCACTCGAAGCTGATCCAGCGCGTGCTGGCTTCCTCCACGATGCGCGGCATTCCGCTGACAACGGAGGAGGAGGGCGTGGCACTTCTCGCCGGCGCCTGGGCGGGCGGACAGCGCGGCGTGTTGCTGATGCAGTCGAGCGGTGTCGGCAATTGCATCAACATGCTGTCGCTGATCCCGATCCTGCGCTTTCCGTTCCTCACGCTCGTGACCATGCGGGGCGAGTGGGGCGAGTTCAATCCGTGGCAGGTGCCGATGGGGTCGACCACGCAGGGGGTGTTCGAGCTTTCCGGCGTCAAGGTGCTGCGCGCCTCGAACCCGGCCGAGGTGCCGGCCGTGCTGGAGGCGGCCGCAGCGCAGGCCTATAACGCACTCACTCCCACCGCCGTCCTTCTGTCGCAGCGCCTGATCGGTGCCAAGGTTTTCACCAAATGAGCAAGGCCAATCTCCTCGACCGCCGCCAAGTGGTGTCCACGCTGCTCGCGGAGCGCAAGGATGTGATCGCGATTGGCGGCTTGGGTGCCTCCACCAACGACATGTGCGCGGCCGGCGACCACGCGCGCAACTTCTATCTCTGGGGTGGCATGGGCGGAGCTGCGATGATCGGGCTCGGGCTCGCGCTGGCGCAGCCAAAGCTGCCGGTGCTGGTCATCACCGGTGATGGCGAGATGCTGATGGGCATGGGCAGTTTGGCCACCATCGGGCTGCAGAAGCCGGCCAATCTCTCCATCGTCGTGCTCGACAACGAGGCCTATGGCGAGACCGGCGGCCAGACCAGCCACACCTTCGCGGCTGCCGACCTCGTCGGCATCGCCCGGGCCTGCGGCATCGAGGACAGCCGGGCCGTCACGACCATGGCCGAGGTCGAGGCCTTCGCCAAAGCCGTCCACGACGTTTCCGCGGGGCCACGCTTTGCCAATGTGAAGATCGACAGCGCCAGCGTTGAGCGGATCTTGCCGACCCGGGACGGGACCTACATCGTCAACCGGCTCCGCGGCGACCTGGGCTTCCGGCCGATTTAGGGCCGGCCTTGCCGATGTCGTCGTCCTGCTCGTGCGCCGTGTGCGCGAGCCAGTTTCGACCCAATCTAGAGGTTGCGATGCAGCATAGTGCTTGACTTTTGCGTGGGTGAGTGCTTACTCACTAGCATGAGCTCATTGCGTATGACGAGCGACCTGAGGCGTCAATTGATCCTCGGTGCCGCGAAACGTTGCTTTGCCCGACACGGCTATAACGGCACCACGACCAAGAGCGTGGCGGCCGCCGCTGCTATTTCCGAGGCGCTGCTGTTCAAGC